>SLHW01000006.1 GCA_007135955.1 Candidatus Saccharimonadota bacterium
CAGATAAGTCACTGTTGATCTGTACAACATCATCAACCCGGTATTGATTTTCAAAAATTATAAACAATCCGCGAAAAGCATCTTGTACGAGTGATTGTGCTCCAAAACCAAGCGCGACACCGACGACACCAGCTCCAGCAAGGAGCGGCGCAATATTGACGCCAATTTCTTGAAGTATCATAAGCCCAGCCATAAGCCAGATAGTAAACTTCAGTGCAGTTCGGATGATGTCTATAAGAGTTTTTTCGCGCTTTTCCTCGTAGGCATTACTAAGCTTAGTGTTTAGCCGAATGGATCGACGGATAATTTTTGAAACGACAGCCATGATAACTTTTTGTGCAACATAAGCAAAAAGAACAATCAGTAATATTGCAACAATGTGGCTCGCTAAAAATCTTTCAAGGGCTTCTATCATGTTTATTTACTCCTATAAAATCCAGTATAACAGCTAATGCATGCAAGTATAAACTAGTGATAAAATACTGCTGATGAAAATAATCAATGAAGCAGAGGTAGTAAAGCTGCTGCAAAAAGATGCAGTTGGCATAATGCCAACTGATACGCTACTTGGAGTGGTGTGTCGAGCAACTAGTAAGCTTTCAGTAAAAAGGCTCTACCGAGCAAAGCAGCGAGAGAATAAACCTGGTACCGTTATCGCTGCTTCGATTCAGCAACTTGTTGACCTAGGCTTACGGCGACGTTACCTGCAGGCTATTGAGCACTATTGGCCAAATCCGATAAGTGTCATTATCCCGTGTGCGCAAGCAGAATTAGCGTATCTGCATTTAGGTAAACACTCTCTCGCTGTTCGCGTGCCCAACAACAGCGCCCTACGAGCAATGCTCGAGCAAACTGGCCCCCTGCTTACTTCCAGCGCTAATCTGACGCAGCAACCACCAGCTCACAGCTTGTCAGAAGCGATTGATTACTTTGGCGACCGTATCGATTTTTATGCTGATACGTCTGTTGCTATGCTTGGCAAGCCCTCAACTATCTTGCAAGTAGTAGACGACACGGTAGTTGTGCTTCGTCAAGGAGCAGTTACAATAGATGAAACAACAGGAGCAGTCAAGCCATGACATTTAAAGAGTATCAAAAACATGCCTTAACCACCGCCAGCGAAGATAAGCCTTTGGAATTTTATCATCGAGTACTGGGTCTAGTTGGTGAATCAGGTGAAATTGCTGAAAAAGTGAAAAAGTTAATTCGAGATGGTGATGGCCAACCAGAGTCGCTCGATAAAGATGATATTACAAAAGAGCTTGGGGATGTGCTTTGGTACATTGCCACTATCGCAGACTACTTAGACATATCGCTCGAAGATATTGCTCAAGCGAATGTTGATAAACTGGCTGATCGAAAAAAACGCAATGCCTTAAAGGGAAGCGGTGATAATCGCTAAACGATAAAGATTTGCCTTAGCCACTCATCAAGGCTACCACCACCACCAGCCGATAGACAGAGCACCAAGTCACCAGCTTGACGATGCTGGTTGATGGTCTGCTCAAGTGAATGATCTAGTTGCGCTGGCTCGCTAGTGGTTTCAGCGATGATATTGGCAATTTTCTCAGGCGTTAAATCTTCGAGTGATTCATCTTCACGGGCGCGGTAGCTCGGCACCACGTAGACTTTTTTCGCACCATTAAACAGGCTTGGCAGTTCATCTTTTATAAAATGCTGCCGAGTGTTGTGGAGTCCTTCGTATATCACGATGACGTTATCTCCAGCTACTTCTTTGGCTATTTGCAGCGCACCTTTGATTTTGGCGGGCGTGTGAGCGTAATCACTATATAGATTTTCTGCAATCTGTTCAAAGCGTCGACTTAAGCCTGGGAAAGAATCCAGTATGGTAATCAGTTCAGTGAGGCTATCTTTTTTTAGTAGTTTCATGATTGCTTGGGCCGCTATTGCGGCATTTTCGCGGTTTACTTGGCCAGTTAACTTACTAAAAGGATACTCTTGCTTATCAATAACTGTCGTAGTATTGCAAGGTGATGAGCTATGTATTCTTTCGGCGTCCTCCCTCCAGATATAGGCGTGGTTACTCTGCTGGAGGAATTGACGAAAGGCTTGATTGTACTCTTCGCGAGTCGGGTAGATGTCAGGGTGGTCATAGTCGACCCCTGAGATAATGCTCATCTCTGGCGAGAATGACAAAAAGTTTCGATCATATTCGTCTGCCTCATAGACAAAATAAGTTGCCGTCTCATCAAAATGTCCCATGTCACCAAAAGGCAACTTCGCGCCAATTGAATAACTGAGTGGTATTTGAAGCTGTTGAAGTAGCCAGATAACCATAGCAGTTGTAGTGGTTTTACCGTGCGTTCCAGCAATGGCTATCATTTTTTGGTTTTTTTGTTCCAAAATATAATTAATCAGTTCATCACGCTTAGAGGTTTTGATAGCGTTTTCTTGGCAAAATAGTAACTCTTCTGGCTGGCGTTGCTCCATGGCGACCGCTGAAGAGTAGACATACCAGTCAATCGGTTTGTCTTGATGAAGGTGTTCGATTTGGGCTTTCGACTGACCAATATAAAACGAAAGGCCTCGCTTTGCGAGGTACTCTGTGTAAGCAGACGCTTGTTTATCAGACCCAGATACTTCGAGTTCAGCCTGTTTGGCAATCAGTGCCAATGGGCCAATTGCCGTACCACCAATTCCGCTAAAGAAGATATGCATAGTTCTATGGTACACTGTTTTAAGAAGTAAAAAACAAAAATGATACAAAAAATTCTGCACAGGCTGCTTCTTAAAAGGCATTTTTGGCGTTATGCATCGTTTGATGAGTTGAGCCAGATTTATATCAGTACCTTTTTCCGGACAATGGCATTTAGTTTAGTCGGTGTGTTTATCCCGATATTTCTTTATGGTCTTGAGTATTCATTGGCAGAAATATTTTCTTTTTACATTGCTTATTTTGTGGCTCGAACACTGTTTCATCTACCGGCAGGGTACGTTGTGGCGCGGTTTGGGCCGAAACATACTTTAATCATTAGTTTTGTTTTGCAGCTTGTTTCATCGATCAGTTTTCTGACATTACCAGAGCAGCAGTGGCCACTAGGGGCAGTTGCAGCCATCTGGGCGACCGCCAATACCTTATTTTTTACGGCGTATCATGTTGACTTTTCAAAAGTAAAACATTCTGATCATAGCGGCAAAGAAATGGGCTTTGCCAATATTGTGCAACGAGTTGGTGGTGCACTTGGTCCAATCGTTGGCGGTATTGTTGCGACCGTATTCGGCCCACAATATATTTTTTTGGCGATGACGCTTCTATTGCTGGTAGGCTTAATTCCACTTCTGAGCACCGCTGAGCCGGTGAAAACTCATCAAAAAATTAGGTTTCGAAGCTTACGATTGTCTAGCATAAAGAGAGACCTTATCTCATATGCTGGCTTAACGATAACGCATCAGCTATCAGTAACGCTCTGGCCACTATATTTGGGCATATTTGCGCTTGGTGCAAACGTGTATTTAGAGTTAGGGGCAATCAGCTCAGTTGGCTTTGTGGTGTCAATATTCACTGCTTATGCGATCGGTCAACTTGTCGATAAGCGAAAAGGAAGAGAGCTGTTGCAGCTAAGTGCAATCGTTGATATGGTAGTGCAGTTTTTCCGACCTTTTGTACAATCGCTACCGTTTGCATTTGCCGTCAATACAGCCGGTGAAACCACGGCAGTTTCAATGCGTATCGCTTACCAAAAGGGCATGTATGATGCCGCTGATGATTTGCCGGGCAATCGAATTGTCTATATTTCAATTATGGAAATGGTAGGAGCAATTGTAAAAACTGCTGTATGGACACTAATGCTATTTGTTGGACTTGCGGCTGGATTTGAAATAGCAATAGTAATCGGGTTTGTTATTGCTGGGCTTGCAAATCTATTAACCATAACCGAAAGATTCAAGGCATTGTAGAATAAAACTATGCATAAACGAGCACTGCACTATTATCATCGAAAGTTAAGCCGTTTTTCTAGCTGGTATTTTTTGATTGCTGCAGTGGTATTTTTTAGTGTTGCAGCGTTTGCGCTTCGTCAGAATAACCTCCAGATGATTCAGCTTAAAGAAGCGGTCTTTCAGGCGGATGAAGCAGGTGAAGGCACGGAGGAGGCGCTACGAGAGCTCAGGGAGCATGTTCACAGTCACATGAACACCGATTTAGTCGCTAGCGAAGATGCTATCCGTCCACCAATTCAGCTAGTGCATCAGTATGAGCGACTATTACGGGCAGAACAGGATCGAGTAAGAGAAGAGAATCAGGCGGTATACGCAGATGCCGAGCGTGTTTGCGAAGAGCGATTCCCTTCTGGACAACTGGCAGATGGACGGGTGCAGTGTGTCGAGTCTTATGTGAGAGAGCAAGGCGTGCAACAGCGTCCAGTTCCGAAAGAGCTGTATCAGTTTGATTTTGCTTCTCCACGTTGGTCGCCAGATTTGGCTGGGTGGAGCTTGGTGTTTGGCGCAGTAGCGCTAGTACTGTTTAGCTCGAGACTGCTGCTTGAGCTATGGTTTAAGAAAAGGCTGGAAAGCTAAAACACCGAGCAATTACGCTCGGTGTTTGATAGCTAAGAATTAGATTCTGTTTATTCTTCGTCTTCTTCTTGTGGTGCACCAAATTCGTCATTATCAAAACTTGGTACCTGTTGTTCTGGTATGCCTGCTTGACCTGGGTCTTCACAGTCTTGGCCGTCTGGATTCTCAGCCTTGAAGGTAGTGATAGCTTGTGATACCTGTCCTTCTGGCTTTAGGTTTTCCCAGAAGATCACTTGATCCATGTTGATAAGCATCTCATCTTTTGGACCATGTAGCTCACAGCCAAGCTTTACTAGGGATATGTCGCCTTCTTGTGGGATTGGTAGATTTTCACCTTCGGCTGGTTGGACTTGCTGGTTGACTCGTAGGTAGTAGATGTCTACTAATCGTAGGTAATTACTATTTAAGTCAGTCACTTGACCAAAGTACACTTGGCCACCGTTTAAGAATATCGCTTGGAACTTATCGTCCTCTACAAAAGTTGATTCATTCTTTGGCGTACTTACTGCCAAAAAGATGAGAAGCGCAACAACTAAAATAGTTGCTGAGAACAATAGTGCAACTGATGCAAACTTTAGGTTCATAAACTTAGATGACTTATTTGATTTGTTGCCGTTGTTTAATCCAGCTGGCTTTTGTGTGCTGGCGCCACCACTGGCAGGGCTTTGGCCTGGTCCTGGGTTGTTTGTTGCTGTAGGGCTTGTTGGTTGCGACTGTCGGCCGCCTCGATTGAATTCCATAGAACTGTAACCACCTTTTTACATTTTGTTCTTAATTACAAGCTACATTGTAAATCATAAGCAGCTTATCGTGCAAGGTATTTTAAGTGACAGTAGCTCACTTTGGCAATAGGTGAAAATTACGACGACCCCTTGACAACTCTAGTGCCACAGGAGTATGGTATAGGCACTATCATTTAAAGAGAGGGAGAAGTTGTAACTATGGCTTACAAGCACACAAATTCAAAAGGTGTTACATACTATCTAAATTCTAAGCAAGTTACCTTGCGCGGTGGAAAAGAACAAACAATCTATTATTTCAGCAAGGATGAGCGTCCTGAGACTGCTACTGACCTTCCTAGCGATATGGAAGTAAACGAAAACCCACGAAACGGTTTTCTTACTGTAAAGCGCAGCAAATAGTTTACGCTAGATAACAGACAAAACACCTTAGCGACAGCTAGGGTGTTTTTGTTTTCAGTTTAATTATCCCGCGTTATACTGGTAGGCATATGGGTAAGATTATCCTACGAGTCAAAGACTTAGAAAAAACATATGGCAACACTAAGGTTGTAAAAGGTGTCACGTTTGATGTAAAAAGAGGTGAGATTTTTGGTATCCTCGGTCCAAACGGAGCTGGTAAAACAACTACTTTAGAAATGATTGAAACCATGCGTCCAATTGATAGCGGAACAGCAGAGTTGGCTGGTATAGATGTCGCTAAAAAGCCCCAAAAAATTAAGCAAATCATTGGGGTTCAGCCACAAACTGCTGCTTTTGAAGAGAAGACTAAACTGACTGAACTCCTGGCATTTTTTGCTTCAACGTATGGCCGTAAGGTTGACCCTCTCGAAATACTGGAACAAGTTCAATTGACCGAGAAGGCCTCATCATACCCTGAGAGCTTATCGGGCGGACAGCGGCAGCGCTTTTCGATTGCGACCGCACTTGTTAATCAGCCAGAGGTATTGTTTCTCGATGAGCCAACAACTGGACTCGATCCACAGTCGCGTCGTAATCTTTGGGACTTAATTCGAAGAATTCGTGATAGTGGTGTGACAATAATTTTAACAACTCACTATATGGAAGAAGCCCAGATACTTTGTGATAGGGTCGCCATCATGGATGACGGCAAAATTATTGCTTTAGATACGCCCAAGAAATTGATTGCTGATTTGCTGAGTCGCGGTTTTACCAAAGAGCAACAAGTCGAACAAGCTGACTTAGAAGATGTTTTTATCGACCTTACTGGCAAGGAGCTTAGAGAATAATTATGAAAAAACAGCTGCTTCCAATATTTACCTTTGCAAAAATAGATATCCGTCGGCTCTTTCGAGACAAGGTAGGTATATTCTTTGTATTTGTTTTTCCGTTAATCTTTTTGCTGGTGTTTGGTGGGCTTTTTGGACAAGATCGAGATATCTCTTTTAATATCGCTTTACTAAATCAATCAGAGAGTGAGTTTGCGGCAGAATTTGAGCAGCAACTGATTGATAATGAAATTTTTACTGTTAATGAAGATGTTACTTCTCTTGATATTGCACAAGAGGATATGAATCGTGGTTCACTTGACGCGGTGGTGACGCTACCGGAAGGCTTTGGTGAGATTGATCCTGAGGCAGGTTTTCCAAGAGGTAACGTTGAAATTCTCTATGATCGTGGTAACGAGCAAGCCGGCGTGACACTAGGGTCTATAATGGAGAGTATTTTCGCTGACATTAACGCCGAACTGGTGCCTGTTGAGACACCATTTTCCGTTGCTGTCGAAGCTACAGAAATTGAAGGACTGACGACGCTTGATTACATATTTTCTGGACTGCTTGGATTTACAATATTATCTTTGGGGGTATTTGGCCCGACCACAGTATTCCCACGTATGAAAGAAAAAGGTATCATTCGGAGATATCATACGACGCCCATTAAGGTGTGGCAGTATTTTGCTGGCAATGTTTTGTCTAATTCGTTCGTCGGGCTGCTCGCGGTGGCAGTCATGTTTATCGTGGCAGTACTGCTGTTTAACGTCAATATGCGCGGCGACTACTTAAGCTTAGCGATTCTTACAATTTTCGGTACGATTGTGCTGTTTGGTGTTGGATTAGCTGCTGGTGGTTGGGCTAAGAACGAAATGCAAGCTGCACCACTAGCTAATCTGGTGGCTTTTCCAATGATGTTCCTTTCCGGCGTGTTCTTTCCAAGGTTTTTGATGCCAGAGTGGCTACAGACGGTATCTGACTTCTTGCCACTCACGCCGTTAATCGACGGACTACGACTGATTATCACCGAAGGAAGGACATTGCTTGAAATTGGACCAGAGCTAGCGATGCTAGGTGGCTGGATGATTATTATTTATGCAATCGCCTTCAAGGTGTTTCGTTGGGAATAGCAGCAGGTTAGCAATTAGGAAATAGCTAAAAGTGGAAAATACAAAATTACTTGATCCGTCAAGTAGTTTTAACAATTAGAATAATGAGGTGCACTACAGATTGCAAACAAGACATAAGTGTGATATAATATATATATGTCAGAACATGATCCACGGCAAGGCAGCCTTTTTGAAATAGAAGACTCGACTTTTTATTCTCCGACCACAGAGCCAGCGAGTCACGAGGCGCGTACGGATTCATCGATTAAGCCTGTAGTTGACGGTGTATATCCTGAATATGAGACCGCAGATAGGTTAGTTGATAAGAATCCTGGACCACATGTTTCTATTCTTGAGCGAAATCGAGAGCTTGGTAGGGTTATAAACAAGCTGGCTTCAATAAGTAGGGCAGAGGGCTTTAAGAAAGCCGACACCATACCTGGTCTTCGGGATGAGATAGTAGGTCGTTACGGTACGGGCTACGAAGAAGTAAGGGAAAACACCGTTAGCAAATCCGAGAGAGTGGCAATAGAAGTGCCTGAAAATTTTGCAAAAGCCTGGGGACTGGAACAAGTTACTGCAAATATCAGCGATTCGATAAGTATACACAAAATTGAGGAAGCAATGGCAGAAGAATACCGTCAGTTTGACGCATGGTTTGGCGGATCTGGCGGAGGTGTTAAGCGGCGTGACGCAATAAGGCGGTGGCTTAATTATCAAGAAAGAAAGCTCACCGACCAGCGCACAAGACGACCAAATGTTGAGTATCCACGCCACCCGCGTTCTCGGTAGTAATTTTTCAGCAACGAGCAGCAAATAGGAGAATTTATAAATGAGTTTATTAGAAAAACCAGAACTAGAAAGACAGCTGCCGTTTGTACATGTAGTCCAGCCTGAAGCCGTTGGTCTCGCAGCAGAAGACTATAACGATGTTACAAAGGAAGAAAAAACCTTTGCTACGATTGATAACTATCGTTCAATATTACTCGACGTACCGAGAAATAGGCCATCTGCTGCCGCCTATGTTGATGGTGAAACACGTCAGTTACGGTTCATTGCTTTGTCAGCCGAAGAATCTATGCTGATAACAAGAAACACTAAAAAGCTAGGCGAAGCTGCAGTGACGCGTACATTGGCTGCTCGTCCGAGGCCGCTTACCGATACTGACAGGCAGGCAGCTTCCCGATCCGGGCTTCATGTAATTGAAGGCTATCAAAAAAATATGCAGCGCTATCTCAAAAATGCGTTATCACCTGATGTTGACCGTATGGAGCATATGAAAGAATACGCACACCACCGTAATTTAAGTAGAAAAAAAGGCTACGGTATGCGAAGTGATATTGCCTGGTTTCGTAGTCGGATAATAGATGAAACGTTTGATGCAATAAGTCGCCAGCAAAAAGTCAATGATGGCTCATGGAAAACAGAAGACGAACAGCGTGCTCGTCGAGCACTAGACTACCGATTATTTTTTGATGGAGACAGGCAGAGGCCAGTTGACAATTGGGAAAAGTTTCTTGATTTTGAGATAGAATACTGGGGGCACAAAATAGCGTTATTTAAATCACAGATATGGCAAGCCGAAAAAATACTAAGAAAACAAGCATAAACATTTGGAGTAAATTACCAAAGCCATATTTCATATTGGCACCGATGGATGATGTTACTGATACGGTGTTTCGTCGGATTGTTGGTGAGTGTGCTGCGCCGGATATTTTCTTTACAGAATTTGTAAATGTCGACGGATTGCAGAGTCCTGGGCGTGAACGACTGCTGAACCGATTGCAATTTACTAGCGTAGAGCAGCCATTGATTGCTCAGGTATGGGGTAAAGATCCAGAGAGGTACTATCAAACCGCTAAAGAGCTAGCTGATGGGACATTTGCTGAAGAATCAAGTGGTCTCATGGATGTCAATTATGCCGGAATAGATATAAATATGGGTTGTCCAGACAAAGCTGTTGTTAAAAACGGCTGCTGTGTGGCACTGGTCAATGACCGCCCACTTGCACAAGAAATAATTCAAGCAACCAAAGAAGGTGCTGCTGGTAGATTACCAGTTAGTGTTAAAACTAGGCTTGGTTTTAATGAGGTTGACTATTCATGGCCAGAGTTTTTACTTGGGCAGGATATTGCAGCTCTAACTATGCATGGTCGTACTCGTAAGCAGATGAGTAAAGTGCCGGCTGACTGGAGTGCTATCGGTAAAGTACGTGAGTTGCGAGATAGGCTAAACGCAGACACCTCGATTATTGGCAATGGGGATGTCATGAGCTATCAACAAGGAATCGAGCTAGCGGCGAAACATCAGCTCGATGGCATCATGATTGGTCGCGGTATTTTTCATGATCCGTATGTATTCGCAAAAAATAGTCCGTGGCGTGAGACGGTTGCACTCAAGCGACTTGAGCTTTATAGAAAGCATGTGCAACTGTTTGCTGAAACTTGGGGCGAGAATGGTCGAAATGTACGAGTGCTCAATAAATTTTGCAAAGTGTATATCAACGACTTTGGCGGAGCAAAAAACCTAAGAGAGCAGCTAATGAATGCAAAAAATACCACTGAGCTATCAAGGCTACTAGAAGAAGCAATTGATTACACTGCCACACAATCAAAAATAGCCTAAACGATAAGCTAGCTTTGATGGCTTGAGAGGAATTCCCAAATTACTTGAGTCGAACGTGGAACTTCATTGGGCAGTGTCCAGAGCCGCCAGCTGGGCCAGCGATGCGAGGTTTCATAAATGAGTTGTTCAAGTTGACGGTTTGTATCATTTTGCCAAGTGTAGCGCGTAAAGATATCTTCTGTAGTCGCCTGCTTGCCTGTTAAGTCATATTGCTCAGCCCATATATCTGCACTATCAAATGCAGGTAAAAACGTAAAACCAGCTACATCTGGCTGCATTTCTTTGAGAGGAACATAAGCATCAGCTGTGCCGTTAACCAGCAGTAAGGGTGCTGTAGCGTTACTAATATCTAATAGGGTATTCTTATCACCGACTCCGCTCATAACAGCTGCTCCGGCAGTAAAGATATCTGGTGCATCATTCAATAGTTTTTGTGCCAAGATGCCACCATTGGAAAAACCAACAATGTAGATTCGAGATGCATCAACAGTGTAGTTTTGCTCAATCGCTTCAATCATTTTTAACACGAAAGCAGCGTCAGCAGCATTATTTTGCCAAGCCCAGCCACAGCAAAAAGTACCATTCCAGGAGTTGCGTAGCCCACTAGGGAGCGCTAGAATGGCATCCTCTTGCTCGGCTAGTAGGTGTAGCCCAGAATAAGCTGCAAACCACTCAGCTCGATCACGGTAGCCATGCAAACCAATTATCAACGGCTGAGGGTCTGTGTTTTTTGGTGAAGCATTTACAATTTTGTAGTGACGATTTTTCCCATCTACTACAAGGGATTCGCTAAACGAAATAAACAAGCGTCGATCACCAGGAGTAAAAACCACTAGCACAACTACTAGAAAAGTAATCGTTAGTAGTAGCAAAATAGTGAAGAGTACAAGAATAAGTCGCATAACTAACACAGTATCGCATAAATATCGGGAAGCAATTACAGTTTTTGCTGGTATCTGATAAAATGGGGCAGTTAACCACGGGGGTGTAGCTCAGTGGTTAGAGCAGTCGGCTCATAACCGATTGGTCGCTGGTTCGATCCCAGCCACCCCCACCACGTCGAAGTCTTTTCAGTCAAATGTCAAAAAAGCGCAATTAAATGGCGCTTTTTTCTTTTGACTTTTGAAGCTTCTCCTTTTCCGATTGATGAATCCTCTCATCAATCGGACCTTTTGCGAGTCGAATGACGCTGAGTTTGTCGAAGTGATAGTTAATTCAAATTTCAAATAGTTGATTTGTGAAGTTTTTTTATTCCAGCTGTATGCTGTGAAATTAGATAATATCTAGCAGTACCAAAGCCGCTAATACCCAGACATAATAACTAAAGACGCGAAAGCGAGCCTGGTACAAGAGCCATAGTACAGCTAGGAGAGCTCCAGTCCCGACAATGGCGGAAACTACAAAACCAACAACAAAAGCTGACGGCTGGATGAGTATTGGCTGGCTGTCGGTTAGCACAATAAGTAGCTGCACGCTTGATGCCGCTAAGATAGTTGGAATTGCCAAAAAGAAACTATAGGTTGCCGCCCATTTACGCTTAAGGCCTAGGTATAGCGCAATGGCTATCGTTAGCCCACTGCGTGATAGTCCGGGCAGCAATGCAAAGCCTTGTGCGACTCCAATTAGTATGGCCACTCGAGCCGTTAAATCACTTGGACCATAGTTGTTTTTATCGACAGAATCCGTCCACCAGAGCAGCAGCCCAGTAATGATCAGATTTATTGCTATTGCGTAGGGTGAATCAAATACTGCAGTGCCACTTAGTAGGATAATAAAACCAATTAAGCCAGTTGCCGTTAGTGACAATAGGCTGTACCCAACTAATCTTAGGTATCGGTTTTGTTTGTTGAAGAACGAAGTAATGCCCTGTGTAATTTCTTGTCTTATTCCAAGGAGAGCTTTGGCGAGCTCTTTGCGAAAAACGATGCCGATTGATACCAGTGTGCCTACATGTACCACCAGGTCGAACAATATAAGCTCTGACGAAGCAGGTGACGGCAACTGTGAGCCATTTTCAATTAGCCAATGCTGTAGCAAAGCAAGGTGACTGGTTGAGCTAACAGGGAAGAACATAAATATTCCTTGCACAATCCCGAGTAAAATTGCCTCTAGTAGTGTCATAAAGCCTCTTTGTTAAAAAATATTGAAACAGCTTGGCGCTTATTGCTTATCATCGTTATGATTATACGTTGCTCGTAAGCTACACAAAAACAATCTTTCACTTTAGTCATAGGATGGCCTACTTTTGGCTTTTGTGACTTAGATAAGACCAGTTACTATGGCGGAAAGTAGCCAACCGATAACGATTAACGCTCCCGAGCCCCAGAGCAAGGTGAATTGCTCGTCTTTTTTGTTGCGAGCAATTAGCAGTGCAAAAAATAGAGATAATACTAGGGGTAGCAATACCAGCATTAGGTAGCCAATCAGACTGATTATTACTTCAAGACTAGGTTGCGCGAACAGCAAGAATAGCTCGTTTTGCTGAGTGGACTGTAGCCGAATTGGCTCGATGCCACCGACAACTAATCCGATTAGGCCGTATACCCATAGTGGTCTCGGTTGCTTTAGTGCTGATTTGAGCTTCTTGAAGTCTTTTGTAATTTTGTCTGAAAATTTTACGCCCCTGTTTTGAAAAAAATCAAACAGTAGGTATATGCCAAGCAATATAATCAAGCCATTTATCAACAATCCGACGTATAGTGCAATCTGGTTGACTAGCCAGTATTGCCAGGGTACTGCAGTACTGGCCAAGTAGCTAATACCCAAGCCCGTTAGTAGCCAAAAAATTTTATTTTTTTTGGCAGATTGCTCACCAACTAATAACGAGGCGATAATTAGTATGACGACTGACCAAGCTACTGGCTGGACAATAAACTCAGGCAGCAACACTACTCTTGCTCCTCGACTGTTACTTCTTCTAGGTAACAGACGTTTTCATTGAACTTTTCGATTCCGAATTCGCTGCAACGCAGACTGTCACGGATGCCAATCGGCTGACATAGTTTGTTGGTTCGCTCCTTGGATTCTGAGAATTCAATTATTAAGCATTGGCTGGGGTTATTTCGGCTTGCTTGCTCAATAATAAAATTATCGGGACGTTCTACTTTTCTTTGTTGGTATGTCTGGTCATCGTGGTTTATTTCGTAAACAAATAGCTGCAATTTACCCGATGAACCGTCTGGACAACGCAATCCATCAGATAGCTCAAGCCAGCTTTGGCGGCTTGACTGGACATAACGTTGCAAAAATTCGGTTGTCATATTGCCTTGCGGATCGCCATCTTGCCACTGAGCTGGCATTAACCAGTCTGCCTCGTTACTACTTAGCGGCAAGACCATATTGTCGGACTGGATACTGCCGCCAGTTGCTTGAAAAAAAGCGCCTAAAGACGCATCAGCAGACTCAGTAAGTACATAGCCAGAGCGAGTTAGCTGTTTGTCGACAGAGCGATAATAAAAAGAACTGTCACCGAGTTTGTTAATCAGGCCGTGACGTCGGCTTAGCGGACTAATCTCAGTACCACATACCCAAAACTCTATATTGGCCTGACGATGTTGACGGCCAAGTGACACTGATTGTGAATGAAGTACGACTGTAGCTATAGCAATGACAGTAAGTATTACAAAGCTGAGTGATGAAATAGCATAGAAGTATATTGGTCGCACAGAATGACGATGCAGCCAAACATATAGCAGTATAACAATCAGCAGTGCGACACCAATGAGTAAAACATCTCGAATTGTTGCGGAAATATTTACGTCGAGGCTACTTGCTAGATGCATGCTATCCCACCAGTTTTCATCTTATCTGTAGCATAGCATAAGCAGCTTGATTGTGAGTAGGGTGGTAGTCACGATATACTTAAGAAGTTATGCGAATATTACCAAACAAAGCTCAACTCAAGCATATTTTTGATTTATTAAAAGACGTACGAGTTATCGGGTTGATGGCCTTTGGCGCGATAGCTGTATTGGTTAGCTGGAGTGGCGTTGGTGTTTTGCAGCAGAACTTTGTTTTACAACAACAAATCGCTCAGCTTGAGCAAGAGATTTCTATCCAGGAGCTCGAGAACCGCAACCTCGCACTCAGAAACGTGTATTACAACACTGATCAATACCTAGAGCTTCAGGCTCGACGGCAATTTGGCCTAGCTGCCCCCGGTGAAACAGTATTGTTGGTGCCAGAGCGTGTAGCCCTCGAAAATAGTGCGCCACCACTAGAGCGGGCCGCGCAAGCAACGGCTGAGCAGGAGCGATCTTTTTACCAGGAAAATATCGATGCATGGTTTGATTTTTTGTTTCGAGGCTTTCGCTCGGTTGATTGACATATATTTTATTTTTTGCTAGGATACCAAACTGGTAAACGATAATTTACTATCCAGTAAATTGCTAGCGCGGGGTAGAGCAGCGGCAGCTCGTTTGGCTCATAACCAAAAGGTCGGAGGTTCGAGTCCTCCCCCCGCTACCAAGGAAAATAACTCACATTTTTGTGGGTTTTTTTCTTGTTTAGAAAACTTGTAACTAAGTAAAAGAATCTTAAAGCATGTTAGACAGGCTTATTGGCTAAGTGCTACCATTCTTGTCATGTACAATGCAAGACAGCAAAATGAAAAGAGAACCATTAAAAACATACTAGTGACATTAGTTGTTGCGTTACCAATTCTCGCAGCAACAGCTGCGATTGGGTATGTTTTGTTTTTTCAGCCTCCACATCAAGTAACTTTTGAATTGGTGGAGCTGTCCCCTAGTGAACCGCAGAACGTACAACTTAGCTGGTCAGATGATGGTCTTGCGGCGATTGGTGCAGTTGGTCATGGCTTGTTGGCTGATGATGGCAATGCCGATGAACAAGTTCCAATCGCGAGCATCACAAAACTATTTACTGCGCTCGCTGTACTAGAACAACGCCCAATTCCAGAAGGTCAAGCTGGCGAAACCATTACCTTTGATCAAGCCGATGAACAAAGATACGCTGATGCTATTGCAGAGAACGGATCATCATACCCAGTAAATGCTGGCGATAGTATGACGCAACGCGAAGCACTCGAAGCCCTATTAATTCCTTCTGCTAATAATATCGCCGACAGTTTAGTGATATGGGCATTTGGCTCCGAGCAGGCGTATCTATCATTCGTCAATGAGATGATTGCTGATATGGGTCTTGAACAGACCGTTATTGCTGATGCAAGCGGCATGTCTTCGGCATCAGTAAGTACGCCGCGAGAACTGATCGTTGTAGCTGAAAAAGTGCTCAAAGATCCAGTGCTTGCAGAAATCGTTCGGCAACCACAATTTATGATTGATCCAATGGTAGGTGCCGTATTCAATACCAATCAACTACTACAAGAACAATTTGTTGTTGGTGTTAAGACCGGCACAACCGATGAGGCCGGCGCTAACCTAATATTTGCTGCTGAATATCCACTTACTGAAGAAATCAGCGAAACTATTATCGGTGTAACTCTTGGCCAATCTCAGCGCGAAGTAAATACCACGATTTCCCGAGGCCTTTTGTTTGAGAGTTTTAATGGTTTTGGATTTATAGAAGTAGTCGAAGAAAATACTATTGTTGCTCGCTATGAAGTGCCGTGGGGTGATGATGTAGAAATTATTACCAATGGTGGCATTACTGTAGGTGGCTGGCTGGGAGGATCGTATCAGCCAGAAGTCCGTGTTGATGAATTCAGCCCACCAGTTGGCCTGAGCCAAGAGGTTGGCGCCCTAGAGGTAACATCTGGTAATCGCACCAGCAGCGTACCAATAACTACAACCGGCGTAGTCAGTGAGCCTTCTTTTTTCTGGCGATTGCTTAATATCTTTAACTAACAACGAACACAGTTTTTAACATGCTGTAGTTTTCTGTTTGCTAGGCTATA
>SLHW01000013.1 GCA_007135955.1 Candidatus Saccharimonadota bacterium
ACTGATAATCCGTCGTATTTACCTGAATTCATCAATGTTCCTTCTTGCGTCGTAGGCAGAGACTCACCACTAATAACTTGTCGAATAGGTAGGTTAAATTGCTCAGCAAAAACATAGTCGCGCTCATCATGTGCAGGCACCGCCATGATGGCACCCGTACCGTAGCCCATGAGCACGTAGTCAGCAATCCAGATCGGCATTTTTTCATCGTTTACTGGATTAACCGTGTAGGCTCCGGTAAAAACACCGGTTTTCTCACGAGATGTCTCTTGGCGCTCGATATCACTCTTTGCCTGTGCTTGCTGGATGTAGCTTTCGACTTTCGGCTTTTCACTTTCAGCTGTCAGTTCACTTACGAGCGGGTGCTCAGGCGCAAGCACCATAAACGTCGCTCCAAACAATGTGTCAGCCCGAGTTGTAAACACAGGTATCGTGGCATCCTTGTGGTCTACTACTTCAAAAATTATCTCTGCCCCCTCACTGCGGCCAATCCATGCTTTTTGCGACGCTTTAACTGATTCAGTCCAATTAAGCTCGTCAGTAGCCTCGAGCATCTCATCAGCATATTCGGTTATTTTAAAGAACCACTGAGTAAGGTTCTTTTTCGTAACCAATGGATCGTCTGGACCATCATGCCGCCAGCACTTGCCACTTAACACCTGCTCATCAGCCAATACAGTCATGCACTGGTCGCACCACCATTGCGGACTCTCTTTTTGATAGGCTAAGCCTTGTTCAAATAACTTCAAAAACGTCCACTGTGTCCATTTATAGTAGCCTGGGGCAGTAGTGTTAATTTCTTTTGACCAGTCAATTGCCCAGCCCATCGCACGGTATTGTATTTGGTATTTTTCGATTGCTTTTTTGGTTGATACTTGCGGCGACACGCCAGTTTTTATCGCATAGTTTTCAGCTGGCAAGCCAAATGAGTCCCAGCCTACTGGCTGGTAAGTTTCATAGCCCTGTTGACGTTTAACACGTGTAATAACGTCAGGGATAGTATAGTTACGCACGTGACCAACATGTATGCCGGCGCCACTAGGATAGTTGAACATGCCAAAACCAATGAACTTTTTTTTGTCACTCGATAAGTTAGCCTGATAAACCCCAGACTCTTCCCATTTTTTTTGCCACTTCGGCTCTAGCTCTCTTGGATTATAGCGTCTCATATCTGGAACATTATACGCCATAGAGCGGATGGATTAAAAGTTCGTGCTTTAAGTTGTCAAACAACACTTTGCTAAGTTGATGCGTCGTCATTTAGCCTGGATGAGAGTGCTTGCTTTGATTTGAATTGCTCTATACAGACGGCTACTGCAAAGCCTGAATTCGTTGCTGTAGTTCTATAGCTGGAATTGGATCCTCAGGAATTTTGACCGGCTGAATAACGCCAAAGTCTCTAAGAACTTCTTCTCTATCAGTTTGATTACTAAACTGTAGCTCAATTGGCTGTCGAGATAACATATCGACCCTGACAGTAAACCGGATAGGTGCAACGCCACGGAAATCAGCTGGATTGACATTCTCTAGCTGAGTCAAGCCCATTGCACCAGCGACCCGTTGCAAGTAGCCAACGTAAGCTTCAGGTTGCAATAATACTGGGTACGTATATATTGGTCGGCCATTTTCTGTTTCTTTGGTAATGCCCAGCTTATCTAACTCATAAACATTGGTTTCTATCGCAAATTCGACTAGCTCACGACGTTCACTGCCAGACAAGTTGGCAAACGGAATGACACCGAGCACTGCCTCGCTAAATGATTCACCGCCTGCTTGAGGCTGTCCAGGTGTAGCCTGACTAACTCCCCATACACCAATTACTTCCCCAAAGTCTATCACTTCTCCATCCTCGCCTCGCTGAGAGGTTTCAATGTCGACGTAACGAACATAATCGAGCTCTGGGGTGCCGATTTCTTCTGTGACCACTGTCGCTGCCGTGGCGCCAGTCTGACTAATTGTTGTCTGGCCAACAACCGCTGTATCAGCGCCAAACTGCAAACGATTAATCTGTTCGAGTGTTTGCGTGCCGGCCTGCTGTGAGATTTCTCGTGTTACCGAGCTGGTCTTAAGTGATTGATGGAGCATGCCTTCAAATGTCTTCTCAGCATCAGTGAAAATAAAATTCCACCATAGCCCCAGTCCACCAGCTAAAATTAATACACCCAGCCAGGCCGTAGCCTTAATCCCTGCTTTGGTAATAGTAAAACCTGGCTTATTAGACTTTTTTGACTTCTTATTAGTTTTCTTCTTTTCGATTGATTGTTTCTTCCTCGCTAGAGGTCCACCCTTAAAAAAATTTCGTCTCTTCATGAATTCTATTGTAGCAGTTTTTGCCTAGGTTGCTAGCAAGGAGCAACCACTATGACAAGGCAATAATATCTGCTAGAATAATTTCGCTGGATCAGCCACATCTTCAGAATTAAAATCTTGTAGGATGTATCACACCGCTTAGGGGCATTGGCGCAGTTGGCTAGCGCGCTTCCATGGCATGGAAGAGGTCATCGGTTCGAATCCGATATGCTCCACCATTCTCCGCGCAAGGCTTCGAATGGCAAGCCATATTATCAGATATGACTCGCCGATCGGGGCTTTTTTATTTTTAATTAATAAAGCCCCGAGATACCAATAGGTAATCGGAGCTTTATAATTCGTGCGCCCCCACCCTGCGACGGGTGACGCTAGACTAAAATAATTTTTATATTTTATTGATTGTTTTTATTTCACACGCCGCATACGACGCACGAACTACCATTAGCGTATAGGTATTCACCCCTGCTGTCAACTATTTTTTAAAAGTTTTTCAAGCTTAGCCTCGTCAATAATTTGTATGCCAAAATCTCTAGCCTTTTTTTGCTTGCTAGCACCAGCCTTTTCGCCAACTACTAGGTAATCTGTATCTTTAGCTACTGAAGACTGGAACGTACCGCCGAGCTGCTGTATTTTTTCTGCAGCAGCTTCTCGACTTGTTGCTGTGAGTGTGCCAGTAATAGCAATTTTCTTATCAGCAACTTCACTATCTGCAGCAACCTCTTCATCTTTTGGCCAGACACCTAGACGCTTAAACTTTGCTAAAAGTTCTTGATTTTCTGCATCATCAAACCAAAGAATAACCGCATCAGCAACAATAGATCCTACCCCGTCGACCGCTTTTAATTCTTCGTAGCTAGCAGCCCCAATCGAATCAAGTCGCTTAAAGTGCCTTGCGAGATCAAGTGCCGTCTGTGCACCAACATGTCGAATGCCCAAGCCAAACAAAAATCGACGTAGTGGTGGTTGCTTTTTTGCCTGAATGGCAGCTACGAGTTTGGCGGCGCTTATTTCAGCAAATCGCTCAAGCTGTAGTAAGTTTTCTTTAGTCAATGTATAAATATCTGCGATATCTTTAACAAGTCCGGACTCGACCAATGCTTTAGCGTTTTTTTCACCAAAACCATCAATATCTAGTGCTGACCTGCTCACAAAATGCTGCAAAGAGCGGACTAGCATTACTTGTCCCCCGGCTCCTTTTACGCGATAGACTGCTTCACCCTCTGGTCGTTCAAATAATAAGTCTGGGTATTGTCGTTCTAGCTCATATTCATAATCAAATGGCTCAGTATTTTTTGGTCGCAACTCGGTTACCACTCGATCAACCTGAGGAATGATGTCGCCAGCCTTGTAAATCACCACTGTGTCACCAACTCGAATATCTTTGCGAGCTATCTCATCAGCATTATGGAGACTGGCATGCTGTACGGTTGTTCCAGCAAGGTTGACTGGCTCAAACAATGCAACTGGCGTTGCTGCGCCAGTACGACCTATCTTAATGATAATATCTCGCACTGTGGTTGTTGCTTCTTCGGCAGGATACTTATAAGCAATCGCAGCTCGAGGGTTCTTTCCAACAAAACCAAGTGCCCTGTGCAATTCTCGATTGTTAAGCTTAACAACTAAGCCGTCAACAGCATACGGAAGCTGTTCTCGTCTTGAATCAAATGACGTAGCATACGAAATAACATCTTCCAGTGACTGTTCGAGATGTGCCTCATCGTCAACGATAAAGCCAAGCTTCTTTGCGATTTTGTAAGTGTCTGTAATTGTTTCAGGTGACTCAGCATCCGGTCGCAATAGGTCATAGACATGAAACTCTAGCGGCCTGGCAGCAGCCAACTTTGGATCAAGTTGTCGAATAGTGCCCGCGGCTAAATTTCGGGGATTAGCAAATAATACTTCTCCAGCTGCTTCTCGCGCCTTATTTAACTGCAAAAAATCCTGTTTCGTCATGATTATTTCGCCACGAACCTCAGTGAACCCTTGCGTGTATGGATGATTGCTAAGTAATCGCAGTGGCACCGACTTAATAGTTCGAATGTTTTGAGTCACTACCTCACCAACAAAACCATCACCACGTGTCACAGCACGAACCAATAAACCATCCTGGTAATGTAACGCGCAAGCCAAGCCATCCTTTTTGCTATCGACAAAAAACGAGCTGTCTTGGACTCGCTTATCAAGCTTACTAATCCGCTCAAACCAAGCTCGGACTTCTGATGAATCAAAACAATCGAGTAGTGAGCTCATCCGGCTGGTATGTTCATATTTTTCGAAAGCATTGAGCGGTGTATCCCCAATACGCTGAGTCGGACTATCGGAAGCAACCAGCTCTGGATGACTTGTCTCAATTACCTTGAGTTCTTGCAATAAACTATCGTACACGGCATCAGAAATGCTCGGCCTATCAAGGACGTGGTATTCGTAATTATAGTGGTTTAGTAGTTTGCGTAATTCTGCTGCGCGGCTTTTGATTGTGTTGCTCATAATAATTCTCGGTACAGTGTGTACATATATGCATGTGAAAATATCACTGTCGCTAGGCTATACGCCATAACCGCGAACTCAGCAATCGGAGTTATAAATATAACAATTGGAAGCAGCGCAATAATGCCGATAAGCACTAGAACCAATGGCAGAAACAGTACTTTCCTCATCACCGTCCAACGACGAAAGCGGACGAGCCCTCTGGCTGAGCGCAAAGCTTGCAGCGGATACATATCCGGCAGTGTCACAATATACATCGCAAATAATGATGAAGTAACCATATATAGTGACAAAATCGCTAGCAAGAAAAACAGAATACCCCAAAGCAACGTCTCAACCAGATGAACAGTTAAGCCTGTCGCTGTCACAGTTCCGAAAAGCCAGGCACCGATAGCCAATGGTAGCAACTGCAACCCGATCACAAACAACACAAGTATGAACGGAATTAGAGGGTACATTCCTCTGTAAAATGATTCTCTGATACCGACTGATTTGCCTGTCTTGGCGACCCGAAACACATAAATTGCCGCTAAGCTAACCAGCAAAAATAATATAGTTTGATATAACCCAGCCAACTCGTTCGGCGCTGCAGTAACGTCTGATGCCAACAGGCCAAGAACTGCCACGCCACCTATCAGCCTACCTAGCCCGCCATCAAATAATTCTGTGAGTAGCTCGCGTAAATCTAAAGCCTCAGTACCGCCAAGCCCACGGACAAATATCAACGACAGTACCGAAAATATAATAAACACACCAAATAGCGTTTTTTTATGTTGCCTGATAAGCTGGAGGGCTTTTTTGAAAATCTTCCATGAAGAAGGCAAGGTACTAGGATGCTTTAGCTTTTTTGATAGTTTAAAGGACTTGTAAGATTGAGTAATTTTTCGGTTTTTTGAAGAAGTCTTGCTAGTAGATTTGGTGAGGTCTTTTTGCTTGGTTTTTGTTGGTTTTTTGCTTGGCATGACTATGCTGCCCCTGATTCATGTGTACCCATGCCACGTAATCTCGCAACTCGTTCCTCAATAGGTGGATGAGTACTAAACATACCAGCTAATTTGTTACCCTTCATTGGATTAGAGAAAAACAAATGTGCAGTAGCAGTATGCTGCACGCGAGTAGCGCTACCGTAATGACCAATCTTTTCAAGTGCACTAGCTAGACCCTCTGGATAGCGAGTCGTTAAGGCACCAGTGGCATCGGCAAGATATTCTCTGCGGCGAGATACAGCCAATTGAATCATCTTAGCAATTATTGGTGTGATGATTGCCGCTAAGATACCAACGATTATAAATATGGCGTTACTGTTATTATTTCGATTGCCGCCACCAAACCACGCCATACGGATCATAATATCAGCGAGTAGTGATATCACTACCACAAGTGAAAAAGCAATCATGGTCAGGCGTACATCATAATTTTTAATATGCGCTAGCTCGTGCGCCATTACTCCTTGTAGTTCAGCGTCAGACATCATGTCGAGCAGTCCTGTTGTTGCACATACTGCTGCGTGCTTAGGGTCGCGACCTGTCGCAAATGCGTTTGGCGCAGGGTCATTCATAATATAGACCTTCGGCATCGGCATACCCTCAGTAATCGCCAGATTTTCAACAGTTCGCCACAGCCGTGGGTTGTCTCGTTTCTGAATCTCTTTCGCGCCATTGATTGCTAGTGCCATCCGTGAACCAGCGAGATAACTAATCAACGCATAAACAAGTGCTCCAATCAGTACATACGGTGTTATGGCTGGCTCACCTACGTAAACACCAAACGCCCAACCCAGAAAACTCACCAACAAAACAAAGACCACCATCAAAATGATGGTGCGTCGTTTGTTTCTAGCAATCTCTTTATACACCGCTTCAGGCTCCCTCTACTTGCTGACGAATAAACTATTCAAATGATACGTCAGTTGGCTTCTCTATCTTGGCTACTTCTGATTCATCTACCTCAAAGAATTCGCGTTGCTGAAAGCCAAGGATTCCAGCTATCAAGTTCGTCGGGAATACTCGTACCTTGATGTTTAGATCACGAACTGAATTATTGTAAAACCTGCGAGCAGCTTGAATTTTATCTTCTGTATCAACAAGCTCTTCTTGTAGGTGCTTGAAGTTTTCGTTAGCCTTCAGATCAGGGTAAGCCTCAGCAACTGCGAATAAGCTTTTCATTGTTTGCTGGAACATGTTTTCTGCTTCGGCAGTTTCTTTAACGCCTTGAGCGTTCATCATCTGTGAACGAGCCTTAGTAACTTCTTCAAATACCCCTTTTTCGTGTTTAGCATAACCTTTGACAGTCTTTACTATGTTGGGTATCAGGTCGGCTCGGCGACGTAGCTGCACTGTTATATCGCTCCAGGCCTCATCGGTTCTTACCTTGGCTCGCACCAAATTGTTATAGGTAAATATAATCCCGATAACGAGTACCGCAAGCACTAGTAATATAATAGTTGTATCCATTTCCTTGTGTTCTCCTTGTTATGATTCAGGTTTTAGTATACGCGAAAAAACGACCGTTGAGAAGGTGAATGAATAAGCTTTTTGGTGTAGCTGCAGAAAAACTAACCATCTATCGCCGGCAGTTCACAAGGATATGTAGCGAAAATTGCAGCTAGCGTTGCGTCAAGCACCGTTTTTCCCAGATTATTTCAACCCAGTTTTCAATAACTTCTTGTGGCTACTTCGTCGATTCATAAGTGATTGTGTCATCGACACTGAGTTGCCGCAGTGATAATTTTGTTGTCCACCAAGAAAAAACCCCAGACAAGCTGGGGGTGTTTTCTTGGTGGCTCCTCTCGGACTCGAACCGAGGACACAAGGCTCTTCAAGCCTCTGCTCTACCAACTGAGCTAAAGAGCCAGCGAACCTATTGTATGAGATAATACAGCCGTAAGCAAGAGAAGTAATCCAACATGAGCAATCAAGCAAACAGTACATACATAGCAGGAGTTTGTAATATTAATACAACTGAAGTGCGACGACGCCGAAAGGCTGGATATTTCGGTCTTTTTGCAACTGTTCTTATTGCTCTAGCTTCTCTCATTAATGAGTGGGGCACTGCCCCTACATTACTGCTGACTCTTTTGGCTTCTTTTATCTCGAGTTTCGGTTTCTTACAGGCTCACTACAACTTCTGTGCTAATTATGCGCTAAGAGGCAAACAAAACGTTAACGAGAAAACTAAGATTGTTGACACACCTCAATCAAATAAACTGGCTGACCGTAAAAAAGCCCTGAAGATCATGGTAGTATCACTTGCTCTATCAATAGTTGTTACTACATTCGTTGTGATTATGAATTTGATATTCTAAGTGCGTAATCAAAAATTGTTTGCTAAAATATATCTCGCATGCGAGTGTAGCTCAGTTGATAGAGCGCTTCCTTGCCAAGGAAGAGGCCAGGGGTTTGAGTCCCCTCACTCGCACCAAACCAATTTTAGAAAATGACTTCAAGAAATCGTCGAGTAAATCGGCGTTTTTTGCTTGTACCCAAACTATGACTCTAACTCTACCTCTGTTATAGTTATTTGTATGCCAACAGACCCAAACACCGTCAGACACTACAATACAAATGCTGAGCAATACCACGCTCACGTATCTGATCCAACCGACAGCACATTCCACTCACTATACGAAAAGCCGGCTATACGAGCTGAGCTGCCTGAATTCAATGACTTAGAAGTTATTAGTATTGGTTGTGGTAGTGGCGTAGACGCACGTTGGCTTGCCGACAACGGAGCAAAACGAGTAGTAGGCATAGATATTTCAAAAGGATTACTTGATATAGCAAAAAAGAACAATCCCGACATAGAATTTCAAGAAATGGATATGGAACATCTCGCCTTTGCTGACGAAAGTTTCGACCTCGCATATTCTAGCCTAGCGATACACTATGTTGATGACTGGACGCAGCCACTTAGTGAAGCACGCAGGATTCTACGAAGTGGCGGACAATACATTTTCTCTTGCGGTCACCCCATTGACAGCGCCTTGGAATACGCTGTAGAAGGAGATATTAGATATGCAAGGCTTGGCAGAAAAGTAAATAATCTGACAAATGAAAGAACGGTTTACGGCAACTATTTAGCGCCCGATAGCGGCGGAGTAATGCCTGTAAAAGTTATGCTTGGTGATATTGAAGTAGTCGTACATCACCGCACTTTCAGCAAAATGCTTGAGCAAATACTCGCTTCTGGCTTCACCGTTGAACGTTTGGTTGAGCCACAACCAATCAAGGGAGACCCGGACCACTATGAGCAATTAAGAAAAATTCCGACTTTTATGATTTGGGTGCTTTCTAAATAAAATCGCCTGCTAAATTAAACTGCTCCACAAGTTCTTTGAGCTTATAAAAATCAACTTTCTCAGGATTGGCGGTTATAAATATGCCTGACAGGCGGCACCGGACTGTACTCAAGACAAGACTTCTGTAAAATCTCGAGTAATTAGACGTTTTATACTCACAACAATTGCTATCGACATAAACTTAAAATCCCCAAGTCTGCTATTATAGGATAATGAAAATAACCAAATCTATATCTGTAAAAGAACTCAAGCAAATGGCTGAAAAAATGTTTGGTGAGCTTGTTAAGGCGGATGTAGATATTGAGAAGCGAATCGTTATTTTAGATATGCCTATGCATTATGACGGTGAACAGGAGCTGTTAAGAAAAGGTTCTATGCAAAAAAACGTGTGGGGCATCAATCTGCACCCAGATGATTACGGTACAGATAATTTTATAGAATTTGATTCGATGATCAACATTCGTCCATCTCAAGGTAACCCCTCAAAGGACGTTTTGGATGAAAATATTAGAAACAAAATTAAAGATATAGTTAAAGAGATCGTTCATGAGTAAGCATGTTTTTGATGAAGCAAGTTGGGCATCCCAGTCTGTTTTTTGGCAAATGGGAAATATTGGGTCAGAAGTAGGGCGAGCACTGAGAGGGCGACAGCAAGGAAACGAGAAACGTGCCTTGTCAGCATTTTATCGTGGGATTGATTTAATTAATGCCACTGTTAACGCATGGCTGTCACAGGGCAAAGATCCCTACGAACTATTAATTGCGCGTGAACAATTTGCTAAATCAATGCTTACTGACGAAGTTGATGAAACTCTGGAAAAATATTTTATGGACTTTGCTATTGCAGAACGTTTAAATCAATAAAGAATGACTACCCCATATGCTTGAGCATAGAAAATAAGCATTGCTACCTATTGACTTGAAGGTATGTGCGCCTTTATATAAGGCTATCGGTTAATCTGAATTGTTCAGCTAGGTATTTTAGCTTATAATCCTCTTGAGCAAGCGTAGCTGCCGCTTGAAATGCGTCAACTATCTTGCACCAATAAAAGCCCCGGCCGGAGTGCCGGGTTTTTCTTTGTGCAGATGATTGTAACTTTTTGATACAATACATCAGTGCTTCACTTATAGTTATGGCGCGTTGGCCGAGGAGTTAGGCATGGGTCTGCAAAACCTATTACACGGGTGCGAATCCCGTACGCGCCTCCAGCTCAAGCTTTTTCTTAAAACGGTAGAGGCAAACTATATGGTATATTGTACCTATGCCACAAAAGAAAAAGTGGGACGAACAACAACTGGCCGATGCAGTCAAGGCATCTGAAAGCATTCGCTCGGTGCTCATTAAAATAGGATTGAAGCCTGCTGGCGGGAACTATACGTTCATAAATAAGCAGATTAAGCTCTTGAAGCTTGATATTTCACATTTTAAGGGAAAAGCTTGGAATAAAGGTAGAAAACTGCCATCGAAAAGAAAGAGCCTTGATGATTTATTGGTAGTCGATTCTAATTACCAAAGCTATAAACTGAAAAAACTATTGTTTAAGTTTGGGCTAAAGAATCAAGAGTGTGAACTTTGTGGATGGGCTAAGATAAGTTTAGACGGTAGACTCCCTCTAGAGCTTGATCACGTAAACGGCGATGGTCGAGATAATAGAATTGAAAATCTGAGGATACTTTGTCCGAACTGTCACAGCTTACAGCCAACACATAGAGGCCTGAATAAACATTTACGTATGCGCGGGTGATGGAATTGGTAGACATGCAGAACTTAAAATTCTGTGCCCAAGTGGCGTGCGGGTTCAAGTCCCGCCCTGCGCACCAACAGAAAACTGAAAACCCTGCTCCACTGCAGGGTTTTTAATATTTTGAGCTTTATTTATCTGTAGATTAATTTAGGATTAATATTGTAGTACTTGTCGGTTGTAGCTGACGTTTACTTCTCGGGCAGAGCTACCATCAGAAACAGCAAAATACCCGCTAACAAGTAGCATTGCCGGAAGCAATAGATATCCAATCGCTCGCCATACGTGACCATCGTGAGATTTTTTTGCGCCTGTAACCATAGATCTATTATAGCAAATGAGGCTTTATTTCTTTTGAAATCTATCTTTATCGCGGGTCTCAAGTTTAGCTATCGCTTTTTCTAAATACTTATCAAGTTCGATGTTTTGACTATTAGCAATCGCTAACACTGTATAAATGACGTCCGCGAGCTCATCGCCAAGTAATTGATCGTTTTCGCCTGGCTTCTTAGGCTTATCGCCGTACTGGTGATTCAGAATGCGAGCCACCTCACCTACTTCTTCGGTTAGCCGAGCAAGATTGCTAAGCGGATCCCAATAAGGCTTAACGTACGGCTGAACAGTTTTATCGAGCTTTTGTTGATAATCTATTAATGACATGTGATTGCTCCCTTTGTACTAGTATAGCTGATGGCGCTGAGGAATAGCGCTTGCGCTACTTTAACTTGCTGGGGGACAGGTTGCTTGCGCTCTTGCGTACTCGTCCTGTATAGCTGAGGGACGGCGCTCTGGCTTCGCGCAGGGCTATAGCCGCTCAGCCATGCTCGAAGCAAGCTTCTGTACGTGACTTCGATACACGAACCTCCCGACCCTGCTCACTGCGTTCGCTGGTCGAGGGTTCGAGAACTCTTAAGGCCAAGTCATATAAAAAAGTCCTACGAAATGTAGGACTTTTTTATATGGTGGGCGCTGAGGGACTCGAACCCCCGACCCCTTCGGTGTAAACGAAGTGCTCTAGCCAGCTGAGCTAAGCGCCCAAAAAGAACATAATTAATTATACACATTATATGCTTCAGCGGTAGTTTTTATAATCAAATGGTAGACTATGAACGATGAGTAGATATAAATATAAAAAGACATACGACTGGAATAGTCGATTAGCCTACTGCGTAGGGTTAATCGCATCAGATGGCAGCCTATCCAAAAGTGGCAGACACATTGATTTCATAACTATAGACTATGATCTTGCTGAGACCTACCGCTCATGTCTACACTCAAGAGCAAAAATCGGCATAAAGAAGAATAGTTCAGGCATGAAATCGTTTCGAGTACAGATAGGTGATACGGCGCTATATGACTTTCTAAAATCATTAAATATGACACCTAACAAAAGTTGCACAATTGGTGAGCTTAAAATACCTGACGATTATTACGCTGATTTTTTGAGAGGTTTTCGACGGCGATGGAACTAGCTACGACTACATGGACAAACGTTGGAAGAATAGTTATATGTATTATCTGTGCTTCACTTCTGCCAGCAAAGATTTTTTATTATGGCTGCAACACAAAAATAATACCTTGATTGGCAGTTCTCCTGGTTCGGTCACTGACATAAGTCTAGCTTCGAAGGCCTCCCGTTTGAGTTATGCGAAAAAATGACACCAGTCTACTCTATGAATTCATGTATTATCGAGATGATTTACCGTATCTCAAACGAAAAAAACAAAAGCTAGACTCTTACTTTGCCTCAGGTGCTCCATCATAGTATAGTAGTTAACGGTTGCAGTTTCCCTGCATTGTTCCTATAACTAGCGCGAGTGGTGGAATTGGTATACACGCATGCTTGAGGGGCATGTGCCGCAAGGCTTGGAGGTTCGAGTCCTCTCTCGCGCACCAAAAAGACTTATATTTCAGATATCTACTTAGGCTCAAGTCTTAACCTAGTAGTCTACTTTTTATGTTTTTGGTAAATAGTCTGCGAGATTGTTGATAGTGTACTCTTGGCGGAGCATTGGCTTGATGTCTTCCATCGTCACATCCATCTTGACGCCAGGGTTTAAGAAGGCGTATGGATCAAATATCTTTTTGACGTTTTGAAATAATCGGTATACGTCATCACCATACAAATCACGAAGATACGGACCACGTAAGCGACCATCACCGTGTTCGCCAGTGGTACTGCCACCAAGCGAAATAACCATCCGATAATAATCATCCATAATCCGGAATACTTTTTGTCGATCGCCGACATGGCTTAAGTCAAGAAACGGCTGCATGTGCAAATTAGCATTGCCCGCATGACCCCATAATGCAACCTTTAGATCATACTTATCAAATAACTTATAAACGCCGCCTAGATATTGCTGGAATTTCTCAGGCGGTACAACACCATCTTCAATAATTGGAATAGCTTTTTTCTTACCATTATTGTGCGAAATCACCGCGGCAGCACTGTGACGGATTTTCCATAATTCCTCAATTTTTTCGGCATCAGTCTCGATTAGATGTGGTACCTGTAACTTTTTGAGTACTTTTATAGCTTTTTTTGCCATACGTTTTTGAGTACGAGGGCTTGGGTTGTCAAACTCGATGAGCGTCACGAGCTTTGGAAAAGGCGGATCTATTAATCCCTTTAGTTGATTTGGGTTATTAGCATGGACAAACTGTAGCAAATGTTCATCAACCATCTCGATTGAGCTAGGCGGCTCACTGAGCCCGCTAAGCTCTTGAATGGTTTCTTCGGCTAGTTGCATGTCATCAAACTGCGCTAAGATCAAGGTGCTTTCTGGTGTATGTGCTTCAGTATCAACAACTACTTCGGTTACTACGCCAAGTGTACCCTGCGAACCAACAATCAGCGGGGTTAGGTCGAACGATCCATTTTTTTGCTTAACTTCAAGCAAGCTGTAGCCGGCAGAGTTTTTAGATACGTTTAGAGCCGTCTTTTCAATAACATCGCGGTTTTCTTCGATTAACGTATCAATACCCCGATATACTTCACCTTCAAATGTTTGTAGGCCTAGCTTCTTATTAAGCTCACGCTTACTGAGTCGTCTGGTTTCAATTACTTCACCGTTAGCAAGCACAACTCGCAATCCCTTAACGTAATCTCGAGTATTGCCGTACTTAAAAGACTTTTCGCCACTAGCATTATTGGCGACAGCACCACCAACTGTCGAATATTCAATGGAGGCGGGATACGGTGGCAAAAACCGGCCATGAGTGTGTAGTGTTTGTTGTAATTTTGCATAGTTTATGCCCGGTTCTACTACCGCTACACCAGTCTTGGAGTCAAGTTCGAGCAGTTTATTCATATGGGCCGGAAAGACCAACATCACTCCGCTACCAATAGCTGCCCCCGACTGATCGGTACCGCGACCACGAGCAGTAATCGGAACAACCCGCCCCCGTTCGGCTAGCTGCCACGAAAAACGAGCTGCCTTGCGAACATCATTTTCGTTCCTGGGATAGACCACAATAGCTGGCGTCTGCTCAAAGATACTTGCGTCAGTAGAAAAATACTCTCGAACGTCACTGGAAGTCATAACCTCTCCAGTTAGATGATCCTGTAGATAATGCGCAACTTTACTCATGTTTGATTGTTTGCCTCTGTTTACTTAAGCGTTAGCTGTATAAACTCCATCATAGCATATATTTCATCCGAGTTGAGCCAGACTATACTATCCTTATACCACTGGTGCGGATGAGAGGACTTGAACCTCCACGAACCGAAGTTCACTAGCTCCTGAAGCTAGCGCGTCTACCAATTCCGCCACATCCGCTTAAGCTATACGGGCTTACTGCCTTTAAATTATACCGCACGTAATCTTAATTAAAGCTATCGCGAAACTTTATCTACAGTATCTCGTCGAATATACCACTCGTGCGCACTAAGCATTCGATCGCTACTACCATTAAATAAAATCGGTTCAAGCCCGACAATTTCTGATTGAGCTAGATAAATAAATCTTGGCTGATATAGCATTAGAGCTGGCGCGTCACGTCGCCACGCCTCAAGAAATGGCTGATACTTGACTGAGCGGAGCTCATCGTCCGAGCGAGTTCGACCAGACTCAAGCGCCTCGTCAGCCTGAGATGACTGATAATCACTAAAGTTTAAGCGATTATCAGCTACTATCTCAGTCTGAGAGCTGTGCCAAAAAGCAAATACATCCGGGTCGGTGCCAATAGATATGCCGTGGAGCAATGCCAAAAAATCATGATTAGCAATGGTTCTGCTTAGTTCGTTTTCGTTTTGTAGAGTGACGTCTACGCGTACACCATGTTCATGCCATTGCTCCTGCAAGGCATGAGTAACAGCTCGAGCATCAACACTATTGAGTGCAATTATTGAAAAGGAAAGCTCCAGCTCTTCTTTTTGCCAAATACCATCATCATTCCGCTCCCAGTCAGCGTCAATAAGCTGTTCTGCTGCTTTCTCAGGGTCATAAGGTAGCTGTGTTAACTCCTCATTATAACCCTGATGAATGGCTAGTAATGGACTATCCGATGATACGACCGGACCCTCTAGACTATCGAGAGCCTTTTCAGTATCGATAAAACGGACTAACGCTTGACGGACTGCCCGCTCTGAAAAGACTGGCTCACTTGTCTTAAAAAATACGCCGACTTGTCCAGTTAACGGCACAACGTACTGATAATGATCATGCCCTTCGAGCAATTCATGGGATATGTTATTGATGCCAACGATGGCATTAATATCACGGTTGATAAAACTTTGAATCATCCGTTCTTCATTGCGAAATGTTCTGATGATAAACCTGTCGAGGTATGGTCGATTCTTATGATAGTTATCGTAAGCACTAAGAGCAATCCGTTCTTCACGTTCTTCGTTGCTCGCCCCTACTACTTCAATAGTGTCCCAGACAAAAGCACCAGTACCAACCGGCTGAGCCGTGTTAAATATATCAGAGCGTAACTGCCGAGGTGATACGTCGCCTAAAATATGCTGAGGCACAATCCCGTTCGTCAATGCAAGTGGAAACGATACGAATGGACTAGGGAGATCGAATTTTACAGTGTGATCATCTAGGGCTTCGAGTGTTGTATCCTTCCAGCTTGTAAACATTGGAGAACGAGCATCCGGATTAGCAATAGTTTGATACGTAAACACGACATCGTCAGCCGTAAACGGCTCGCCATCATGCCAAAATACATCATCACGCAGACTCACTATATACTCAAGGCCGGATTC
>SLHW01000052.1 GCA_007135955.1 Candidatus Saccharimonadota bacterium
CATCAACAGCAATAAAGCATTTATAGCCAATCATCTCGAGCCGTGTTTTATAAATTTCTGCAAGGCTCTCATTGTCCTCGGCAATCACAATCTTTAGTTGCTGGGCTTCGTAGTCATCCATAATTAAAGTATAAACAAAACTACATAAAAAAACCATCTCAATGCCCCGAATGACCGATAGTGGTTATGGTATAGTAGAAAGAAGTTTGCAATTATTTTGTATATCCTATTGCAATAGAGCAGTGGCCTATAGAATATGAAAAATCAACACTATAAACAAACAATCGACGAAATTTATCGCAACTTAGACACTGCTGAGCAGGGACTGACGAGCGATGAGGCGGAGCTAAGACTTCGAGAACTTGGCCCTAATAGCATTTCTGTAAAGCGAGAGCCTTTTTTCAAGAAGTTGATTGAGCCATTTATGTCGGTATTTATGCTGATACTTGGTATCGCTATTGTAATTAGTGTACTTACCGACGAGCGAATCGATGCCTTAATAATCGGTGCAATTATTGCGATTACCGCAACCATTTATTATGTCCAGAGATATTCAGCCGACCGTGTTCTTCGTGCCCTAGAGCAACACGATCGTCAATACATCGATGTGGTTCGGTCTGGTCAAGTCGTACAAACAGACAGTGAAACACTGGTTGTCGGAGATATAGTGCAATTACATGAAGGCCAAAAGGTACCTGCTGATGCGAGGATAATCCATGCCTCGAATGTACGATTAGATGAAGCAATGCTTACCGGAGAATCCTTACCTGTGCAAAAGCACAATCACCCACTCAACGAAGATAAGCAAGTCTATGAACAAGCCAACATGCTGTTTCAAGGCTCATATGTAGTATCTGGCTCAACGACGGCTGTGGTGGTGGCAACCGGAAACGACACTGAATTTGGCCAGTTGGCGGCACTATCGTCTCGGGTAGGGCTGTCGAGTCCAGTTAAAGACAAGATTGATAAGCTAATATCTCAGATAGTTGCAATTGTTGCAGTACTTGCAGGACTGGTTTTCTTACTTAGTTTGTATCGTGGAATCGTGGCTGCTGAAGCCTTAAGACTAGTGCTGACATTCTCGGTATCAGCAATTCCAGAAGGACTACCGGTCGCTATTTCAGTGGTGTTGGTACTTGGCATGCGTCGCATGGCTCGACATAAAGCGTTGGTTCGCAGCATGGCGGCGATTGAAAACGTCGGTATTATCACGACCATCGCAACTGATAAGACAGGCACATTAACAAAAAATGAGCTATCGGTTCAAGACGTATGGAGTCATGACACTAAAGTTGACCTCCAGTATATCGCCCAAGTGAGTAAGCACGCAGTCAACCACAACAATGGCAACATGCATGACCCGCTCGATAGTGCGATAGATCGGTTTGTTCAGCAGTATCACCCTAAAGATTCTAAGGCTGAGCTGGTTGTCACGATGCCCTTTGATCTTGCTTTTGCCATGAGCGGTAACACCTGGCGGATGGATGGTGGTTTCTTTACTGCTATTAAAGGAGCCCCCGAAAAGATCATCACAGCCTGTCGACTTAGTTCGAACGAAAAAACCACTATTGAACATAAGCTGCATCAATTGACCGGCTCAGGCTACCGAGTAATTGCTGTTGCTGCCTTTGCGGATGATTCACAATCGATTGTTGAGCTTGGCCAAATTAAGCCTGGTTCGTTTCGTTTTATTGGATTGGTAGCTGTAGCTGATGAGCTACGAGAAGAATCGCAAAGTTCTATTGCTGAAGTGCAACAGGCTGGCGTAACCGTGCGGATGATAACCGGAGATCACTTTGAGACCGCTTTTTCAATCGGCAAACAGCTTGGCTTGGTTGAACATCGTGATCAAGTATTTGATTGCACTCATATGGATAAGCTGTCTGATGAAAAATTACGAGAGGCTATCACGAGCAGTCGGGTCTTTTCGCGAGTGTTGCCTGAAAGCAAGTATAAAATACTTAGCATTTTAAAGGAGCAAGACATTACTGCGATGACCGGTGACGGAGTTAATGATGTCCCTGCTCTATCGAATGCACATATTGGTTTTGCAATGGGTAGTGGTTCGCAAATAGCAAAAGAAGCTGGAGACATTATCTTGCTAGATGATAACTTTGCGTCTGTTGCTAGAGCGATAAAGCAAGGCCGGATCATCTTCGATAACATCAGGCGAATGTTGTTTTATCTGTTGTCTACCAATGTTGGCGAGGTGTTAACCATCGTGTTTGCCTTAGTGCTCGGTATGCCGTTGCCACTATTGCCTGTTCAGATTCTATGGACAAACTTGGGAACCGATACTGCCATGGTAATACCGCTTGGGGTGGAGCCCGCAGAGCGCGAAGTTATGAAGCGTCCACCGCGAAAGCCTAAACGACCAATCCTTGGCCGTCTTATCTTAACTCGACTCGTTATAGTTGGCGTCACGATTATGCTTGTTGCACTAACTGTGTTTTGGTACTTTTTATCGACCGAGCCTCTCGACTATGCCCGAACTATGGCGTTTAGTGCATTGGTGGCGATGCAGTTAACCAATGCGATAAATGCCCGGAGCGAGTTTCAGTCGGTTTTTCTGCGCTTGCGTACCAGGAATAGAAGTATCTTTGCGGGATTAGCTGCGGCACTATCGCTATACTTATTAGCAGTTTTTGGCCCGATGCAGGAAGCTCTGTCGATGCAAGCCGTATCAGTTAATCAGCTCGCCGTTGTTTGGCTGATAAGTATTGTTGCGATAACGACCGTTAACGAGACTTTTAAAGTTTACGCACGAAAAAAAACAATAAACAGGCTCGCTTAATGTGCTTTAGCCCATCAACAGTAGAGCTAGCGACAAATTTTAAGAAGTTTAAGCCATCACTGTAGCATGCGGAGTAAACACATCCTTTGTAAAAACTATTGCACTTAGTGTTTTATATGTTACGGTGTGAAGCATGGAACAAAACACAAGCAACAATCAACCGAGTAATCCAAGAGCATTTCAAGTCGACAGCCGTAATGGATTTACGCGCTTTATCAAGCCTGTTTTCTATGCGGTATGGACAGTAGTCGGTATTATGGTGATCACCCTACTCTCTATCGCAATTTTTGGCAGTGGAACTTGGCAGGAAAACCTCAACATCAGTGACCCTGTCGTAGTGGAAGAAGCTGAGCAGCAGCAATCAGCTCAGCAACCACAACAGCCTCAACCTACTGAGCCAACTGAAGAGCAGCTAGCCTGTATCGGTAATCAACTTGGTGAAGAGCGCTTAGGTGAACTGCTTCAAGGATCAGATGTCGAAGATGCACAAGAGGCTGCTGTTGTTGAAGCCTGCTTGCTCGGCCAAGAACCGGTACCGCAATCAGAAAACGTAGAGCCAGAAGCACCAGAAAATACTGAAGAATAAATTTGACGCTAAGTCGCTATCATTTTGAACATCTAGTATCCTCCGCTATACTTGAAAGTAGTAATTGTTAAATAAGGAGGGATAAATGGAAGATTTCACAGATCTATTAACCGTATCTGCGAACGAATTCTGGCAAGCCGTTGGTGGTTTTTTGCCGAGTCTGTTTGGTGCGGTACTACTAATCATTCTTGGTGCACTAGTCGCCAAGTTAGCTGAAAAATTGGTTCGTAAGCTCGTTGGCTTACTAAACATACAGTCACTACAAAAAAACAAAGCAGTCAAAAAAACACTCGAATCAACTGACATTAACATTGATGTCGCTAGTCTATTGGGTCGTATCACATTCTGGATTGTGATTGTGATATTTGCTTTGGCGGTTGCCGAAGTACTGGGGCTAGATGCAATGCGAGACACTATTCGTGATCTTCTTGGTTACGTACCCAACGTACTTGCTGGAATCATCGTATTAACGGTGACTATCGCTGGTGCTCGACTAGTGCGTGACGCAATTGCTGCTGCGCTGTCGCGCATGAGTGTCGACTTTGCTCGGCCGGTTGCCAACGTGAGCTTCTACGTTATCGTCATCTTCGGTACAATAATGGCACTTGATCAGCTTGGTTTTGATACCACTATACTTGCCAACAACATCACAATTATTGTCGCTGGTGTTGTATTCGCTCTTTCTTTGGCATTTGGGCTTGGAGGTCGCGATACGGCTAGTAAGATAGTCGATCAGCTGTACGATAGTGCTAACAGCCACAAGAAGAAGTCGAAGCGCTAGATAGCTTCATTCTCAAAGTTAGAAACCGCCTTGGCCAACACAGCTCGGGCGGTTTTTTTATTTTACTCACAAATTAATAATGGTACTATTGGGTATGTAAATTTATCAATTGAAAGGGATGTTGACTCATGAA
>SLHW01000065.1 GCA_007135955.1 Candidatus Saccharimonadota bacterium
AGTATAAACAAATATGTGGCATATCAGAGCATAAGCAGTTATACTTTGGGGTAATGAGTGTTGACGAAGCCCGAAAAAGTGAAGAGCAGTCGACGCAGCGACGTGCTGCAATTCTGGGTTTGCGCTATATTGATACAACCAATCAAGAAAAACAGCTCTATCATAATTTATTACCACTAAAGTCGCTCTATGACATGCGAGTCATACCGGTATATGCCGACGATCATCAAATACATTTTGGTGTCACTAACATGACTTCCAAGCAAACCATGGAGTCTTTACGTCATAACTTTCTAGATCAACAGCTCAACTTTGGTCTTATCTCGGACACTGGCTACAAAGAATATATGCGACTTTACGATCCACCAAAAAAAGTCGAATATCAAGATATAACTTTGGATAAAACTGGAACAGAAGAACTGATTCGATCGGTTTCTGCTACCTTGACACAAGTTCGAGCTGACGACATGCTCGGTTATTTAGTCCAACAAGCCCACAAGCTTGGCGCGTCGGATATTCATGTTGAAACCCAACGAGACAGTGCTCGAATTCGTTTTCGAATTGATGGCGTTTTACAAAAAATTGCAGATTTGACTCTCGAAAAATACCGTCCGCTTATATCTGCAATTGCGAGTGCCGGTAACGTTTCAACAGCAGCGGACTACTCACAACAAGGCCATATTGCTCGTGAAGTTCAGCTCGCTGATGGTAATCGCGTGTATGTGAATGTTCGATTAGAAACTGTGCAGACTATTTATGGCATGGATGTGGTAATGCGACTGTTTAATATGCAGCCAGAAATGTACAATCTTGATAATCTTCGTTTATCAACGTCCGAGCGGCAGGTGGTTGATGATATTATTAACCGCCCAAGCGGATTAGTCCTGATTGTGGGGCCGACTGGGTCCGGCAAGACGACCACACTATATTCAATGCTCAATTCGCTAAACACCATGCAACGCAAGATAATTACTATTGAGGACCCAGTTGAATACCAGCTTGCCGGCATTACTCAGATTCCACTGGCAACTAAATCGGCAAAATCTGCCGACTTTGCAGATGGCTTAAGGGCAATTTTACGACTAGATCCAGATATTATAATGGTCGGTGAGATTCGTGATATTGATACTGCGCAGGCTGCACTACAGGCTGCGCTAACTGGGCATTTAGTGCTGGCGACTTTCCACGCTTCAAGTGCAGCTGCCGCCATCACTCGTATGGCAGATGTAATTGGCAAGAATCCACTGTTCGTGTCTTCAATTCGACTTGTAATGGCACAGCGGCTTGTTCGCCGTCTTGATGACGCTACCAAGGTTGGCTATCAGCCCAATCAAGCTGAACACGCTTTAATCAAGCGAGTTGTCGACAGCCTTCCCAGTTCGGTCAAGCGGCCATCCCTTGAGAATATTACCCTGTATAAACCCGGTAGCTCACTGGATAATCCCTACGGCTATGGTGGGCAATTGCCACTTCGCGAACAATTCAAGACGAGCGGCCGCGTAAAGGAAATCCTTGAAAACCAAGCAAATAAAGTGACTACTGAACAACTTGAAGCTGCGGCTATTACTGACGGCATGCAAACCATGCTTCACGATGGGATTCTCAAGGTGCTTGGCGGTGAGACTTCTATTGATGAAATATACCGAGTTATTGGCTAACGGATGACAGCAGCTATGGCTGCAACAGTCCGCTCATCAGTCACAGCTGGAATGATTTCATCTGGAGTGGGGTTTTCGACGAGGCCGGCGATTACTTCTGCAGCTTTTAGTTTGTGCTCATCAGTAATAGTACGAACAGTATTATCCAGAGCACCTCGGAATATCCCGGGAAAACAGACGGCGTTATTTATTTGATTCGGAAAGTCAGATCGCCCAGTAGCCATAACTCGAACGCCTGCTTTGGTGGCTTCGTCTGGCATTATTTCTGGTTCTGGATTAGCCATTGCAAAAATAATCGGGTCTTCATCCATTGATTTCACCATGGATTGAGTGAGAAGTCCGCCTTTAGACACGCCAATGAATATATCAGCACCTTCGACAATGTCGCTAAGACTGCCGTCAATATCCGATTTATTAGTGTACTCGAGAAGTAGTTTCTTCTCTGGATTTAGGTCGGTTCGATTAGCACTAATAACACCTCTGCTGTCTACGACAAACATTCTTGGGTTTGCATATTTATATAGGAGCTTTACGATGGCCGTACCAGCTGCTCCAGCGCCCGAGATGACGATTTTCGCATCTTCAAGCTTTCGGCTTGTTACTTTCATTGCATTGATAAGTCCAGCCAGTACAACTATTGCGGTTCCGTGTTGATCGTCATGGAATACCGGTATGGCCAAGTCTTTCTTTAGCCGCTCCTCAACTTCAAAACATATCGGAGCGGCGATATCTTCTAGGTTAATCCCACCGAATGATGGGGCAATTGCCTTAACAGCAGCAATTATTTCATCGGCAGAGTGAACGTTTAGTACAATTGGTATCGCGTCGATATTAGCAAAATGCTTAAATAGCATTGCTTTACCTTCCATTACCGGCAACGCACCTTCTGGACCAATATTACCAAGACCCAAAACTGCAGAGCCGTCGCTAACAACGGCTACGCTGTTGTTGGTCCAGGTATAATTCCTAGTTTCTTCAGGCGCATTAGCCACCAGACGAGACACCGCTGCAACTCCCGGGGTATAATAAAGGCTAAGCTTCTCTTTACTATCCAGGGTGTCTTTTAGTGATACAGAAATCTTTCCAGCGAGTCGTTTGTGTGCTTCAAGCGCTTTTCGGTCATGTGAGTTTTTATCAGTCATGTATAGCAGTATACGAAAGTTAAGGCATACTGTCATTGTAAAATTTTTAGCTTGACGAAGTGACCTTTGTTGTGTAGGATAAATCGGGTATGCAATCAGTTATTAAGCAGGTGGAAGAAAAATTCAAAAAACCAAGCGTCGTTGACGTACGCTCCGGTGATACTGTTCGCGTGCACCAAAAAATTCGTGAAGGCAGCAAAGAGCGTGTCCAGGTGTTCCAGGGTTTAGTTATTCGAACTGACCGCAAGAATAGCCCTTCCAGCCGAATTACTGTTCGTCGTGTTTCAAGTGGTGTTGGTGTCGAGAAAAGCTTCCTGCCACACAGTCCGACTGTTGTAAAGATTGAAGTTGTTAAGCGCAGTAAGGTTCGCCGAAAGAACCTAAGTTACATGCGTGAACGAACCGGTAAGTCTGCTCGTCTTAGTAGTGTGGCGTTTAATCAAGCTGAGACCAACGCTGCCAACGAAGCTCCTGAAGCTGAAGCGCCGGCTGCAGAAACTGCTGTAGAAGATAAGCAGGTAAGTGAAACTAAAGCTACCGATGAATCTGTCGATAAAAAAGAAGCTGACGAATCAACTTCTAAGCCTGCTGATTTTGCCGATGCAGATACGGCGAACTCCTAAGCATTAAGCAAATCTATTCAACTAAAAACCTGTTAGCGAAACCAAGTCATTATTAGTAGCACGAGTTTTTGTTATGCTAGAGCCATGCTGATTGGTATTGATGAGGTTGGTCGTGGCTGCTGGGCAGGTCCATTGGTTGTAGGCGCAGTTTCTCTTCATAAAGAAATTTATGGCCTGACTGATTCTAAAAAATTATCCAAAGTAAAGAGAGAGATTTTTGCTAAACAAATTGCAGAATCTGGTGAAATTGGATTGGGCTGGGTGTCAAATCTCGAAATCGATGAAATAGGCTTGAGTGCTGCACTTAGGCTCGCAGCTAAACGAGCAATTAGTCAGCTGTCGCTGAACACAGCATATGAAATTATTATTGATGGTAATCAAAACTTTTTACCGCAGTTCTCAAGCGTAAAAATGGTTGTTCGTGCGGACTCGCTCTATCCGTGCGTAAGTGCTGCCAGTATTATTGCAAAGGTCTCTCGAGATATGTATATGCAGGAGCAGGCAGCAGATTTCCCACAGTATGGCTTCGAACAACATGTCGGTTATGGCACCGAACAACACATAGCTGCAATAAAAAACCACGGCATATCATCACTTCATCGTAGATCATTTGCTCCGATTAAGCGATATTGTCAGGATTCGCAGCCGTGACTGTAAAGTAAAAATTTGACTTTACTACATTGCAGTCAAATACCGTTCAAGAAATAAATTCAGCGATGGCCATTAGTATATTGCACCTACTAAATCCTTTGATAGATAGTTTCTGCAGCTAAGCGGCAAACAACAGAGCATGATAACAAAAACGAATAGTAGTTTGGTGCAGTTTTGATTAACGGAGATGAAACTACGTTGTTTCTTGAT
>SLHW01000047.1 GCA_007135955.1 Candidatus Saccharimonadota bacterium
CTGCCAAGAACAGAATAAGCATGAAGATACTGCGAAATGGCTCAATAATCTTGCGCCAGAGTGGCTCTCCTTTTATTTTGAGCGAATTGGGGCCATATTCGGCGAGCCGTTGCTCTACTTCCTTTGAAGACAAGCCCTGCTTGTTTGTTTTGAGCGACAGTAAAACTTCATCTGGCGTTTGGTTATAAAACGGCTTCATATATGATAAATTCTCTTGCTTATGCTTTAGTGTAGCACCCGACTACAGTGATTAAAAGTGTTCCCTGACATGCTTAAACGTAAAATCCCAGTCGGCATCAGTCTTCTTGTGAGGGTTAAAGATGTTTTGAGGGTCAAAGATATCCTTAACTTGCCGGAATAGGCCAAACACGTCTTCACCGTACATGGTTTTGAGCCACGGACCACGAATCATGCCGTCGTTGTGCTCGCCTGAAAGTGACCCGCCGTATTCTAATACGAGATTGTTTACTTCTTTCATGGCAGGCTCTAGCTTATCGCGCTCCTCTTGTTTCTCGATTTTCATCAAAGGGATAATGTGGAAATTGCCATCACCCATGTGGCCGGCAATAGTTGCGAGAAGTTTATAGCGATTTAGGATCTCTCGTACCTTTGGCAAAAATTCTGGTAGATGTTCTGGTGGCACCACTAGATCATCAATAAACGGGGCAGTGTGCTTGTCTTTCACTTTTTTGCGTAGCAAGTTAAAGCTCTCTCGGCGCATAATCCAAAACTTCTTGGCTTTTGCTTCAGTTTCATCCTCTTCGAATAAAGCCTCGTGATTGTAGGGTCGCAATGCTTCGCGCATGGCGTGCACTTTTTCGGCAACCTCTTCAGACGTCTCACCATTAAATTCAATTAGCAGGACCATCTTAGGTATACCTCGGAATAACATCAGTGCATCTGGGATAAGTTGAATTCCGAGCTTGGCCATCCCAATCCAGCCAAGCGTTTTTCGAAAATAAAAGAACAGTTTAAAGCTGAGCATAAGAGTGTAGTTATCAAAGCCTTCAAACGTTGCTGGATCATGCGCCAATACATCATTGATGAGCTGGCCAAGGTCATCAGTTTTCCTCAGGAAAACAACTAGGGTACCGGAGTGCTTCGGGGCTGGCACGAGCCGAAATTTTATATCAGTGACAAATCCAAGCGTGCCTTGCGCGCCAACAATTAGCTGCGTTAAGTCAAATATACCAGTTTCACGATTCCATACCCGCCACAAATGATACCCAGTTGAATCCTTAGTGACATTAGGTTGTGCATTCTTGATAGTGTCGTAATTTTGCTCTATTAGCTCATAGATATTTTTATATAAATGTCCCTCAAAATCATCTTGAGCCATTTTTCTATCAAGCTCCTCTTTGCTAAGTGGTCGAACGTTATACTCTTTGCCATCAGCAAACACAACACTTAGCTCTTGGACAAAATTCTCAGTCTTACCGTACTGTAGCGACTTCTCACCGCCGGCGTTGTTGTTAACCATGCCACCTACGGCACAGATTTCTCGTGATGCGGGGTAGCTCGGCATGATAGCGCCGTACTCTAATGTCTTGGCTTCAAAATCACGATAATAAACCCCCGGTTGCACCCGAGCTGATTCACTCGATACCTCCATCGTATTCGTAAAATGCTTAGAGAAATCGACTATGATAGAGTCATTAATCGATCCACCTGACATGCAGGTACCACCACTCCGCGCAGTTAAGGAAAGTTCCGGATGCTTAACTTTCTCTTTTGCAACAAACTTAACCAACTCTTGAACGTCAGTACTATCTTTCGGATGCACCACTACGTCAGGACGAAGCTCTAGCATACTGGCATCATGACTATAGAAATCTAGGGTTTCGTCATCATTAAATACCTCACCGCGTATAATTGTTTCTAGTGTTGGTTTTAACTGTTTCATTAGCTTAAGCGTAATACGGTTTTAGTCATATTGCAATAAAGGTATCATCGGATAAACAGAACGTATAGCGCAAACAAGAATGCGAGCAGGAACACGATTAGTCCAGATTGAACAAGTAGTTTCTTGCCACGATCAACGATATGTCCATAGTTGTTGCCATACAGCCAAATTACTGCAAAAGCACCGATGGTTGCGCCGACAATCGCTGCTAAATAGCCAGTTAGTAGCCAGCTAAATGGATACTCGATAAAGAATCTACTAAAAGCTACCATCAAAAAGGCGGTATACCACGAAACAATCGAAACAGCTCCGGTGATAGCAAACAGAGGATATTTTAACTTCATCGCTTTAGTTCGGAATGATTTGCCAACAGATTTTTTTAGAGAAGGGAAGACTAAGTAATGAAACACAATCCCGTTCGCAACGGCGGCAAAGAAAGCAACAAGCTTAAGCTGAAAAAAACTCCAACCAAATCGGGGAACCTCACCAATTTCATATTGCTGCAACGCCATTAGAGCGGTGCCTGAAACGAGCAAGATAACTACACTAGCCCAAACGACAGAAGAGACGGTTTTTATCATGCCGTATTGATCTTTCGAAACAGTGCCATTTTTAATCGACTTAAGAAACACTAGGTCACTAGCAGTTGCACCACCAACACCAAAGGCAAACCCGATTAAGTGAAGAGTCACTAGTATCGTCTGTAAATCCATGTTAATTATCTCCTATTTTTGCTTATGCTTATCACTATAGCATGACCTTAGCAGAAGGTTTGAAAAAATATTTACCGATGAATCTCTGTGATTGCGGAACGAATCTCTAGATACTGTTCTATACCGGCGGCTGGGATCAGCGCTGCTAAGCCGCCTGGAGTACGGTAGCTTATTAATAAATTTTGGCCTTCGATATCTCGTAGTGTATAGGTGGCAATATCATCGAGTTGCGTACGATAGAGTTGACGTGCTAGAGATATCGCCTGGTTCATAGGCACATCAAGCTCAATAGTATTACTGGCAGCTTCCAGCAGTGGCTTGTTATTCCGTGGGTCAAGCAGCCACCGAAATTCAAGTTGATCAATAATACCTTTGACGACAGCCTGTTGGTTGCGCGTTCGATTAAAGTCAGATTCTGGGAAACCATACCCACCAGCTGCACCGCGAGCTCGTGTTAAGCGTAGGGCGGTTTGCCCATCAATTTCTTGTATGCCATTTTCAAGTCGGAGCGGGCCACCTTCTTCTGGTTGAAAGTTAGGGTCATATAAGCCTCGTTCATCGGGACTGTCGATGGTTACCGTTATGCCTCCGAGTGCATCAACAATCTCCTCTACAGCTGAAAAATTTACAACCATACTATAGTGAACGGTAAGCCCAAATATCTCATCAATCAATAGTTCTAGCGCACCCATTCCACCGTCGCGGTACTGCGGATGAGTAAAGTTCGTACGCTGACCAAACGGATAAACCTCATTTATCTTGCCCATACCGCCCCCTGGCAATGAAACATATAAATCACGCGGTACGCTCAACATATAATCAGGAGAATCTTTACTCAAGCTCAGTAGCAAAATCGTGTCAGTCAAGTCTGCGCCACCATGGGTATCTTGATCGGCAGCGTTACCAATTAATAAGATGTTGGTACGACCAGCCTGATCGGTTTGAACTTGCTGCGGTGGGACAAAGCCAAGCACGTTGCTTGAACCAAATAGTTCGCTACTAGCTTGTGACAGATTACGCAAGTTCCAGCCAAAAAGTACGATAAAAAACCCAGCAGCTATAAGTACTGCAGCTAGGATGATTCGTAGCCACCAGCGAGGCTGCTTGCTTGAGCTACGCTGGCTACTAGGCCGCTGAGGTGTACTTGGTGAAGGCTGATACGACGAAGTCTTGAGTTTACTGAATTGATTATCGCGGTTTTGTGGTTCTGGCTGATTACTGGGCATATGTTTCTCGTTATAATTATCCGCTTATTACTGGCATACGGCTTGATATCTTTTTAGCCTCTACCAACTCTACTAAATAATCGACGATATTCGGTCGTCGCACGTACCAGTTTACACCTTTCACGTTTGGCGTCACACGGTAACGAGATACCTTTTTGGCAGATAGGTGTTTTGGTGTGCGCAAAACAACCCAGTCTAAGTCGCTGTCTTTTAAGACTTCAACGTGCTTAATACCGTCCTGAATTCGTTTCGTATCAACAAACATGAGAAGTGCAGTGAGCCCTCGATCAAGCAGATTAGGTGCGTCGCCTTCAGTGTACACACCTGTTCCTGTCAAGCTCACAATTCGACTCACTTTATGTTTGTGCATCGCTGAAGTTATTGAGCGCATGGCATTAGACTGCATTTCAATTGTAGTAAAGCGATTATGCCCAAGTAC
>SLHW01000064.1 GCA_007135955.1 Candidatus Saccharimonadota bacterium
GCCGTATCAATATGACGGTAGCCACTGTCCAGTGCCGCGCGTACAATATCTAGGCATGTCTGACCCTGCAACTTCCAGGTGCCTAGGCCCAGAATTGGTAGTTCGCGGTCGTCATTGAGTTTAACGCTAAGCATAGTTGCTTTGCCCTCCTTTTGATCCTTTAAATACCGTTTTACTGCCCGTTAATCATAACAGTAAGAGGCCACAATGTTCTGTGACCTATTTCATACTAAGTTACCGCCACTTTCAACAACCCGTAATGGTTCAATAGCTTGGCAACACCTTCTAAGGAGAACAAGCTATGTATATGGCATACACCAACAACCCCAAGCTACCAAAACTAAGAATGGAAGCTGTCACCAACAATAAAAGCTAGTTCGATCCTCCTGAGTAAAAAAAACTGCCCTTTTTTAGTACATAAAATTTTAGAGATACAGCATAAATAATAAAGATCGCAATTCCGCCAGAAATGGGCAAATCTTGATAAAAGCCTTCCTTCGAAAGCTATTCCTGTGCGCTAGAACGATGCCATGATTGGCGATAGCTGTTTTGACGCAACGCGCGGTATTGTTGGCCTTTTTTAATAAATCGCTAAAGAAGCGGGTGAGCGTGGCCTAGTTGCGGCCTAGCGCTCAAAAACGCGTATTTGCTAGCTAGTGTAGTCAGGTTTTTTTATGTAGGCTTCAAGCTTCTGTTGATCAAAAGGCTCAAATGTTAACGCATTAAGAACATTAACTAAATCTTCACGGTGACTATTATCGGTTTCTGCTATTGCTGCATTGAGTGAACGAACTAAGCCTTCACGTACTTCTTCTCTAAATTCTAGCGTACGCTCTTCTTTGCCTAGTTCTTCTAAGAAGTCAAATACACCTGACCACCTGTGTTGTCCGCCATCATAATGCCATTTAGCAGGACCAAAACCTTGGTTCTTTGGCTCGGTCAAGTATTCTTTTTTATTAGCTATAGCGTATTCCGACAGGACATTCTTGCCCCAATGGGTCACGAAACCTACTAGTTCGTCGTGTGTCTTGGCCAATTTTTGTGCAGTGGTGTATCTTTTGTGCTCATTCACGAGTGCTTTTTGCTTTTCGGGGTCATCATGCATGGGCGCTGATTGGCGAAAGCCTCTTTCATTGATTATGATCCGTGAAGTAGGGCCTGGATCTGTATGAAATTCTTCTCGTAAGGAGTGCGCGTCAAGGCCAAGCCTTTCATATTCTGACTCTAATTCTATAAATGTCCGAATGATATCTTCAGTGTTGAGTTCAGCATTTTCTTTTATTTCGTCCGGCAGTTTTTCCAGGTCTTTAGAGTCTAGACGGGTGTTTAGTGTGATACTGAGGCTCCCCAACACGGCTTGAGGTAGCTGTTTTTCATCTAAAGATATCTGTTCGGGCTCAATGGTTGTTAAAAACTCTTTGAAAAGTTGCGTGTTTCGAACAACTGGCAATAACTCTTCACTAGATGTCTTCTTGCCGTTTTGATCTATAACGTAACCACCTAGAGGTGTAATATCTATGCCTATTCTCATGAAAATCTCAGAGTGCAAGACGCTCTGGAGTTCGGCTGACATCTCGCCCTCAATAACACTTTGATCAATTTGTTCATCGAGCGCTTCACTGAAATTGTCGCTACTCATGTCTGAGCTTTCATCATCAATCAGCTCTGGATTCGATAGCATAGCCCTGATGGCAGTCTTCACCGCTCCTGCCATTCCGGTGTTCTCTCTGTTGTGGTTAACTACGTCTGCATAGGCGATAGAAACGTCTATGAAGCTTGGCACGTGGTTCTCGCTCTGATTACCTTTAAATTCCATATACGATATAATAGCAGATAATATTTAGTTTGTCAATATATCGTTGTAATCCATTACCCTTGCAGCACAAATTGCATGAATAATACAAGCGCCTTGATGCAGACTCCTTTATGCCTTCTCAGTGTACGCGTAGAACCTGCCCAGGTAAATCCGTATAGACTAGCTTGAAGTCATTACGAGCAATAAAGAATAGCTCAAGCGTCCTGAGCACGACGGTAAATGGCTCAATAAAATATCGTATAATATGCACTTCAGTTAGAGGAATTGCAGCCTTTTATTTGCCCAAAGGAAAGAAGGTTAGTGTTCGCATGGGTGGCGATAAGCATGGTTTAATATGACCATGACAGGGCAAGAAGACCAAAAAAGTCAATACAAGAAAACTTTCTTACGAATGCAAAACCTATTCATTCTAATGCTGATTAATACCTATTATGCTTTTTATGGACCGAGTAAGATTTGGTCTAAGGCAGTTGAGCATCTTGCTAGTGATGATTTTTTTGATAATGATACTCCAGCAAAAGTCGCTATTTCTTATGTAAATTACTATGGCTATAATGATTTTCCGCATAAGCGGCTGAGCTCTCGTGAGTCTTTGCTATTTTCACAACTCTATTTGATTATTACAGAGCTTAACCTACATAAACTAACGCACCTATTTCCAGTAGGCTACGGCGTACGGAATAAAGATCATACGCACAAAGTACACTACGAACAAGAGCGGGGACTTTATCGTGTAGTCCACCGATACGCAAAACAAGGTCATGACCTAGAAAGGTCAGTCTACAAAAAATATAAGTTTATAGCTAATAAATACGGCTGGCCGTATATCTCTGAGGCTAATGATGCAGAATATTAGCTGCTCACTACCTCTATGGTTTAGATAAACTTGCTTGCGTAGATATTGACTTATCTATTTATATGTGATATCATATACTAAATACGGAGGTACGTATGATTCGTTATGGCGACACAGGGAATGAAATTAACTACACTTCAAGAGTCGAACTCTCTGAGACAGTTGAGATGGGGCCTGACGTGGCAAGTCACACGGGGCTTGATGGATTTTATTTTGATGACAGTAATCAAATTGCTCCCCCGCAACCAACACAAAACAATCCTGAGGCTGTCGCACCAGCAATTAAGCCGAAGAATGCGATGATCAATCAGCCCACACCGCGGCAAGACATGTACCAGCAAGCAATCAGGCCCGAACCTAGCCCGAGACAAAGAACGCTAAACCAAGGGCTGGCTAGGCTACTGGGCGGCGAACTACCAGAACAGCCAGATATCGTTTGGCCAAATCCTGCTAATGGCAACCGTAACGTGCCCTTTCAGGCTAACATTAGTGCTAATTTGCCGGCTCACAAAATCAGAAGAATCGAAAACTTTCTAAGCACTTATGAAGACGGCATCTCTGACTATTTAAGTGGTAGACGAGGCAGCGGAGAAAGTGATGAAAATAAAGTACAGCTACGCTTTGTTGATAATAACGGCATTGCCCATGCCGTGTGGGAAGATTTCAAGCACGAAACTTCTTCAGCCAAAACAACAGCTGAAGATGCTAATAACGTAAAGAAGTTTATCGGGGCAACTGCATCGTCTGTTAAAGGCGCGTACTCGAAGAAGGATAAGCGTATTACAGTAAACATGGAGCAAAAAAGTCACCAAAATGACGATGCATTATTTGAAACTGTCATTCATGAGTTAACTCACTACAAGGATGACCAAGAAGGCAAAAAGCTCAATCGACCAAAGCTCGCTAGAGCCGCTCGGTTCATTGGTGAATTAGCAGTGTTTGGACTTGGTTTGCATACGGCACACCGAACAAATATCGGGCCAGAAATAGCTTCGGGGAACCTAGCCGATCCGGTGATAGTATATGCCGGCTGGAGATTAAGGAAAGTCGGCAGTGCTGTAGCGACAATGACTGAGTATTATACTCGTCCTAGTGAAATCAAGGCACGGCGCGAAGCCAAACGAGTTACAGTTAAGCACTTTTAGTGTACAAGCTACTCAGCTACTGTATTGCTGTTAGAGTTAACTGTAGCCTTGTGTGTGTCGGTCTCGGCGCGCTCTTTCATGGTTGTAGGACTTGTTAAATACACTGCTTTATAAATACTGCCTAAAGTTATTTCGAATGGGTAGTCTTTTAGTTGAAAGTACTGGATCACATTAGCAAAAAAGAATTAACCTACCAACGGCCAACTAATAAAACGAGCCCTTGATGACAGTCAACCTTTAGGCAGTGTGGCCAACAATGAGTAGTGAGCCAGTATGTCGTAGCAGGGAAGTATTTAAGGATTGTTTTTATAAACTCGTCTGCATAGGGCGCAGCATTATTTTCATTTATGAGCAGTACGCCATCGATGTCTAAATATATATTCATAGATCGTTAATTTAACAA
>SLHW01000028.1 GCA_007135955.1 Candidatus Saccharimonadota bacterium
GGTGATGTATACAGCGGTTTACAGTACAGGGGCTTGTCTGAGCTAGCTAAACAGCGGGCAGATCGTCAACTGCGCATAGTGTCTGGGTTGTATGGTGTGCTGCGACCACGTGACGGGATTTATCCTTATCGATTAGAGATGGGTTATAAAATACCGACTTTAAGCAAAGGTAGTCTGTATTCTTACTGGGGCAATATGATTGCAAATCAACTTGATTCATCAACAGCAGTAATAAACTTAGCACCGCAAGAATACAGCAAGGCAGTTTTACCTCATTTAAGCAAAGAAACAATTGTCGTAACGCCAAAATTCTTAACATATAATCACAAGACAAAAAAACCGACTGCTGTTGCGGTGCACGCTAAGATTGCCCGCGGAGCTTTTGCTCGGTGGATGCTTGAAAACGATATCGAACATATCAATGATCTAAATCAGTTTGCACTGCTTGGCTATCGGCACGATGCGAGGTTAAGCGAACCGAGCCAGCCGGTTTTTGTCTGCCAAGACTTTCAGGGAACGGGATTAAGTATTAAAAAATCGGTAGCGTCTCAATAATTATTTTTCGTGGCTGAACATGCTACGATTATAAAGATATGTTACTAATTCGATTGTTTGCTCTTATTGGCCTTGGTGCCATGACCTGGGCGATAGCTTATGGTTTTTTGGTTGGAGATTTTTCTAGTGACGGAGCTGTTTTGTTGGCCAACCCTTGGGGAATCGTGTCGATAGTTGATTTGTATGTCGGGTTTATATTATTTTCGCTTTGGATTGCTTACCGAGAAAAATTGCTAGTCGCAAAAATCATCTGGATTTCACTCATGATGGTATTTGGCTTTTGGGCAGCGAGCCTCTATTTATTACTAGCTACCTACCGTAGCGATAGCGTGAACTCGCTACTACTTGGCAGTAAAGCCTGACTTGTATCGCTTCTCGCCTGCCGGGTAGCTTCCGAGAATTGTGTAGCGGCAACCTTGCTCACGTAAGCTCATGAGCGCTTTTTTTAGCTGATTATCATGAGCACCAGCTTCAACGTCAATATAGAACATATAGTTCCACGGCTCATTTGGTACCGGTCGAGACTGGAGCTTCGATAAGTTAATTTTGTTGTCGGCAAAAGCACCGAGCGCTTCATAAAGCGCTCCTGGTTTGTGGCTTGTTTGTAGCACTAAAGAAGTCTTGTTATTAGCTGGGTTGTCACTGGGCTGTTTGGCAAAAACGATAAAGCGGGTATGGGTATTGCCATTGTCTTCGATATTTTTAGCAAGAATAACTAGGCTATGGAGTGCCGCCGCGCTTGGACTGGCAATCGCTGCGGCAGATACGCCTAGCTTATCGGCTACTAATTCAGCAGCGGCAGCGGTGTCATGGTATTCGAGGCGTTTAGCATTCGGTAGATGATCGTCGAGATACTGGCTACACTGCGCTAACGCTACAGGGTGAGAGTAGACTTCTTTGATGGTCGATAACTTTACTGACTCGGCTGCAAGCAAGCAGAGCGTAATTTTTAGGTAATGCTCACCGATTATGTGTAGTTGTCTGCTCAGGAGTAGGTCGTATACCTGATTAATTGATCCAGCGAGCGAGTTTTCGATAGCGCTGATACCAAAAGCTGCCGATTTATTATCGACGGCATCAAATGCTTCTTGAAATGATTCTGCATAGATTCGTTGTTGTAGGTTAGGAAAATATAATGAAGCAACTTCATCATGAAACGAGCCGGCTTGTCCTTGGATTGCAATCGTGTTTTTCATGACGGGAATTCTAGCATAAACCTCGCAGGCTTATGCTGCTATGGCTAGCTCACTGGACTTCTTTTGTTTGTTTAATTTTCTTTGGCGCCAGAGTTCTGCGACGCCAGCCTCCCCGGTATTAATTGCTGCACTTGCAAAAAGCCACGGCTGTATTGCTGCTGTTGCGTACGGAGCAGCCAACAATAAGGCACCGGCACCGAGTAAATTTACATTACGGAACCACTTGAGTCGTTCTGGATCAGTAAGTGGTAGTTTTTCGGACATGTCTTCATTCTACCAAAAATATTCAAATAGCTACCTAGGTGTTGGGTATTGCACGTTGATAGAGCGGACAAAGCTCCAAAGTACAATTATAAAGAGAGTAATTTTATCGATAGCTTTTTGTAGCGTGCTAATCTTTAACGAAGAGAGTACTCGCCAGCTGACATAGTAACTAGATACAAATAAAAACCAAGCGCTCGCTATCGTTAACCACAGCAGTACGCCAAGCAGTAAAATATCTACAACTAGCACTTCTACCCATTCTGGCATTCCTGCTCCTTTTTAAAGATTAGTTCTCGCTAATCCAATTGTACATAATCTGAGCTGCGAATGACGTATCGATGTTCACAAGCAATCTGTGAACTATTTCATTGCGAAGATAGGTGCATGTATGACATTATGAGAGGGTGATTTTGTATCGGCAGATGGCCACGACATCGTTATCGAGTGTCGTTTTTTTAATTTTTATAGGCAAAACCTCTGCTTTAGTCGCATGACACGCTCGAACGCTATCTTCGATGTTCGGTAGCTCATTCGGCAAGTCAAAGATATAGTTTTCATGTGTTTTCTGGCGAACGCTATCTTTGGTTTTACGAAGCATGGGCACGAGAAGAGTTTTAATATTGTCCATTTTGGCAGCTTGGTCAACGGCCGCCTGGCCTGCTACCGCTAGTTCTTTGCCATAGGCTGATTTGAACTCGGCGATTAATTGCTTTTGGTCTTGGTCGATTTTTTTAGTAAATAGCTCTTGCACTTCAGCAAGCAGCATTTTTTCTTCCTGTGACGTTTCGAAGTTGCCGGTAATTTCTTGTTTAGTGGTATGTTTGTAAGCAATCTTTTTACGTAGAGAAGTTGTCCTTGGCTTGGTGCCTACGAGGAGGAGTGGTAGTTTTTTATCGCTAAGGTATATATCAACTTTCTTAGCTAGATAGCGTAGATAGGTTTCGATGTCTTTGTCTTTATGGTCATCAGCTCCCCCGTGACCATGAAACATGGCTCGGCCATGACCTTCACCACTGTGGAATTGCTGCATTTGCTGTACTTCGTCAAGTTGAAGAGCCTCCTCGAGACTTGCAGGGAGGTCAGCATCAGTACATCTTGTTAGCTGTGAGGCAGTTGCATGGTAAAGCTTCGGCTGCTTGAGGTTCACTTCTAGTAAATAGACCTCTTCAACCATTGATTGCATGGCAAGCAGTGGCGTAAGTATAAACTTGTTACTGACAAAACTTTGCTGAGTAACTTCAAACGGCAGATGAAAAATATGTTGCTGTTTATCATTAGCGAAAATCGCAAGACCAGCAGTTTGTTTTGACCAGAAAGTTCGGTCGGTAATGAGCTTTTCGAGTTTTTCTATCGTTGAGAATACTTGTTGATCATGGCGATGAAGATCGGGTGTGTTTTTAATATCTTTTAAAAGTGATTTAAAGCGCGCCGAGTCTTCATTAATTGTTTCGCTGCGACTGCTTGGATGAGTAGGTAGATACAAGCTGACATGTCGACCAGTTGGATTTGTTTGCAGTAAACCCTTTAGCTTGGTTGATGTTTTAAGTACTGTATTCATGTCAAAGTACCTCCCCTAGTTAGTTGGTATCTATGACTATTCTATCATTTAATCAAAGCAGCTTATACTAGTTCGACGCCCTCGTCTTGACCAGGAGGAGTTAAAATTTTGTCGACTAGTTTGTCGATATCGTCGTTATTGAGGTTAGCCTTTACTGCATAGCCTTCAATATTGTAGTCACGTAGTCCAGCTGGGGCATCTGCTTCGTTGAGGTTTGAGATGATGAATACTCGGATGTCTTTCCCCCAGTCACTAGCTCGCATTTGAGCTAAAATTTGATCGCCAGCGATTTTGGGCATCATCATGTCAAGAAGTACTAGGGCTGGCCGCTCACGTTCGATTACGGTAAGTGCTTGCTCGCCATCAACAGCAATAAAGCATTTATAGCCAATCATCTCGAGCCGTGTTTTATAAATTTCTGCAAGGCTCTCATTGTCCTCAGCAATCACAATCTTTAGTTGCTGGGCTTCGTAGTCATCCATAATTAAAGTATAAACAAAACTACATAAAAAAACCATGCTCAATGCCCCAAATGACCAACAGTGGTTATGGTATAGTAGAAAGAAGTTTGCAATTATTTTGTATATCCTATTGCAATAGAGCAGTGGCCTATAGAATATGAAAAATCAACACTATAAACA
>SLHW01000046.1 GCA_007135955.1 Candidatus Saccharimonadota bacterium
ATATGGTTGGCCGAGTACCTTGCTGAGTACGACATAGCCTGCAGTGGCTCGCCGTCTTTGGCGCACCAACGAGAAAGGTCTAAACCAATCGGCAAACGCTATGTAGCCCAAGCTGGGCTGATGACCGCAGAAGCTGTTGTCATATCAAAGCTGCAAACCTTAAGACAAGCCGATATAACGTTACCATTTCCCGTATTTGCTAAGCCGGCACACCTAGGCGGTGGCGAGGGGATTGATAGTAGATCGATAGCTTATGACTATGCTCAACTACAACAAAAAGTGGCAGAAATACAACTACTCGGTGACGATACCCTAATAGAGACGTACCTCACTGGTCGAGAATACAGCGTTGGTATTATGCGAAAGAATGACGAGCATGACTACGACGTTATGCCAATCGAGCTAGTGGCTGAGGCCGATGCTAGTGGCCTGCGGATTCTGAGCCAAGCGGTCAAGTCTGCTAATTCAGAGCGTGTCTACTCGGTGCCTGCTGGTGGTCTGCGCCGGTCGATTGAGCACTTGGCGTTAGCTGCTTTTTCTGCCCTAGGCGGCAAAGACTATGGGCGGATAGATATTCGCCTAGATCACCATGACACGCCGCATTTTCTGGAAGCAAATCTGATACCGAGCTTGATACGAAACTATGGCTCATTTCCGAAATGCTGTGAACTAAACCAGGGCATTGATTATGATGCAATGATTCGCAGAATTACTGATTTGGCATTGTCGCCTACGGAACAACTACTCGAAGCCGGCTCGATGAGTCATATTCAGTTGTCTACGCCGCGCCCTATCACTGCGTAGAGTTTTGCGGTGGGCTTAGTCTGATTTAATTGGCTTGGGTACGATCCGGACAATGGAGATATTGCGACCTTCGACGGCGGCATAAAGTGCACCATCGTGTTGGCCGACAGTAACGTCACGAACGCGCCAGCCTTCTTCAGCCAGGAGAGGGTCTAGCTCTTGCAAGCCATCGTCAGTGACGCGGAAATGCGCCAGGTATTCACTTGCCAGACCACCGACAAATAAATCGCCCTGCCAATCGACAAATCCATCAGCGTCATAAAATGTCATGCCGGCTGGTGGAAAACCGCCACTGCCGCACTCCCAGTAATACACAGGATTGATGGTGTCATCACGGTCTTCTGGGAAGCTGCCGATATCGCGGCCAGTGACATAACCACAGCCGTAGGTCGCTATCGGCCAACCATGATTGCCGCCAGCCTCTAGGCGGTTTATCTCGTCACCATCACGTTCGCCGTGTTCACTTTGCCAGATAGCGCCAGTCGCTGGTTCGATTGCCATGCCCTGTACGTTGCGGTGGCCGTAGGTGTAAATCTCGTCTAGGACATCTGGATTGTCAACAAATGGATTGTCAGCCGGGATAGAGCCGTCACGATTGAGCCGGATAGTAGTACCAAGCACATTGCTGGTATCTTGCGAGACGTGATCATCAAAGTTTTTGTCACCGCGGTCGCCGATTGACATGTAGAGATGCTCGCCATCGACAATGACGCGTGAACCAAAATGACTATTACTCGACAGAAACGGCTCCGCTACGTATAAAACATTGACGTCGCTGAGGGTTAACTCATCAATACTGAGAATTCCACTGGCGAGGTGAGTTGTTTTATCACCGGCTTGGTTGTTGGTGGAGTACGTGAGATAGACAGTAGCATCTTCCGCGAAATCTGGTGAGACGGTGACGTCGAGGAGGCCACCCTGGCCAGACGAGTCAACTGCTGGCACGCCGATGATTTGCAAAACATCAAGTGAGTCGGTGTCGATGAGGTAGAGTGAACCGTTGTTTTGGGTTGCGAGCAGGAGCGTTGTGTCTGGTATAAAATCAATGCCCCAGATAAGCCCGAGGTCTTCGGCGACTACTTCTAGTACTGGTTCGACTTCACCGACTGGCTCGGCGATTGGCAGATCGATTCGAGAACGGTTGTCTTCTGGTTGATAATAAAACATGTAGGCAGCGCCAGCTGCTACAGCGATTACTACTATTATTATGGCTATAATGATTCGTTTTTTGGTCATACTACTACCATAAACGAGAGCAGAGCTGTTGTCTAATGTTTACCGGTAGCGGCTGTCAGAGTCGGCTTGTACGATGGGGTTGGTGTTGTCGGTTAAGTGCGTCTTAACTAAGTGATAGACGTTTTCGAGTCGCTTGTTGCCCCAGCGGAGGTATTTGCCCAGTTTCCAGACCAGTTCGGCACCGACGATATCGTGGTCTACATAATTGCTGTAGCCGCGTTGGTTTTTTGTCCGTACATATGGTTTACCGATGTCGTGGAGCAGGGCAGCCCAGCGTATTTCGACATCTTCTGGAGCTAGGTCGACGGTCTTGAGGCTGTGCTCCCAGAGATCAAGCTCGTGATAGGGACTGTCTTGGTTATACCCTACCTGTATAGCCAGCTCCGGTAACATGTAGTTAAGTAATCGAGTTTCTGATAAATAACGCAGCGCTGTAGATGGCTTGCTGGAGGCAAGCATGAGGTCGAATTCGCGCACCCAGCGCTCTTTGGAAACTCGTAATATTTCTGGTGCTATCTTGCCGGTTGCATGGACGGTATCTTCGTCAATAACAAAGCCTAATTGGCTAGAAAATCGACCAGCGCGGAGCATGCGCAGTGGGTCTTCGTGGAAGCGCTCATGTGGCTTGTTGACGGCTCGAATGATGCCACTTTCCAGATCGTCCTTGCCGCCGAACGGATCGATGAGGTGGTCTGGCTCGCGAATTGCCATGGCATTGATAGTGAAGTCTCGCCGCGCTAGATCGGCTGTAATGTCATGGACAAACTCAACATTTGGCTTGCGGCTTTTGCCGTCGTATTCTTCGGTACGAAATGTCGTTATTTCGATATGATTGCTATCGATTCGGCACCCAATTGTGCCAAATTGCCGACCAGAAACAAACGGCTTCAGGCCAGCTCGGCGCACTGCTGTTTCGATATCGTTTGGTAGTAGTGGTGTCGTAAAGTCGTAGTCTTTGGGTCGTTTGCCAAGCAGGATGTCACGGACGCAGCCGCCAACGAGATACACTGGCGATAGTATGTCTTCCACGCGGTGTAATATCTGGAGATGTTCGTCTGATAAATACGATCTGTGCTGGCTGGTCATGAGTCTAGTATACGCTGAGTGTTTGATGCTAAGCTAGAGACTATATGAAACTATACGTCATGCGCCACGGTGAAGCCGAATACAACACTAAAGGGCTGATTAATTCTAATCCATCGATAGACAATAATTTAACTGACACGGGAGTGGAGCAGGCTAAACAGCTAGCCGAGCAATTACGCGGTATTCCGATAGAGCTGATATATACATCGGAGTTCCCCAGGACTCAACAAACGACAGCTATTATAAAAGAAGTTCACGATGTCCCGATTAAAATACACCCGCTCTTAAGCGAGCTAGGCGTTGACTTAGACGGTGGGCCAGTCAAAGAGTGGAGTAAACAACGTCGTGCTAGTGCGGATTCGTGGAACTTTCGTCTGAATAATGGTGAGACCTTAGCCGAAGGATACCGTAGAGCCGAAAAGTTTATCGAACACGTAAAGAATGAAAACGCAGAACATATCGCGGTCGTGACACACGGTTTCGTAATAATCGCTCTGCAGTCGATTGTGGAGGGGTATTCAGTGAGAGAGCTATATGAGCAAGGTGACCCAGGTATGATTGTCACACATGAAGAATTTATAACCCTAGAGATATAAAGTTGAGGAAACATGATGAGTAAAGTAACCGTTACAACCACCAAAAAAAGAGAAGTTATCGATATCACCGACACAATCACGTCGGCGCTAGCTGGCTCAGAAGATGGCATCGTCAATGTATTTGTCGCACATACGACTGCAGCAGTAACCGTTATGGACTTAGACCCAGGGACAGACCTGGACTTTTTGGATGCATTGGCTGGATTGTTGCCGGATGTGGATTGGCGACATCCTCATGACCCAGCTCATACGCCGGATCATATCTTGGCTAGTATCATCGGCCC
>SLHW01000041.1 GCA_007135955.1 Candidatus Saccharimonadota bacterium
AATTCACTGACAGAGGTGATTTTTCACACCAGACAGCAATTGCGAAAGCGATTATTGATCTTGCGGATTCAATTGACGCAAGAGCAATAATTGCTGAGACTAGATCGGGTGCAACCGCTCTCAATGTTGCCAAGCATCGACCACTGCGAACTATTATTGTGGTTGCTTCTGAGCAGCATGTTGCTCAGCAGCTCGCGATTGTCTATGGCACTAAGACCTTCGTGCGTCCTAGCCATAGAGAAGCTACCACTAAATTGATTGACTGGCTTAAGAAAGACGGACTACTAAAAAAAGACCAAGTCGTTGTGACGGCATCTGGCCAACAACCAGGAGTTATCGGAACTACTGATACAATCAAAGTTCGTGTGGTATAGTTTATAAAAAGAGAGGTGGGATTAAACGGTGGGTTTTTGGAAGCGCACACTCAAGGAATACAATCTATACGGTAAGCAGGTACTTGTCCGGGCTGACTATAACGTACCTATCGATGAAACGGGTACGATTACCGACGATTATCGTATAACTCAATCACTTCCGACGATTCAATACCTGCTTGAGCAGGCCTGCTCTGTTGTCATTGTCTCACATCTAGGGCGACCGAAAGACAAGCACGATCAAAAATACTCTCTTGAACCAGTCGCAAAGCGCTTAGCCGAACGGTTTAATCGAGAAGTTAAATTTGCCCATGATAGTGTTGGTGATGATGCCAAGCAGAAGGTTGGTCAACTGCAACCGGGGGATATATTACTTTTAGAAAACTTGCGCTTTCATAAAGAAGAAGAAGCCAATGATGACAATTTCGCTAAACAACTAGCCCAACACGGAGAAGTATTTGTGCAGGACGGTTTTGGTGTTGTGCACCGAGCGCACGCATCAACGGATGCGATAACGAAGCATATACCAAGTGTCGCTGGTTTGCTGCTTGAAAGAGAGGCCGGCACCATTGTTGACGCTATGGCTGAACCAGACCGGCCACTCATGACCATTATTGGCGGGGCGAAAGTTTCCGATAAGATTGATGTACTTCGGCGGTTTGTTGAACATGCTGACGTTGTGGCAATCGGTGGCGCTATGGCCAACGTATTTTTGCAGGCAAGGGGCATCTCAACTGGCAACAGCAAGGCTAGTCAAGAGGATTTGCCGCTAGCGCGAGAAATTATTGAAGTCGCCACTCGACGCTCACAAGAATCTGATTTTGTTTTTTATTTACCACAAGACGCAGTCGTGGCAAGCGAGATAACTCCACGAGCAAAAACACGTATTGTTGATTGGGGTAGTCATGTTTTTGCGGATATCGAAGCCTATCCAAATAAGCCAGATCGCACAGCGGTTGAGATGGGCGATAAGGATATGATCTTAGATATCGGACCATATTCCGGTGCTTTCATTGCTGGAGCTATGCAACTATGTAAAACAGTAATTTGGAATGGCGCCATGGGCGTTACTGAGGTAAAAAGCCTACAAGGACCAGTCGGCCCATTCAGTCATGGCACAGAGACAATTGTGCAGGCTTGTGGTGGAGCTTTTGGTAATCAACCGCATAGCATTGTTGGCGGCGGCGACACCGTCGGCTATCTAGAGAGCACAGATGCACTTGACCATTTTAGCCACGTATCAACTGGTGGTGGAGCGAGCTTAGAGTTGATGGCCGGAAATAGAATGCCAGGTATCGAGAGTCTGTGGGATAAAGAATGAGCCACTAGGATGATACAATAAGCATAAGGATTACACGATTACTATGAAACGAACACTTGTCGCAGCTAATTGGAAAATGCATCTCAACGCCAGTCAGGCCAGTATACTTTTACATCGGCTCCACGAGCGGATTAAAATCCACCGAGATGTTGAGGTGGTGCTTGCGCCAAGCTCACTATTACTACAACCACTCAGTAGACAGATTGACCGTCGCAAATTTCGGTTAGCTGCTCAGAACGCATACCACAAAGACGAGGGTGCCTATACTGGCGAAATTAGCTTCACGATGATAAAAGATTTAGTACACTATGCAATTATTGGTCACTCTGAGCGTCGTTTGTACTTTAGTGAAAATTTAGATGTCGTCCGTGATAAGGTTGCTGCTGCAGTTCGTAATGAGATTACTCCGATTTTATGCGTCGGAGAAACTAACCATGAGCGCTTGGAGGGTGAGACCAAACAAGTACTGCATGATCAAGTAGTAACCGCACTTAGTGATCTTACCGCTGAAGAAGTCAGAGATACAGTAATTGCCTATGAGCCAATCTGGGCTATTAGTACTTTTGGTGGCCAAGTCGCTAACCCGAGCGACGCTAAGGAGGCAATAGACTATATTCGTTCTCAAGTAGCTGACCTGTATTCTAGAAAAGTTGCTACTGATATGCGGATACTTTACGGTGGCAGCGTAGACGATCATTCAGTCGGTGGCTATCTCTCTATTTCCGGTTGTGACGGAGTGCTCGTTGGCGGCGCTAGCCTAAATTACGAAAAATTTGCAGGTATCGTTGACGTAGCATATCGTAGTAATCGTTCGGATAAGGATGAAGAATAGCCATGGCAGATGATGACACAACTAAAAAAGCCGATAAAAAAACAGACAAATCACCATCAGAGTCAAAGGGGCAAGTTATCGATGTGTCACGTCCTGGCAGCTCAAAGCCAAGCGCTACTAGTCGACCAGTCATTGTTGGTAGTGGCAAGATCTTACAAGATCCGATGATGAAATCAAGTTCAGAAAATAAAGACTCCCATGAAGACGCTCAGGTAAAGGCAACTACAGTTAGTGGCGAAAAAACAATTCAGCCCCTGTCAACTACTTCATCAGATGATTCTGAAGTTAGTGACAGTAGTGATAGCGACGACACTGCCCCTGCTAGTGAAAAAGAAGACCAGCCTACTCCCGAAGAGTCGGTAGCCACCAATGATTCAGCAGATGAGCCGGATTCGACAGATAGTGAAGCCACGCCTGAATCTTCTACCGATCCAGCTAAAGCTGATGAACAAAGCTCAGAAAGTGCAATTGTCGATGCGGTAATTGATCAGACAAATAGTAAAAAGAACACCACCAAGCGAGAAGCAGAAACAACCGATGATCATATCCAGACACTGATTGAAGAAAAAAAATACTTTGTCACTATTGGCAAGGCTCGAAAAAAACGCTTAGACACAATAGTAATTACTATGAGCATCTTGGTAATTATTGCAACTGTTGTAGTTGTTGCCAATCAGTATGAATTTATCTCACTTTGGTAGTTGCTTTGCTACAATACTTGAGTGTTAAAAAACCTTTTTGAAGAACTAAACCCTGAACAGAAGCGAGCCGTAGAGACTACTGAAGGACCACTGCTTATCCTGGCTGGTGCTGGTTCTGGCAAGACCAAGACACTAACACACCGGATAGCCTACTTGCTTGGCGAGAATAAAGCAGAACCGCACAATATCTTGGCGGTGACATTTACTAACAAAGCGGCTAATGAGATGCGTCAGCGTATCTGGTCGTTGTTGTATCGTGAGCTGGCACATGCGAGTGCTCAGATCCCACGAAGTTTTATGCCCTTTATTGGTACATTTCACGGTATCTGCGTTCGCTTACTTCGACAAGACGGTGAGCACATCGGCATATCACCGTCGTTTGTGATTTTTGACGAGTCAGACCGTCAGACAGCAATCAAGCAAGTCAGCAAACAGCTGATGCTTGACGAAAAAAGCTTTCCAGCTCGTTCAATCAGCAACTTAATCAGCTCGGCAAAGAACGAGCTAATGACACCAGACGTCTTTGCTGGCACTGGCTCTGGGCCAATGCATGACGCTGCAGCCAAGGTGTACCCACTATATCAGCGATTACTCAAAGAGGCTCAGGCCCTTGATTTTGATGATTTAATTATGCGCACCGTGAGATTACTCGAGTCTCATGATGAGATTCGACACAAATGGCAAGAGCAATTTCGCTATGTCATGATTGATGAGTATCAGGATACCAATGCTGCTCAGTACCAGCTTGTCCAGTTA
>SLHW01000019.1 GCA_007135955.1 Candidatus Saccharimonadota bacterium
TCTTTCTCTTTCTCAATCAACGCGAGCGAAGTCTCTACTAGTTCTTGGGCGGTAACTTTACCGGTTTGCACATCGGCAACCAAAGCACCAAGTGGCTTCCAGACTACAGCTCTCACGATAAAACTCTCTTGACTTTGATGTAGCCATCTTCCATTTCTGGAGTATTGCTAAAGAGTTCAGTTTGAGTGTATGGCAACCGACGAATTTCATCGTCACGAGTAACGTTGGTAAGGCCAGTAACTTGTGACGTTGGTTCGAGTTGGCTAACATCGACTGACTGAAGCTGTTCAACATATGTCAAGATGTCGCTAATCTCATTTTGAAACTGCGAAATTTCTTCATCGTTCAGCTGCAGCCGAGCTAATTTGGCCAAATGTAATATATCTTCGTGTGTGAGTTTCGCCATTTCAAGTTAGTATAACAAACCTTACTAGGTCTTGTCTGTAAGCCCTTCAATTACGTCTCTTAGTTCAGCCGCCTTTTCAAATTCGAGGTTTTTAGCAGCTAAGTCCATCTGCTTAGTGAGCTGCCTGATAACGCTGGGCAGTTCATCTTTTGGTACTTTTTTAATGTCTTTTTTTAGTGATTTGGTTTGCTCGCTCTGCTGCTGACGGTCATGCATTTTTGCGGCAATTGACTTTGAAATGCTTGCAGGGGTAATACCGTGGCGCTTATTGTAATCTGCTTGCAGTTCCCGGCGGCGGTTAGTCTCATCAATCGCCCGGCGCATACTCCCAGTAACGGTATCGGCGTACATGATAACCCGCCCATCCTGGTGGCGAGCAGCCCTACCAACAGTCTGGATAAGCGCTTGTTCGCTACGTAAAAAGCCTTCTTTGTCGGCATCTAAGATAGCGACCAAGCTCACTTCGGGCAAGTCTAGCCCTTCCCGTAATAAATTAATACCTACAACAACGTCGTACGTCCCAAGCCGTAAATCACGCAAGATATCAGTACGATCAAGCGTATCAATGTCGCTGTGCAAATAAGTGACCTTGATATCAAGTTCCGATAAATAATCTGTTAAATCTTCTGACATTCGCTTCGTTAGCGTCGTTACCAGTACTCGTTCACCCTTTTGGACAGTCTCACGAATCTCTGCTAACAAGTCATCAATCTGACCCTGGATTGGGCGAACCACTATTTCTGGATCTAGTAACCCAGTCGGACGGATAATTTGTTCTACCGGCTCTGGGCTCTGCTTAAGTTCATACTCAGCAGGGGTTGCACTAACGTAAATTGCCTGATTAACGTGTTTTTCAAATTCACTAAACGTTAATGGACGGTTATCTAGCGCGCTCGGCATTCGAAAGCCGTGTTCAACCAGTACTTCTTTTCTAGCGCGATCACCGTTGTACATGCCACGAATTTGAGGGATAGTCATATGTGACTCATCAACAAACAACAAGTAATCATCGGGGAAATAATCAAGCAATGTTGCTGGCTGTTCTCCGGGCTCTCGATTTGTCAAGTATCGGCTATAGTTCTCGATGCCTTTCACAAAACCAGTCTCTTCTAGCATCTCTAGGTCAAAGCGAGTTCGTTGCTCAAGTCGTTGTGCCTCAAGCAGCATATTATTGCGCCGGAAAAAATCTAGGCGTTCTTCTAATTCGTGCTCAATTTTGCCTAAGGCTTGACGAAGCTTTTGCTCAGGTGTCACATAGTGACTCCCCGGAAAGATCGCAACCTGTTCTTGTCGCGCAATCACTTCACCCGTTAATGGGTTGATCTTGGTGATACGATCGACTTCATCACCGAATAACTCAATCCGATAAGCCACCTCCTCTCCAGCAGGAAATATATCGATAACATCGCCACGAACTCGGAAAATTCCACGAGCAAACTCTATATCATTACGCGTGTACTGAATATCAGTTAGTTGACGCAGTAACTTATCACGTACCCGCCGCTCGCCAACCTTTATACGCACCGCCATATTGTCATAATCCTCAACTGAACCAATGCCGTAAATACAGCTCACACTAGCGACAATAATGACATCTTTACGACTTAGTAAAGCGTCAGTTGAAGCATGACGCAATCGATCAATTTCTTCATTTATCTGGCTATCTTTTTCGATATAAGTATCGGAGCGAGGAATGTAGGCCTCCGGCTGATAATAATCAAAATAACTCACAAAATAGTGAACTGCATTATCAGGAAAGAAAGACTTAAACTCACCATAAAGCTGAGCTGCCAAAGTTTTATTATGGCTAAGAACTAAAGCCGGTCGCTGCTCACGCTCAATAACATTAGCCATTGTGAAAGTCTTGCCCGAGCCAGTCACCCCTAAAAGTGTTTGATGTTGAGCATTGCTTCTGAGTCCATCAACTAGCTTATCAACAGCTTTTGGTTGATCGCCAGCCAAAGAGTATTCAGATGAAATAATAAATTTATTCATTATTAGAAGTGCCCCTACCTAGTTAGTCTTCCTTCTTGGTAAATACTCTGCTATTGATAATGCACTGCTGTTGATTTTCTTCGTTGGTAACTACTGGATAGCCTGCTTCAATACATGCGTTGAAGTTCGTTGGCTCACTTGACCATATCGAGAGTATCAGTAAAAAACCAGTTACTACTATCGTTATGACAAGAACAAATACCATGCCCTTTGCTGGGGTGTCGTTACTTAGCATAGTTAGCTACAGTGTACCAGACGTTGCTCGGTAAGAATGTGCTGTTGAATCTAACTCAAAGCCTGCTCCACCAAGCTCACTCAATAGTATCGAACGGACATTATTGCTACCGAGATAGCGAACGACAAGCTCATCCCAGAGAGCAGAGCGCATATTTATTGCGATACGCCGCTCCGATGGTAATTGGTTTGAGGTGTTTATCAGGACATCAAGTAAATTAAAAGAGACCGGCTCATCACTGCCCTCAAAGAAACCGGCAACAAATTCATTGCCGTGCCAAAAATCAAATGCTGGCTCAATACCGACAAGGACATCTTCAACACTACGAAGTGAAAAATCTTCGACTGTTAAATGTGGAACAAAAACCTCCGTGGGCTGGTTTTTTGCAGTATTCCCATTAAAAAATCCGTGAACCACCCGCCAATGTACTGTGTCACCGGCAAGCGCTGTCCGCATATTTTCACAGTGTGTCACAGCGTCAGCAACATGCTGACCAAAATTTTCGCTGACTTGTTGCAGTTTAAAAAACGATGAAAATATTCTTGCCTCATTGATAGCTAGTAGTGAAAGCACAAAAACTGCTAAGGCAGTGGCTGGCCATTTTTTAGCCGGTAACGGCAAAACTATAACAACCCCTAGTTCTTGTACCCCTAAGACGTTTGACTGTAGTTGTCTGCTAAGCGTAACGCCTAGCTTGCTCCAATAGCGTGATGTTGGATGCACAATTTCTATCGAGCGCTCTTCAAAATCAATCGGTCGTAATTTTTCGTATTGAGCATAGTAATTCTTGCGCCATGTTTTACTTTCGGTATGCGATGCCACAGCTAAAATGTTGGCGACCGGCTCTCGCTTAAGCATAGAATCAACTGAGCGATAGCCGAGCAGTTTCATTGATCGTTTAGGTGGTACAGCCTTTAATAATTTTTTGATAATACTTGTTTTAGCAACATGCACTGTCTTTGGATAGTGCAATTTCTTAACGTAATGTACCACCGAAGTTACTATTTGATCGTGATTAGCATCCTCACTCAAA
>SLHW01000025.1 GCA_007135955.1 Candidatus Saccharimonadota bacterium
AGGCTTTAGCTTACGGGGAGTTGATGCGCGGCAACTCGCGATTGCATACCTGAAATTCTATGAGTTCAGTAGCATGCAGTCTCTTCACAAAATATTGCAACGTGAGCTGAAATAAGAAAACAGCTACTCGGGACCATTGTAATTGAATAAGTAAAGCCATACCATATGCCACTTAGAATAGTTTGGTTGGCGTCCTATTTCTCCAGCCAAAAAGCAACCAATAGAAATTGACCGTATTGTTATGCTATTGCCTATTTCCTCCCCAAAGACTATTAATCAACGAAAACGAACGAGCTCAGCTGTAGCCCAGCTTACTTGTTGATCATTGCTTCGACAGACTGTACTGTCCTGACTAAAATAGCAGGCGAAGCCTTTTCAATAAATGATGCTTTTCGTGCGCGCACGTCAATACTTCGCACATGAATTGGCAATATTGCACCCGTAGTTTTGGTTTGCTCCAATATGATCTCGAATGGCATTCCTTTTACTTTCGAGGTAATAGGACAGATGACTGCTAAGCCAGTTCTTTCAGCAAATATTTTAGGTGAAATGACCAAAGCTGGGCGACGACCTGACTGTTCGTGACCGACGCGAGGGTCAAGAATAAGCCAAATAATGTCGCCCCTGTTGGGCACAAAGTCTACTTTACTCATATTGCTCTGCACCTATATCTTCGCCCCAGTCTATTTCGCCGTTAATTTTATCTGGGCTAACGCCCTTCAACAGAGCGTCAATGGATATTGCCGACGAATCGGTTATGGGTGTTAGAATGACAGACTTATCTTTTATGGTTACTTCTAGAGGCTGATTAATTTTTAGCTGGGCTGCCTCTACAACTTTTTTTGGCAGTCTAACACCAGTTCCGTTTCCCCACTTTTGCAACGATTGAGTGATATTCATATATAATACCTCCTTGTATATACAAGTATATACATATCCTTGCAACTGTCAAGTCTATTTAGGTTTCGATGGATTCGAATCCCTCCGCCCCAGCAAGGAATAAAATAGCTGAACTATTAACCCTCAGATATAACTCATAACTTGTGTTGAGGCTGACTAGCGTAGTTTTATCTCTTCTTTATTCTCAGCAAAATCATGAAGCACAGCGCCAACTAGGGTTTGGTAAGGGATATTGCTGCGCTTAGCCTTGGCTTTGATTTTAATCAAGTCAGTTTGCTTGACCCTGATAGTGATGGGCTTTGAGGTATTGAGTTGAATATATTGCCGGGCAGCATCTTCAATAAGCTGCTTACTCTCTGTAAGATCAGGCGCACTTACGTACTCATCGAACGCGTTTTCAATGGTCTGCTCCTCCTCATCTAAAATTAGTCCTTTAAATGGATCTTGTGGTGTATCTGACATTACGATTCTCCTTTCTTAATATATTGCTTAGTATATCTTCGACTTGGATAAATTGTTTTTAAAAAAATCTCTGCTTTTTTTGTATTAATAATGTACGGTACAACGTATGCATATATATCAATCCGGACAATATAAATTCGTTGATGCGACTTGCTTGGGTCGGGGTGGTGCTTATCGTCTAGGAGTCCACCTTCAGCAACACAAGTGATAATTTCCTCGAAGCTAATTCCCCGTGTGGCCTTCAATATTTGATTTTTTTCTTCGCTGTATGTTAGCTTGAAAGCCATAAGGAAAATATAGCAAAATGTACACTATTTGTCAATACATTTAGTATGTCCTACTGATGGGTTCGGGTCCCTTAGCCTCAGCCAAGTTCCAGGCTATTTTCTGTACACTTCACGCCTGTGTTGGACGTGTAATATGACTATATTACTAGCCTCAATGTCGAAAAGTATGCGATAGGATCCTACTCGAAACCTGTATTGTGCATCAGCAGGCTTTGTTAAAGATGTGGCAAAATCTAAGGGTTTTTCTTGCTCGGCAAACGACTCTAACTTTGTCTCCAATCGTTTCTTAACTTGCTGCGGAAGCTTCTGGATGTCTTTAACTGCCTGTTTTTTATACAGCAAGCCATACTTATTCATTAAAGATCTCCGAAAACATCTTCGTGGCTAAAATATTCATCGCTTTCACGAGCTTCTTTGATTCGGGCCAAATATTCCGGGTCACTAACAGCAAGAAGATCCTCGAGTCTATCTAGGTCAATAATGGCTCGTTCTTTCTTGCCACGTCGGGTAACAATGAGGATATCTTCATTATTTACAGCATCAAGTGCATCTGCTAATCTTTTTCTTAAGTCTGATGCGGAAATTGTTTTTGAACTCATATTCAGTACTTCCTTTCAATTTAATTGTACATTATGATTGTACTATCGTGTTGTACTTTTTGTCAAGAATCGCGTACTGCTCATCGATAATTCTTTGTCATCTACGAACAGTTCTTTGATTTCCTCAATACTTAACCCTGGGTCATATTCAGCGGCATAAAAAGTTCTATTATCGTACTTCCACGCCAGCTGTAATAGGCTTGAAGCAATTCACATCATTAATTCATCTATTTAGTTGAGTGGTATAATAACGTCATGGATGATGATCAATTCACAAAACTATTCAGATACATTGAAGAATTTCGCAGTGAGGTAAATACTAAACTTGACGAAAAAGCATCTCAGTCTAGTATGGAACAGCTCGTAAGCACCATCGATGGTTTTGTAAAAAGGATTGATGATAATGAAATAGAACAAGCGTCTCGTGATATGCAATTTGAGCGACTTTTAGAATGGGCTCGTAAAGTATCTGAAAAGACTGGTATATCAATAAAGGATTTATAGATCGAAGCCAATTCGAGTCCTTCCTCTCCAGAGCAAAAAAGGTCAGTGAAACTATCAGAGACTGACCCATAGCTAAACGGTTGCTCGTTTTGCCGTATCGTCCTTTACTCAGATAACTACTAACCAACAGCAAGCTCAAACTACTGTCAAAATCGATAAACTATTTACTTTCTAGGTGGCGAAACATTTGCTATAAATCGAATTTTCCTTCGCGCTCTGGTTGATGGATTACTTCTTTCACTGTTAAATCTTTTCTACCCTGTGGAGTATGGAGAGTTATTGCATCACCAATCTTATACCCAAGTAACGCACAGCCGATTGGTGAAAGTACCGATATCTTCCCTTGGCTTATATCAGCATCTTCAGGAAATACTAACCAGTACTTCAGTTCTTTTTGAGTTTCGTCGGTAAATTTTACCAGAGAATTCATAGTTATTGCGTCCTCTGGTATATCTTTTGGCTCGACGATTTTGCCTTTTTTCAGTTCAGCAAGTAGGGCTCTGTCAAAATCATCAAGAGTCTTTTTTTTGCCGATTAATTTTGTAAGTCTGTCATAGTCAAATTTGGTGATGAAAATCTTAGTCATATCGATACTCCTTTGTCTTTCATTGTTGCCATATAGCTTTTAGCGAATTGCTGACTTGGAAAATGAGTAGTGGGCAATGCTCACATACACTTAAAGTCACTAATGTTACTACTGTTTATCTTATCATCAAAAAAGTATTTTTTGAAGAAGTGCTAGTCTTGTAGATTTTTGACTTGTTTATTTAATGTAAATGGTTTACATTATTGTTATGGTTCAACGACAGACAAAATATACCAGAGCAGTAAGTGACGCTGTGGCTCGCCAAGGCCATACTACCAATCAGGCAATCCGTCACGATCTGCACAAGCAAGACATTATCGTGAGCGACACAACCACTCATCGAGTAACGCAACGACTACAGCAATCAGGCATAATCCGCGAGGCACCAAAAACCAAGGATGGTGTGATGCGATTTGACAGCAACACCGCTCAACACGACCACTTCATATGTAAATCGTGTGATGGAATTCGTGATATTTCAATTAGTGAACAGATAAAACCCCTGCTCGCAGAGCAACTTGATGGCTGCAAAGTTAGTGGCAACCTAGTGATTTATGGATCGTGCAATACGTGTAGTAAAAAAACGAAAGGAACAACATGAAAGCAATACTAATAAGCTTACTAAGCCTCGGCATACTCATTGGAGTATTCGCCACATCCTCTAGCCCAGAATCGGCCCAGCAAGCCACTAATGCAAACCGTGATGTGACCTATGCGTCAGTCTTGAGTGCCGTTGATGATGGCGCTGCTTTTGTTGATGTTCGTACGCCAGCAGAATATTATGAAAGTCACTACGTCGGCGCAGAGCTATTCCCTCTCCAGGAGCTCCAGCAAGGCAAATTGCCAGCATACGACACCGATACACCACTTTATGTGTACTGTCGCAGTGGCAATCGAACGAAAGAAGCAGCTGCTGTATTACGTCGAGCTGGTTATGAAGTTATCGACCTTGGTGGACTTCAGGATGTGGGAGCTATTGGTGGGGAGCTTACTCGCGACACGTGCCCACTCGGCGACGCTCAACTGTGTATTAACCAGTTCTCTGTTGACGGCTAAGGACAAATTGTCATCCTATCATAAGTTACTGCAAGCACCGCTATTTCAATGCTCCATATCAAAAACTAGCGAAATAGGTCATCTAGGCAGATGGCAGGAATAAAACCTGAGCAAGCCGTGAGTTTCATCATCAAAACTTCTCGATTTGAGTAGTACAATAGACAAGTACTGCCCAACTAACTCAACAAAGGAGCCACCCCAGCCATGAAAAAGATTACTATGTACACTACCCCAACCTGTGTATTTTGCCCAGCAATTAAGCAGTTTCTAAGTAAGAACGATATTACTTACACCGAAATAGATGTCAGCAAAGACGAAGCAGCGCTCGAAGAGATGAAAAATATTTCTGGTCAGATGAGTGTTCCAGTAACGGTTATCGGTGATGAGGTAATCACCGGATACGACAAAAAGAAGCTACAGAAAGCGCTCGACGCCTAATGTACGACGTCATAATTATCGGCGGTGGACCAGCTGGAATAACTGCTGGCATATACGCTGCCCGGAAAAAACTAAAGACCTTGCTATTAACGCGAGACTTCATCGGTCAAGTTGGACTAACAGGCCCCATCGAAAACTGGCCCGGTGAGCCACGAATTAAGGGCGCCGATCTTATCAATCAGTTCGAGGAGCACCTGCGCAAACACACGCTCGATATAATCGAAGAAGAAGTTTCAGTAATCGAAAAAGACGATGTCTTTCGTATCACAACCGAATCAGGTGAGAAAATGGCACGAACGGTTTTACTGGCGACTGGTAGAACGCCACGCTTCCTCGAGGTTCCTGGCGAGCAAGAATATATCGGCAAGGGTGTCGTCTACTGTGCAACCTGCGACGCGCCAGTCTATCAAAACAAGAAGGTGGTTGTCGTTGGTGGTGGCAATAACGGACTGTCTTCAGCAATCGAGCTAACTGATTACGCTAGCGAGGTAACCCTGCTAGAGATACAAGATAGCTGTCCAGCTGATGAGCTGCTGCAAGAGCGAGCTCGGGACAAAGGCGTGACTATACGAACTAATCAAACCATTACAAAAATATCCGGTGATGACTATGTGAGCGAAGTGGAGCTACGGGACGGATCGTCGATGCAAGTTGATGGTGTGTTTGTTGAAATTGGCTCGCTACCAAACTCTTCGGTTGCGCCAGCCTCTATCAAGCGCAACAAACTAAACGAAATCGAGATTGATCAGTACTCCTGTGCAACAAACCTAGACGGTTTTTATGCTGCTGGTGATGTAACCAATATCAAGGATAAACAAATAGTCACCGCTACCGGCGAAGGCGCAAAAGCTGCACTGTCGATATACTCATACCTACGTAACTTAGAATAATTAGCCGCCTAAGCTTAACTAAAAAAGCACTACTATCAACGCGAAATAAGGTGTATTATCCAGCTTAAGGCTAATAACATACAATGAACCTACTGATACTTCTATTTCTCTTGGCGGTTGGAATCTTTTTACTGATTCGATCAAGCGGATATCTCATTTCCGCACTGTCTGCAATCTCTAAGCAGTTGCATTTGTCGAAGTTTGTTATTTCGTTTTTGTTACTGTCGTTAGCAACCAGCTTGCCCGAACTTAGCGTTGGCATAAATGCGGCTATTGCCAAAGAGTCCGTTCTATCTCTCGGGGATGTACTTGGCACCAATATCGTCAACATCGCACTCATCCTCGGGCTAGTCGCCATTATTGGTGGTGGCATTAAAGTGCAGGACTATCATAGCTTCAAGCAAATTAGACTCATCACGCTCGTTATCGTAGTTGCACCCTTTTTGCTCTTGCTTGATGGTACGTTGTCGCGACTTGATGGAGTATTGCTACTTGGCTTGTTCGTGTTTCGACTATGGCTGTTTGCAAAAGACAATGGCTACATCGAATCGGCATACCATTTGCATCTATCTGACAAAAACCACTCCCCTTCAGCTACCGCCAAGAAAAAACTTATGCACCAATTTATACGGTTTTTCATCAGCGCAGTGGTCTTGATAGGATCCGCCTACCTGGTGGTCAGCTCAGTCGTTGGCATGTCTGAACTACTTGGCGTCTCTAGTTTTGTGATTGGTCTGTTTGTCGTTGCTATCGGAACTAGTTTGCCTGAGCTAATGATCGGCCTACGCAGTGTTAGCTCGCACAGCGAGTCAATTTCAGTCGGCAATATCTTTGGCGCGATTACCATCAATGCTAGTTTAGTGCTCGGGATTGTGGCCATCATCCATCCGATTCAAGTAGAATCTTTTGCTCAATACCTGGTGCCAGCAGTAGTGACACTGCTCTCAATTAGCCTGGTGTATTGGTTCTTAAGGTCTAAACACACTATCACTCGCCCGCAAGGATTGCTACTTATCGCTGTGTATATAGCCTTCATAATCATTCAGGCCCAATCCGGCGTCGGTTTTTAGGCCAATAGTGACGGGCCTTGCTTATAGCTGTTCTTCACCTATGCCTTCGGGGTCTTCATCAGGATCTAGTCCTTCTTGTTGGCTGCTAGAAATAAACTCTTCTTGGCTTTGAGTGTCCGGTATCTCAGTATCGTCTTGTATTGTAGCGACTGGAGGAATTTCTTGTAGCGGTTGTGGTAGTTGCAGTGACTGTGGTGCAGCTAGGGTGACGAGTGAACTACCAGGACTCGGAGAATAATTTTTAACCCAGTCATCAGGACTATCTGTATCGAGACCAGCCTCACGACGCTCCAGTGAGGTGCCAGTTGGCGCAGTCTCTATGCCTTCATCCCAGAGTACGTCAGTATAATTTGGCCAGGTAGGATCTGGAGCGCCCCAGTTCACCGCGTCAACTATCTCTCCGTCTGTGTTTTTGAGGGTGAGCATATCATTTGTTTTATCTAGCTCATACCACGGCGCACCACCGAGGTTAATGCGAGTGATATTTCGGTCAACCTCCCAGAAACGAGCCCATACCGCACTATCATGTGACAGCAGTGCATATTCACCCGCGCCGATACTCACATTGGGGTGTATGGTATGACACACCGTACTCCGGCAGAGTTGCCAGTCTTTGATACTGACTGCTTCCTCGCCTGCGTTGTAGAGCTCAATCCACTGGTAGCGTGCTGGTGGCGGTGCCGGGCCGCGCTTATCGTCAGCCACATTGTAGTACACCTCGTTTATTACGATATTGGCAGCTTCTGCTTCGTCCCAAGTGCCAGCCACGAATACATTCCCTTGATTGACGGTTTGTGCGGTCCACTGCGCTGCCGTTGAGGGGATAAATAGGATTGATCCACCGAGCAATAGTACTAGTAATGCATGCGGGGGCGCGCCATGAGCACGTGGTTTTTCTCGCAGGCGATATATGCGTTTTTGTTTGCCAGCGAGCTCGCGGTAGATATTGCGCAGTTCGATTGCAATCACAAAGCTCGCCGGAATCAGGATCAGTAACCAATAGCCAGTAGTTGATGACACCGTATGCGCTGCGTAGCCAATATATGGCACGCTGCCACTCACTGTGCCTATAAGTTGCTCAAGCGTCACAACGCCACGATCCGCCACGTTATTGGCGTCGCCCTGCGTGATAAATCCGCCCGGCTCGGTGTCAATCACGCGGTGGGTCACTGTGTTGCTCGTGCCACTCTCTGAAAAGTACGTGATGACATCGCCGACCACCACCTCCTCTGGCGAAATAGTCGTATCGATGATGACGACTGACCCAACGGCAATGTCTGGCGTCATTGATCCCGACATCACGGTGCGTAGCTGATAATTCCCAAGTAGTGAGGTATTAATACCGATAAATAGCAACAAAAACAAACCAGCCACGACAAACAGCAGCGTATAGAAGCTGCTGGCTATCACTTGCTTGAGCTGATTTGGCTTGTGTTGCTGCATCCGCTCCACCTATCTATTCTTCAATTATGGTCTGAATTTTTAGAGCCGACTCGGCGCCGTTTTTGCAGGTATGGCGCCGAGCTTAATACTTCTGGACCTGACTAACAAAACCTACTCGTCAAATTCAAATACGCTTGTAGCTGTTGCCAGTAGGTCTACAGTAAACTCCCTTTCCTGGTAGTGGTTGCTTGCATCTTTGGTAATTCTAACTTTTACGTCATAGATTGCTACTTGCCCAGTTGGTAAAGGTATTGAAGACCCCATTGGATTCGCTAATGAAGCTGGGTTTATTCGCCACTGCCGTAGCGTGTTGCCATCCTCGAAATCTATCCATTCACCAGTCGCTCCATTGTATGGCACCCACAAAGTCTTATCCGCTTGAGCGAGCCATGCATTCAAGCCTGTCCCAACTAATTTATTAGTGTCAACGACTTGCTCTACCTGGAACTCAAGTACATTGTCTAGGAATGGTGCGTCTTTGTCGTCAAATCGTGGATTCACCAACGCGAGATCAAATGTTATATCTGTTGATCCAATATTTGTAACCATGACATATGCTTGTTCTACTGATCCAGGAACCATACCCTGTGCTTCAAAAAACTTGTGCTTGATCACGCCACCATCAGCACCCCTTTGCCCATCAAGGTGGAATACTAAGTTACCAGAATTAAATTGCTGGTCATCACTTGTAGCCGTTTCCGACCACGTGGCTTGTGTTGCGCCAAATAGCAAACCGGTGACACCCGCAATCACCGCCAGACTTAGCGCTACGTTTTTAAATTTATCCATACAACACCTCCTCATAAGTGTTATGTTAATGAACACTTTCGACTATGGAGAGCGAAAACGAAAAAGTCATTGACTAAGGTCACGAATTATGTCAATTAATAGCAAACCAGATTAGAATATGCTAAGATGTTCCCAAATAATACTGGAGTATCATGGCAAAAGACGTATCACAAAAGGTAGCTGATTTCTTTTCGTCCTACAAGACAAGGCGCCTTGATAAAAAACAAACACTCATTCAGGCCGACTTTGAGCCCGATGGGGTGTATTACCTAATAAAAGGACAAGTTGGCCAGTGTGACATCGACCAATCTGGTAATGAGCTGATTATCAACGTATTTAAAAAAGGTAGTTTTTTCCCACTGAAATGGGCACTCGATCAGCAGGCAAGCCCGTTTTACTTCTTGACGCTGAGCAGTGTTACCTATGTCCGTGCACCCCGCCACGAGGTCATAGAGTTTTTGCGTCGCGAGCCAGATGTCGTCCTAGACGTTTTATCAAGAGTCTATTCCGGCGCTGAAGGGCTCTTGAGAAAAAACGCCCAGCTAATGGGTGGGGATGCCAGGTCTCGAGTCTTACTAGACTTAATTATCACCTTTGAGCGCTTCGGTACTAAAACCGCTGATGGCGACTACCTGATTCCTATCAATGAAGTTGACCTTGCTAAACATACCGGCCTGGCCAGAGAGACAATTAGTCGACAAATAGCAACCCTGAAAAAGAAGCATGGCATCACCGTTTCCCGTGAAGGCATGCGTGTCACCTCGATAGACGACATCAAAGAAGAGCTCGGCATGTCCGATTTACTGTAGAATGCTGCCCTACAGATTGCTCATCGCTAGTTTTGGCTAATTATTTCGACAGGCGCACTACAAAATCAATCGCTCAGCCGTGACAGATGTCACACCTGGAAATTTCGTAGCATTGTTATAATTCTTGTGATAATAGTCTAAAATAGAGAGATGACTCATATGAATAAGTATATCTTGGTGCTATTTGTGGCTGTGCTCGTTGGGCTAGTAGGTTTTTTTATGATTGCCAATAGCACAGAGTCCCAGCAAGCCGAGGAGAGAAACAAAACTGACCCAGAACGCATTGCGATGAACGAATTCGTGCAGTGCTTAGCCGAAGAAGACGTTGTAGTATATGGCTCTGAAACCTGCCCGGCTTGCTTTCGCTTTGCCCAGCAGTTTGGTGGCTACGACGTCATCGATCCAATCTATGTGGAGTGTAGTGAAGACCGCGAAGCATGTGCAGCCAATATGCAAACCGGTTTCGTTCCAGAAGTCCAAATTGATGGCAACGTACTTGAAGGAGACAACAGCCTTGAGAGACTAGCCCAAGTCACTGGCTGTAAGTTGGACCTGTCAGAATAATGAGACGTACAGCTGCCTTAATCTTTAGTCTATTTCTCCTACTATTTGGTGCTGGTGCAGTCACAACACCCAGCCTCGTTCAAGCTACTGACGAGCCCACCCTGGAATCTACGGCAACAATAGAGCAGACGACCTCCGAGCAAACAGAAGATGTCGTTGAGCTTCACTATTTCGATGATCCACTCTGTTCAGTTTGTGCTCAGCAAAAAGAGTACATGGAACAACTTGAACAAGAATACGACAACCTCGTCATTAGCAAATATGACATTTCTGATACTGCTCGGTTTCGTGCTCTAGCCGAAGAACGTGGCATTACTGATTACCGAATCATGGCGCCTTCAACTTTTATCGGTAATGAACTATTGCAGTTTTCGAGCTTTGGCGAGCGTGAAGAAAAAGCGCTTATAGCAGCCATTGAAGGTAAAACCACAGAAAGTACCTCGGTTCTACGATTGCCGATAATCAATAGAGAGATCGATATGAGCACTTGGTCACTACCAATCTTAGCTATCTTGCTAGGAACACTTGATGGTTTTAATGTTTGCTCACTCGGTGCCTTAATACTAATACTATCAATTGTCTTGACCCTCGATTCACGAAAAAAGATTGTTCTATACGGTGGACTATTTATCCTAACAACTGTCTTAGTGTACGGCGGGCTGGTATTTATATGGGGGCAAGTCATCGATATGTTTATTGGGCAGCTACAGATCTTGCGCCTGCTGGTCGGGCTAGCAGCACTGGCCGGCTCTGCCTGGTTCTTTAAGGAGTTCTGGCGATTTTATAAATACGGACCATCCTGCAAGACATCTGATATGAAAATCGCTAAAAAAAGCTCGCAAAAGCTAATCGACACCTTCAACGAACCATCAAAAGGCCCGCTCATGCTCGCTGGTGGCATAATCATGTTTGCAATTGTTATCACCATAGTGGAACTACCCTGCTCTATCGGAGTACCGATAGCGTTTACCGGTATACTGGTCGAGAGTGGTGTGTCACTAGGCATGTATACGCTTTATATACTGTTGTATCTACTGTTTTACATGCTGATCGAACTAATTATCTTTACCGGAGCTGTTATGACAAAAGAAATATGGTTCGCTGGATCAAAGTTCATCACCTGGACCACCCTCGCTGGCGCGCTTATCCTATTGTCACTTGCTGCATATTACCTTCTCTCGCTGATAAACTAGCGAGTTATCATTTTTATGGCATGGGGTCGCTATTTACTAATTGCCTGACACGCCAAGTAATTTTTTATGCTACTAAGAATCCTAGTATTCATCATGCTAAGTAATGAAAAGAAACGATTTGTTAATAGCCTATGTCAGAAGTCACGAGTAAATACAGAAAAGCCCTGGTTATACAAAGCGTAATCAAACGAAAATTGTAAAGTTGCCGCTAGCTACCTATACTGTAAGCATAAACAATTTGAAAGGATGGTCTAAAATGACTCGGAAAAAAGAAAAGATCGACGTCGATAGCGTGTGGGGATTAGCCAGGATTGGGATTGGATTTGTGTTATTTTGGGCATTTATTGATAAGTTATTTGGTCTTGGTTTTGCAACTTGCCGCGATCAAACGACAGATGCAATCAACGTCATGTGTAATAGTGCTTGGCTAGCTGGTGGCTCGCCAACAACTGGCTTTTTGCAGTTCGGTACTAGTGGGCCTCTAGCTAATGTCTACCAAGGTTTAGCGGGCAATCCGCTCATTGACTGGCTGTTTATGCTTGGCCTGCTTGGTATTGGCTTGGCACTGATACTGGGTATTGGCATGCGGATAGCTACGGCGACTGGCGTAGTTTTCTTTTTAATGCTCTATAGCGCTACGATGCCATCAACCAACAATCCGCTACTAAGCGACCACATCATCTATGCAATAGTCCTAGTCGGTCTACTCAAAGTCAACGATAAGCAAAAACTTGGCTTTGGTAACCAGTGGAAAAAGCTGAAGCTTGTCAAAAAACACCCAATACTTCGCTAAAAAAACTAGCCCCTCAGATAACAATATAAGAAACTGTTGCTTGTGCTATTGGCAAAATCAGCAACAGGTTCGAGCCGAATATTACTGTTGCTGCGTCAAGCATAGGCTGAATGTGTTTAAATGTAGCTAGTATATGCAAGCATTTTTCCCATTTTTTATTATTCTGTTAGTAGCAGTTGTATTCTCGCAAATTTTTCTACGCATGCGGATACCTTGGGTGGTATCACTAATTGTTGGCGGAATGGTGGTCGGACCAAACGGCTTCGGCTGGTTTGCGCCTGATAGCACTATCGATTTTTTAGCGACCATCGGATTAGTTTTTTTGATGTTTATGGCTGGCCTTGAGTCAAAACTATCTGATGTCAGGGGCATAAAGGGTAAAATTGCATTAGTTGCTAGTTTTGTTGGGCTTTTGCCTACCGTCATTGGTATTGCTGTCGCATTGAGCCTCGGTTATCCTCTAGCTACTGCAGTGCTTGTTGGTATCATATTTATGTCATCAGCCATTGCACTATTAGTACCCACTCTTCAAGAACATCGGATTATTGATTCGACTCTTGGTAAGACCGTTGTTGCAAGCGCGATTATCATTGATGCGATTAGCCTACTCTTGCTGTCAGTATTTTTACAAGTAGCTACTACTGAATCCGGCACTCTTGATTCGCTGCTTATTTATCCATTTGCGTTTCTTGTACTCGGATTGTTCGCATGGGTGCTGCCTAAAATGCGCTGGGTTGCCCTTTCAGGAATTGAAAAAGACCAAGAAGACTTGTTCGAGCGTGAACTCCGCTTTACGGTGATGATACTGATTGGGTTGGTAGTATTTTTTGAATTTGTTGGACTCCATGCAATTATTGCTGGCTTCTTTGCCGGCATGATTCTGTCAAAGTCTATGGCTAATAGCTTGTTAAAGGCTAAGTTGCATGCGATTAGTTATGGATTCTTTGTGCCAGTGTTTTTTGTGATGGTTGGCGCGAGCACTGATGTAGGGGTCTTCTTTGAAGGTATAGACGCACTGCTAATAATGTTCGCAGTTATCGGAAGTTTAGTGGCGTCAAAATTTGTCGGCGGGTATCTTGGCGGCAGATTAGCTGGATTCACTCATCAACAAAGTGAATTTATCGGCTTTGCAGTGATGCCACAACTGTCTACTGCTTTGGCTGTTGCCTTTTTAGGCTATGGCGCGGGTATCCTTGATCAGGCGTTATTGTCAGCAATTGTCGGACTGGCAATTGTCACCAGTATTATTAGCCCAATTTTTGTAAATATGCTGGGACGAAAAATCGTAATTCAAAAACCTGAGCCATCAGCAGAAGAGCTACCCAAGACCATCATTGGTGGAATTAAAAAGTCCCCAACTACTGTTACCGATCGACCAATCAATGAGGCGAGCGGCAACGAAGAAACCGACTCAAGAGAATAAAGTTAAAAAAAACTCGGTCTAGGTTTCTATTTCTTTGAAGTTTTTACAAAGCGAGTGTAGCCAAGAAACAGCACAACGGCAAGCGCTATCGTTAGCATCACAAAACTATGCGCTGCGTTCTCTGCTGCAAAACTGCGTCCAACGCTATATATCAAAGTAAATAAACCACCCAAGAGTACACCATCGGCAATTACCTTCAAGCGATTATTAAAGACTAGGCTGATGGAAACCAAGCCAACTGCCATAATGAGAGTTATGATTGATACATTTTGATGGTAGTCTTGAAGCTTTGACTGATACCGATCATACACTTGTTCGTATTCTTGCACTTCTCGTTGAAACTCATCATCGTCAGCACCATCAGAGAATATCGCTGGCTCAGGAAAAGCTGGAGTCTCAGGCTTAGGATAAAAAGTTGCAACACCGAAGCCGATAAATACTGATAGAAGAAGTCCTAGGAAAAAAGTGTATATAGTTTTTAAAAACTTAGTCTCATTCATCTAAGCTAGAGTATAATCCTGCTATTTTGATTTAACAACATCAATCATCTTAATCATGCAGGATGGATTAAATTAATGGTACGAATGCGTACCCTGCATACTCGACGACAGTGATAGTGCCTTCTGGGGACTTGTCCACCGCGAGGATGCTGTTTTGTACAGGAATAACCATACGGCCACCTAGTGTAAGCTGACGAACGAGTTCATCCGGTAAATCGCTGGCAGCAGCACTGACTAAAATCCGGTCATAGGGAGCGTGGCTTGGTAGACCAAACACATCCCCGGCCTGATGAAATGAAGCGTTCTCTATCTGTTGCTTCTCGCAATTTTCCCGGCCAAACTCTACCAATTCAGGTACTTTCTCGACTGCATAAACTTCACCCTGATTACCAACCAAATACGACAACAGTGCAGTTGTCCAGCCTGAACCAGAACCAACATCAAGAATTTTTTGACCAGGCTGAACATCAAGCCATATCAACATCCGTGTTACTGTAGTCGGCTGGCTGTTCGTCTGATTATAGCCAATCGGTATCGGCGCATCATAATTAGCGGCTGATTTTTTGTCTTCTGGTAAAAAGTCTTCCCGAGGATACTCCTCAAAGGCTTGATTTATTCTATCCATAAAAACAAGTATAAATTACTGTAGGACTGAGACAAGTACAACAGACCAACACCAAAATAGGCTAGCTAGGTGTTATGCTTACATTAATGAATGCACCACGCTGGCAGCTATCACCAAAAACTATGCCATGGTTGTTATTTGCAGTCGTAGTAACTGTACCAAGCGTAGCTTGGCTACAGACTTACAACTGGGAGCCAGTGCTCACGATATCAGCAGTCTTTCCGTTACTCGGAGTGCTGGCATGGAGCATTATGTGGACACACTATGCCTACAGCTGGATGCGCCTACATTACCCTGAGGCCTACTCGGCAAATGCGTTATACGACAAAGTATCCACCTGGCTCGTACTGGGTTTGATATTGTTGCATCCAGGACTACTGGGCTGGCAACAGTACCGCTTATTTGGTGTCTTGCCACCTGACAGTTTTTATACTGGAATAGCAGAGAATCTGGAGCCTTTTGTAGCCATTGGCGCCCTTGCACTGGTTTTATTCCTGATATACGAAGTAGTTCATCGGCTCAGACAAAAGCAAAGCATTCAAAAAATATGGGGTTGGATAAGCCTAAGCCAGCTGTTAGCAATGGTGCTCATATTCGTACATGGATTACAGGTCGGACAGATAGTGCTGTCTGGCTGGATGATTGGCTGGTGGATAATACTAGGCGTCTTGCTACTACCTGCGCTCTACAGCACTGCTATAAACGACTGGAAAGTCCAGCAACAAGCAAGTAAAATTCATCCCTAGGCCTTTTATACTAAGCAGAAATCGAGAAACAACCACTAAAAAATACATCCTACGATGCTATATCTCTGATACAATATTTGCTAATGAGTAAAAAAGCGAGACAGACAAATCCGTCTAGGCCACTTGGCATAGCAGCGCTTATTGCTGTAGGTATCGGTATATTGTTTTTGGCGCCATTCTTTGGCGTAATCGTAACATCCATTATATTAGCGTTCAGCTTTGCGCCAGTTAATCGCTGGTTTGCCAAGCGAACCAAAAACCCAAATAGCGCACCCGCTCTAACACTGCTCACTGCCTTTCTGCTCCTAATAATTCCCTTGCTGGCAGTTACTGGAATCACCGTTGCACAAACCCGAATACTCGCTACCGACCTTCAGGAGGTTGTTCAGGGCGTATCAATTGATCGTGATACCCAGCAGTTGGTTACGAGCTTAAGTGAAAGTATTACAACCTTAAGTGGTGGTGTATTTACGGTGAGCGAAGACGAAGTCATCGAGTACGCGTCTAGCGCCGGTATAGAAATTGCCAATACAATACTTACCGGTCTTACCAACCTTATCACTAATACGCCAGCTTTTTTTGCATCTTTCATATTGTTTATATATATCTTTCTCGCAGTACTGCGATATCAAAAAGATATCCTTCACTTTCTTAAGCGGATTAACCCTCTTGGTGATGATGTGTATGAATTATTCCTGTCAAGGGCAGGTGCTATGACTAACGGTATGGTTCGCGGTCAACTCTTGATAGCTCTGGCGCAAGGAACTATCGGCATTATTACCTTTGCAATTGCTGGTATGCCCTACTTGGGTTTCTTCTTTTTGCTGCTCAGCTTCCTATCTATCATTCCGCTGGGAAGCGGTGTTATTAGTTTCCCAGTAGGCTTTATACTGCTCCTAACTGGAAATATCTGGCAAGGCTTAGTGGTGCTTCTCGGACACCTATTCATTGTGAACAATATCGATAATGTCCTACGGCCAATTCTAATACCGAAGGAGGCTCGGCTTCCAGCAGCCCTGATACTTATTGGTGTTTTTGCTGGACTGGCAATCTTTGGATTCCTTGGGTTGTTTATTGGCCCGGTGCTTCTTATTTTGCTGCTAACTACACTTGAGGTATATGCCGCAAGTAAAGAGACTGAAAAACTAGCTCTTCAAAATAAATGATTCCACCCAATCAGTCAAACAGGCCACTCATTAAAGATACTAAAGTTGTTGGTACATCATTTGTAGTAAGCATCTCTGATGTCTTGATAAACGCTGTTGTGGCTGCCGTCACCGGAAGTGTTGTTATGTTGTCACAGGCGCTGCAAGGCTTTTCTGATCTTGTTACAACCGGCTTACTTTACCGTGGAGTAAAGGTCAGCAAGCGTAAGCGTGACGAAAAGCATCATTTTGGCTATGGCAGAGAATTATTTTTTTGGGTGATTATTGCTGGAGTGTTCATGTTTTTTGGTACTGGTATGTTGTCAGTATATTTTGGCCTGCAGCAAATACTTAACCCACAACCACTTGATGATATTTCAATTGCAATAGTGGTGTTAATAATCAGTTTAGTAGCTAATTCGTACGCCTTCTCACTGAGCGTACGACGGCTAAAGCACAGCTCAGCCAAAACATCCCTCATACAGCACATCCGCTCATCATCGATGATTGAAACCAAATCAACATTTTTAATAGATTTCCTAGGAACCCTTGCGGCCATAATTGGCCTCATTGCAATATCTTCATTCATACTAACCGGAAACAGCCAATTCGATGGTCTTGGTGGATTAACAATTGGGCTTTTAATGATGATAGGCTCAATTATGATTATCACAGACGTAAAAGGTTTAATTGTTGGACGAGCCGTGTCACGAGAGGTAGCTCAAAAGATAAATGTTGCTGCGCTCAGCGTTCAGCATGTTGAGAGGATACTTGATTTACGAACAACCTATATTGGTTCTGCAAGGTTACTTATTATTATCGAGGTGCATCTTGACGATCACCTAACTACAAACGAAATCGAGCTCATAAGTGATGAGATTAAGTCAGCCATTAAGCTAGATGTCCCTCATGCCCATATCATACAAGTTGAAATTGAGACACCTGACGAAGAGCTAAATCTAGCGGGAAACAGAGAAAAGCTATGAACCGAGAAAGGGTACAATTTTTCATATTTGTAGTTATCATAGTTACTGCGTTTGTTTTAGTTGACCGCTTTGATGTATTTGGAAAAGAGAACATCGAGCTTTGGCAACAGTGGATTAATTCTCTTGGATTGCTCGCACCAGTTGGATTTACTGTTATCTATACCATTGGATCGATGCTCTTCTTGCCCGGTACAATATTCACCCTTTTGGGCGGAGCAGCATTCGGTGTATTCTGGGGTAGCGTCTTAAGTATAATAGCTTCAACTACCGGTGCTATTGCAGCCTATTGGATTGCTCGAAAATTAGGAAAAACTACCGTGGATGCATTCGTTGAAAACAAGTTTAAGCGTATCACCGACTATAACGACCAGGTTGAAAAAAATGGTTTCCTGACTGTTTTACTACTAAGAATTACCCCGCTCATTCCTTATAATGGCCTGAACTTTGCGCTCGCTTACTCCCCAGTTCGCTTACGAGACTATGCACTAGCAACCCTAATCGGCAATGCACCAAGCATTGTTGCCTATGTGTATCTTGGTGAAGCAATTGCATCGTTATCTGCTACCAATATCACGTATGCCGTTATTGGCATTGCTGTCTATATGCTACTAACCTGGCGCTTGGCCAAGCGACTAAACCAACCAGCTAACGATAAAAATCAGCCTCAAGGCTAATTTTCTGTTAGACTAGAATTCAGTTTAAAGACTAGCGGCCCTGATAATATCTTGCCTACGTGTCACAAGCGATCCTGTTGTAGCCCTTGCACCAATATAAAACTACTCGCCACAGTAAGTATTAAAACGATTATCCTAAAAAGAGTAGCGGTAAGCGCTATAGAGACTTAGCCAGTAAATGTATGTAAAGGGTAGTAACTAGGTTAGAAAAGTTACCCGTGAAATATTAAATTGCATTAGTTATTAAGAGCTGACTAGAAAGATAAGCAATCTCATTCTGGTAGCTTACTACAAAAGAAAACCTACCGGCATATTTTATCGACAGGTGCTTCATTTGCATAGACTTGCTAAGGTATAATAAAGCATATGCCTCAAAAATATTGCACCAACTGCGGTAAGACAATTCATAAATCAGCCAACTACTGCCAGTTCTGTGGTGCTGCTCAACAATGGTTTGAAGCATTAGCCCAACAGGCGATAGCCAAGCAATCTGTTCTCAATCAGGCTACTGAAATCCATGATAACCACCAGAAGGCTACGGACCATGATCATACTCGTAATCACGATTCGGGCGAGCCTAAAAATACTGAGAAGAAACAAAAAACTATCGAAAAACAACGGCTTTGCCAACGAGCTGTTTGGTCATTTTATTTAAGTTATATTGCCAAGACAAGCCTGCTGTTCTTTCTATTTGTTGTCGGCGTTGTATTTGAGCCATTGTTGTTTGGTTTATTGCTCGGAGCCTATCTCATTATCTTATACCTAATTGCTATCACGGTGCATCAAAATTACTATTACGAAGTGAACACTTCAGCTTTTCGTAAAGAGTATGGCGTTGTACACAAAACTGACGTTACTATTCCATTCAACCGAATCCAGAATGTCAATATCACTCGCAGTCTGAGCGATAGAGTCTTGGGTCTTGCGCGGGTGGACATTGAGAGCGCCGGTAGCTCATCGACAACTAGCCGTAGTGTTGGAGGCGGTAGTAGCACTAAGTCTGAAGGCCACTTGCCTGGCGTGACTATTCCGCAAGCCAAGGCTATACACGATCTGCTAATTGAAAAATTTGGTGACTTTCAGCAATACCCGGGATCTGCTAACTCAGGCAACCCGTAGATAACTAGTCATCTGTATTGCTTGTAGCTGTTGAGGTTACTAAGAAATAATTACTAACAATACCGACTACAGTTCCAATTAAAGCAAGCCCAAATATCATCAAGACCATAGCAATCACCCGACCTTCTAGTGTCAGCGGGTATATGTCACCATAGCCGACGCTCGTCGCAGTCACTATCGCCCACCAGGTGGCGTCAAAGAAACTATCAACATCAGGATTAGTTGCTTGTTCAAATTGATAAAAGCTAGCTGCCCCAGTGAAAACGATGATGGTAGCAAAAAGCGCGATAAAAATATAACGCGAACTGTGTCGTGATACTAATTCAGTCCGCTCGCTTAATGCTTTAATTCGAGCATACAGTCGAACAATACGGAGTAATCGCAGTAGTTGAATTGAGCGGAGTGCCTGAAAGGTAGTTTGTGTTACTGGTATCGAAGCTAGTAATAGGTACCAGTTTTTTTGAAAATACTTTTTCTTGTCGTTTGCCATAGCTAATTCGTATCCAAAATCAGCGAGGAAAATCATTGCGATAATCAGATCTAGTGCATATACCAATCTAGTTTGTTCGGTAGCTAATTCTAAGCTTAGCTCTAGTATCAACAGCCCTGCGGAAAGTAGTGCCAATGTAGCAATTACAAGATCCCGCCAAAGCGACTGTCGATGCGGCAAAAGCTGTACCACTAATGATTTCATTACCTATAGTGTAGCAAACCTTAAGGATAATTCGGCTACTTTGACAATCCAATTCAATTCGGGAACGATTTAGTCATGCCGCTCAGGGCAATGACACCCATCGATTGCGTCTTCGCTGCTTCCGACTCAGGGAAAAAATTAGACATTTCCTCCATTATTGCTCCAGTGTTTGGCCGGAAGTCAGGGTTGGCTTCTTGCACCATATAAACAAAGTCTGCCACCATAGCTTGTGCCTGATCTGGACATTCGATACCATATACCCTCAACAAATCTGGCAACATCTGCTCGACTTGCCTGGTATCAGCACTGTCGTAGAGTTGACTCTCTTCTTTTACTCTTGCTGGTTCCGCCAACTCAACTACTTCGCTTGAATCGCCCAGAGTAGGCCGAGTAGTCCTTGCTTCGAAACTTGCTTCATGAAAACCCATACTATTTCCTCCTTATAAATTAAAAAACTCCGAGTTTCTTGGTTGAAACTTCGGAGGATGTATTTTGTTTTACTTACTTATGTATTTATGAAGCTTCAACCATAGCAATATCACCAATTAGCTCAATAATAATTGCTAGTAACTGGTGAAAGGCTGTTGTAGCATTCATGTCATAAGTTATACGCAATTAAAGGTTCGTGGTCAAGCTTATTATATTTTAGAGTGAATAACCTTAGAAGAATGCATGAAATATATTGAGAGTTTAGAAGTGCCCTATTTCTTTTTGGATAGTGGCTTCGTACTCAGGAAAATATCTAGAGATAACCGGCAGATCGAATTCAGCAAGGATTGACTCTTTTGGTTCGCGTTCGAGCAAAAAATGAAATGATTGAATTATTACCGTCTCGACTGACGCTGCTCCATTGGTCAATTCTTCAAAATAACTCCTTGAAATATGAACACTATGCTCAGTCTTGGATCCGTCTGGTGAAGCAACGACAACCTTAAAAATCGCCCCTGGAAAATCTTGCTGCTGAGTAACTGTCACCGTATGATCTGAGCTATTCAACTTTCGTATCCCGCTTGATGGTTTGATTACGATCTGGCCCAACCGATACTATTGAAATTGGTAGTTTAAGTTCGTCTTCAATTAATGTAATGTAGTCTTTCATTGTATTCGGTAAATCATTCCACTCTTTTGCTGATGTGACATCCTCTTGCCAGCCAGTAACCGCTTGATATGCCGGACTGACTGTCGACTGACTTACGTCATAAGGAAAAGAGTTGGTGACTTCTCCATTTACTCCATTGTAGGCAGTTGCAATCTGTAGCGTATCAAAGCCAGACAGTACATCACCCTTCATCATAAATAATTTTGTGACTCCATTAATCATGCAGGCGTACCGCAGAGCGACTAGGTCAAGCCAACCACAGCGACGTTCCCGACCGGTAGTTGCGCCAAACTCGTGGCCATTCTTTTGGATAGTTTCGCCTGTTTCGTCAAAAAGCTCAGATGGGAATGGTCCTCCGCCAACCCGAGTACAATACGCCTTGAAAACTCCGAAGACGTCACCAATAGCACTCGGTGGCACCCCTAGGCCAGTACAAACACCGCCTGTGATGGTATGCGAAGAAGTGACGTAGGGATATGACCCATAACTTATATCCAGTAAGGTGCCTTGAGCTCCTTCAGCTAAAACGCGCTTTCCCTTTGAGAGTTGATCATTGAGGAAGTAACTATCGTCGACCTGTGGAATTTCGCGTAGCTGAGTAATCGCTTCGTGCCACTCGATCATGGCTGACCCTAAATCATATTCGCTATAGTCAAGCCATTCAAGCTGCTGCTGATGGCGATCAATTAGCGCCTGTAGTCGCTCATCAAAATCTGGCAAAAGAATGTCACCGACTCGTAGCCCATGTCTAGACACTTTGTCTGTATATGCTGGGCCAATACCACGAAGTGTACTGCCGATTGCCTGTTTGCCTTTACGCCTCTCATAGGCAGCGTCGAGAAAGCGATGAGTAGGTAAAATCAAGTGAGTTTTTTGCGCAATCTTCAAACGATCTACAATTGAAAACCCACCTTCAGCCACCTCGGCAATCTCAGCCGCCAGCACTACTGGATCTAGCACCATGCCATTACCGATTAGGTTGACGGTATTTTCTTGGAAAATCCCTGAAGGAAGACAGTGAAGTACATACTTCTTGTCATCAAATACAAGTGTGTGACCAGCATTTGGCCCACCCTGAAAACGGACAATTACATCGTATGTAGGAGCTAAGACATCAACAACCTTGCCCTTGCCTTCATCGCCCCATTGCAACCCCAATAATACGTCTATCTTGCTCATTAGCTGAAGTATACCAGTTTCGGATTAAAGTTCGTATTTTTCTGCGTGTTCGTTTAGGCTGCTCAAAAAATCTTTTGCCTGTTTTCGAGTTAAGGCAACTCGAGCTACAACATGCTGCTGATCTGGTTGTGGCAAAGCCTGAGCAAAAGTAAAGGTCACTACATGCTCATTTGAACCAATCAAGTAAGAATCCGCATACAAAACTGGTGTCTTGCCGGGGTCCATATTAAAATTGACGTTGCGTTTTTGAGTTGGCTCATCTGCCATAGTACTTTTCTCCCTTAATTATATCCTCTCTTATCCTAGCAGGTTCGCTATACTGATGCTATGGCAAATAAGAAATACATTGATCCAGAGCTCTTGGAAAATGGCGATAGCAGAAACGTTATTGACAAGTATAAAACCTGGAAAGTCTCTGCGATTAAACACGACCTAAGAAAAAAAGCTTTTTCATTGCACGTTGCCATTGAGAATTATCAGCACGACTACAACATCGGCTCAATAGTTAGAACGGCAAATGCCTGTAACGTGAGCGGTGTGCACATTATTGGTAAGCGACACTGGAATCGACGTGGCGCTATGGCTACCGAGAAATATCTCGCTGTATATCATCACGCTGCAGTTGCTGATTTCTTATCCTGGAAAAACACCCATGCAACATCGTTAGCATTGATTGGTATTGACAATATTGATGGCAGCGAACCATTAACAGGTGCACCCCTGCCTGCTCAGGCAATTTTAGTCTTTGGGCAAGAGGGGCCTGGCCTGTCAGCTGAAATGCAACAAGCCTGTGAGGCATTAGTGGCTATCGAGCAATTTGGTTCAACACGATCAGTCAACGTTGGCGTTGCTGCTGGTATCGTGATGTATGAATGGCTACGCCGAAATGTTCTTTAAGCGCTACTGACCAACATTGTCAGTGTTGAAGTCAACCAATGGAACATAAGCCTCCCAGGCGGCTTCTTCTGCATCGCTAAGCTCTTGTGCTGCCTTAACCCACTCGCTGACTGTAGCTTCGCTAATAGCAACCTCTTCTCCAATATCAAGAAGTGGAGCTCCGGCAGCTTGCGTCAAGTTTGTTTCAACGAATAATATTTGAGCTGATGATAGTGATACGTCAAACTTAAGACCATACGTCTGTGTTGCTTTGCGCGCCATCAGTGTGTAGGAGTCGCCTGGTTGCGCTACATATTGATACGATACGGAAGCTTCTTCTTCAGTATCTACAGCTTCTACATTTTCTTCACTATTGTTCTGTTGCTCTTCTGCTGACTGCTCGTTTTCTTGAACTGATGCATCCAATGGATTTTGAGCATAAAGCTGCTGCAGTGATGCTGGTGCGAATAACGCAATGAACAGCGATGCAGACAGTACAAACATCCCCGCGTTAATTGCAAGTAGTAATTTCATAATAGATATCTCCCTGCCCACCACGTTTATTTTTTGCTTGTGCTTTTAGTATAGCAAATTAAAGCACTTAGCCAAACATTAGTCTCTGATAAAAATTGCTGTAATCCTTAATAAAAATAACTAACGGAATTAGTGGCCTACAGTTACAATTGCTAAAGCAACGTCGACCAATAGAACCAGAATTGCACTACTATCATATAGATGACCGTGATAAACCAGAGCGCAGCAATAGTGAATGCGTGCTTAGCGATAAATGAAATTGTTATTTGAAGAGCACTGAACTTAAATTTAAGCACATTATGCCGTACGAGATATGCTGATACCACAAAGAAGAGCGGTGCAACCGCTAACCAGATTACTATACACCACGGACAAAGGGTGTTTAATATAAATAAGCTCTGATACACCAAGTACTGCACAGACAAGAAACCGAAAAGCGAACCAATTAGCAACAACCGCCAAAACCACTGTGCAAGCTTAGTGGTAGCGAGCAATACGACGCCAACTGATATCAACACACTGAACGTCGCTATTCCCAGAAATGAATGCGGTACACCAAACAGGCTTGCTTGAGCGCTCTCCATAATTGAACCGCAGTTCAAGATAGGGTTAATATCACAAAGTGCAACTCTGTCTGGATCTACTAGACTTGCTAAGCGCTCCAGAGATAGAGCAAATGAAGCAATAAACCCAACAGCGCCCGAAATGATAAGATAAATGCCTAAGCCACGCTGTCCAGCGTACCACTTTTTCTCTGATGGTTGTTTTCTAGAGTTAGATTTACTTATTTTTGATAGTTGCATGCAAGCAATAGTATACCACTACTTCTTAGAGTAGTCAGAATATACTATCGATGTAGGCGTCAAGCGAAAAACAATATAATGACCGTCTTTTAACGTTGTGATGGGAGGGGACTTGCGACCCTCTCTGTAGTCTTTCTCTTTGACGACAAACTGAAATACTTTCTCTTGTACGCTGGGGTCGGTTTCGACTTTTGAACGCGCCTCGATTTGCGCCGTTTTTAGTGAGCCAGTTTCATAAATCGTAAGTGAAACCCTACTGTTTTGCATAATGTTTCGAGATTTCTTGCTAGCAGATTTAGCTAAAAAATAAAGTTGTCCATCTTCACCTAAATAATAGTGCACAACAGCACCATTTGGCTGGCCTTCGGAATCTGTCGACGACAGAATTGCAACATCATGTTGAGCAATATAGTCATAAGCAGCCTGATTTGGGACGTCGCGTAAGTATGCTTCATTTTCAAACTCATGATAAAACCGTCCGCTTCGCTGATCATACTGGCCACCGCTCAGCCGACGGGCTTCAATGTAGTCGGCAAATTTTTCGGCTGCCTTATGACCGACATACTTAAGTGAGTATTCTAAACCCCTTGTCTGAAGCGTAACAGATGCAAATGGGCCGACGGCGTTTAGCTGTACCCCAGAAACTATATCGTATGTAAGGATATCTTTGGTAGTAAAGAATGGCTTCTTATCAAGATAAATTACTCTTTTTTCGGTAGCAATTATCATACACCAGCCTGAGGAACCAAACCCATAAATCGCACCGCCAATATGTTCGTCCTTGTGAATGATATTTGGCAAATGACGACCCTCGGATCGAATAATACTGAACCAATTTAGTCCAGCCCTTTGTAGTTCTGCTGCTATACGGTCCCGGTGCTGCTTTGAAGCCATATTCGTCCCTCTTTTTACTAGTATAGTCGCTCAAGCCCTGAAACGCCAGATTCCTATTCCGGCTGCTATAAAATTAGCTTTTGATTAATAAACGAGTTAACGAGTAAGAGCCAAAAAGTACCGATACTCCAATGACTATTGGTAAAATATTCCATGAGCTCAAGCGCAAAGGCACATCTTCAACCACTTGCACCGAGAAATACCGAGTAACATTGCAGCCAAACCCATCAACAATCGTAGCGACACCGTTATAGATACCTGGGCTACTGTAACGATACCGAAATACTTGATTTGTCATCTGAGATGTCTCTAGAGTAAACTGCTCAGACTCACCATCACCCCAGTTAATATGAACTGTCAGAGGAGGGCTCCCAGTTGCCTCACGAAGCCTTAATGCAACGTCATCATCGACAGCTACACCCCAAAAGCGATAGGCCTCAAATGATGCATCGATAGAACATACCCCACGAATAGTACTAAATGTCAGGATTATTATGTTTGAGGGCTCACTGCAGACCTCTGCGATGCAAGCAACCACATACAGCTCATGACTATCACGTGTTGGACTAAGCAGCAATCGCCACGACCCATCAGCATCAGTAAAAATTGAACTAACAACCAAGCCATCTTGATAGAGCAGCAATTGACTATTGGGGGTTGCTATTCCAGTCAGTTCAACAGTTGAAGTCGTGATAGTCGCTCCGTCAGCTGGAGCTGTTATTTGCGGTGGTGCTACAAAGTTAACGGTTGCCTGAGCTGCTTGATCAATATCCGGTACAGCAACAGGGGGTGCGATAAATTGTGTTATTGCAAACGAACCCTGATCAGATAGCTCACTAGTTTGATTGTTCTTGCTTGAAGATACGTCAAACTTAAACACGCCAACCCCAAAATCAGTAGCCGCTGCCCGAATAGTATATTCCCCTATGTTATTTGCCGTAGCCTGTAATTGCCTGCCACCAACAACTTGAACAGTAACAATAGCACCGGGAACAGTAGAACCACTAAAAACAAAACTCTGATTAGAGACAATCGCTCTTTGAGGCGCTACTCTGACTGTTGGCGACAAAAATACCTCCAGTGCTGTTTGTTGCTGTGGTTGAAATGCTAGATTTATCGTTTTTCGCGAAGAGCTACGATTAGCTTTATCAGTATACAAAATACTAATATTGCTCGTGCCAGTGGGGATAGGCTGAATTGTTTTTGAAAATTCTCCATTTTTATTAGCCGTTGTCGAACCAATCTCTACATTATTTCGAAAAATAGTCACATGGGCGTCTGGTGCTGCTTTGCCAGATGCCAACAATGATGTTTGTGGCACGGTTAATTGAATGGGTTGTGATGATTGAGCAGCTGCATTATTCATAGCAAAGACGGGAAATAAAAGAGCACTAACCCCTGTGACTACACTGCCAAAAAATAGTTTGGTAATTTTGTGGTCAAAGAATGATTGTCGGCGCCACCACACCAGCGTCTACTCGCCAGTCGACTTACCACTGAGCACTCGAAGTGCCAGCGTGATTCGCTCTCGAAATCGCCACCCCATGAAGCCGATGAATACTACAGCTGCAGCAATCGGTGCGATGGTCTGATACGGGAACACAGTGAACGAAGTTTCGCTGGTAAGAATCTGATTGTCTTCACCATAAATTACCGTTAAGCTTGCGCTGTAACGGCCAAATCGAAAGCCTGGCTCATTCCAGTCGGTTATAACTCTTCGTACTGCATCAGGGATTACATTTCGCTGATCGATTTCTATTCGCTCAACTGTATTTCCGAATATATTCTTTATTTCGATTTGACCAGAAGGTCGAAAATGTACGTTGCCAGTGTTTAAAACTCTCGTTTCAAATTGGATAGGATCTTGATTACTCCATATATTTTTGAGTGAACGAAAGGATGCTATTTCTGCTGACTCATCAACATCACCTGCAATCTTTACTAAAATGACCGGAGCTATTTCTTGAGAAACCAGCGCCACGTCGCCTGCCTGCTCTGGTGGAATCGTCCGAAAAACCAATGAACCAAAATGACCACCCGGCTCGGCATTATCCGGAACAGTTATATTCATTTTAAAATCAGCTGTTTGACGGGAGGCAATTGTGGTCTGCTCAGGATCAACTGTAATCCATTGCGATAATGAAAAAGCTGTCGTTTCTTCTGTTAGCTCAACTGCCCCATCCTCACCTTGTGGGAGGAAATTTCTTGCGACAACTTCTATTTCAATACTATCTGCACTCCCATTAGTTAGACGAAACGTGCTATCAATACTATCGCCAGGGTTTGCTGAGAGTTCTAGTAGTTGTGGTGAGATAGCGAGACTAATCGCGTCTTCATCAATCTGTTGCGCTCCGGCAGTAAAAGATCTATACACAGATAGCCCTAATGCAAACACAAGGCAAAGTAGTGCAACAATTACTGCAGCGTTAAACTTATCTGTAAGTAATAAATAATTTCGTTCCATGCGCACGTGTTTTAAATAGTCTCAGGGCTTTCTCTATAAGTATCTACTAAACATTGTACGGTATCATTCACCAGATTGCCACAACATGACAACTCAAACTCTTTTATTCCTGGGAAAACCCCGAGCTGACTATTAATCAGTATTTAGTATGTAGAAACTACAGTGTAAACAACAGTTGTCTGATAGGTACCAGCTGGAGTTTCAGCATCAATGCCGACTTGATGGCCAACGAAAAAATTATCGGTGCCGACAGTAGCACTAGTATTTTCAGAAACTAACTCATTCAAGGTTGTGAAGCCAGCCCATAAATTAGGGGTGAACCGCCCTAAATCATCAGTAGTATACCCCCAAGCCTCTGTGCCAAAACCAGGAAAGGCTACTGGGTCTGCATTAGTGCCTACATGGTTAGCGATACTGTCGCTACCATTAGATAAGGGCCCGGTGTGACGAATATAAATAACATAGCCCCCAGTAGCATTAGTGGATACCTCGAGCTCATGAGCAGCAACACCATTTTGAGTAGCCGTTACGCTGTTGCCAAAATCAATACCAGAACACGTAGAGGCAACACTAGTAGTCGCTCCATTTACAGACTCACTTGCTCCAACTGGCAAACAATTAAATGTCAGTGTCGGTTCAATCGATAGCTCTACTAATGTACCGTCTGTGTATGCAAAGGCAACGGTTACTGAGTCAATTTGTGTTGTGCAACCAGCATCACTATAGGTTGTGACTATTGCATAGTAGGTATCTGTAGTGTTGCCATTTTGAATTCCGCTAAATACCAATTCACCACTTGTAGCTGGTGCTTCTCCTCCTGAGTTTTCTATACGCAATAATCCACTCGTGCTCGAATCTTCACTCCAGTTAGCAACTGTTATGACGCTAGAGCTGTCCAGTGTGAACGAAGATGTATTTATGCCAGCCGGTGCACTCCCGCTACCATCTGCCTGACTATTAAGACGAACGTCAATGCATCGAAGTGTTGTAGCAGTCGTAAAGTTACTTGCACTAAATGTATAGTCAGCTGTTTGACTTGGCCGCGGATCAGATAATTCTAACGATGCATCCGATAGTGTTGCAGCTGAAGCAAATGGCACTATAGCTAGTGACATGATTAATAATAAGCTAGCGAACGCAATAACACTAAAACGTGTCATGCTGTATAGTTTTTTACTCATAAGTGTTTCCTTTTTCTTTTTTATACATTACATGCTATTCAAGCTTATGTTATAACACAGCGGATACTGATGCAAGTCAGTTTTAATAGGTCTGCCTTCCGGTGATCAAGGCTTTTAGCGATGGGACAATATTTTTGCGGTACACATAGAGCCTCCAACTAATGACCGACGCAATAAAACCTAGCAAAATCAAAGATGGCTGTGGCATCGCCCAAACCGCATACGTAAGTGCAGCAACACGATCACCTCCAATATACAAATCAGTACGAACACTATGGCGACCACTGCGCTCCACTACATCAAATAGCTCACTGACTTCTATTATTTCTCCGGGCAGAAGCAAGACTGAAGATATCGAACGATTTTCAAGCTCCTCATCACCTCGAAAAACAGCTATTTCTGGACGAACTAATACGTGCCGATTACCAGTGTTTTCTATAGTAAAGTCACTTCGAACTGGCGTTTTTTTCGACTGAATAACTCGTTGGGTGTGTTTACCGCGATCAACTCGAAGTTCGGTTAGTATTTCGCCAGCAACTGTTGTCAATATTGGAATACTTATTTCTGGAAGAGCTTTTACAACTGAAGGCTGAGTCGTTGGCAGAACTGGCTGAGCATATAATTGTGCGTAATGCCCCCCAGGCTCAGCACTTTCTGGTGGCGTAATTGTCAAAGATATCGAACGTGTTTCGTCAGGAGCTAGGACTATATAACTATCAGAAATAGTAATCCAATTACTGATATTAAACCGTGCATCGGCTCGCTGCCGCAGTGTCGCGTTTCTTAGGGCAATGCTTTCTGCGCGTAATATATATGGCGCGGGACTGTTGCCTTCATTGGTAAATAAAATAGTTTTTTCTTGAGTTTTACCAGGCTTAAAAGCAAACTCAACTACTGCCGGAGAAACCCGTATCGCGGTATCGTCACTAGCCTGCTCGGCACCTACTAAACCACCGGAGAACAATTGCAATATGGCAACTGCAGATCCTGTAAAAAAAACTCCTAAGAAAAAGCGCATACCTATCTATCAGTATAGCGCGGTCGCACTAAAAATAATGGTTGTTTGATAATCCCCAGCAGATTGGCCTTCAGGTGCAGTTACGCGGCCAGTGATGATAAACGATTCACCAACAACCGGAGTACCAATTATCGGCCCCTGATTATCGGCTACAATGTCTCCTGGAAAATCTAGAGTGAACGGTGCGAAGCATGGTGGCTCACCACCACCAGGGCACGGGTCGCCGGAAAATCTATTTTCTCCCTGAACATTTGTATCATTAGAAGTATAGCCAAAGCCAACATACGCTGCTATCCAGGCTGCAGGTTCAAGGTATGATCCCCCGTTAAACATCGGTATCGCATCAACTGGACTAGTAAGTAGGCTGGTCGTCCGAGCTCGCACTACATAACCACTACGGGCGTTAGTAGAAGTCGTGACGGTGATATCCTGTGTGTCAGTGAAGTCATTGCTCGGTGACAAGCTATCGAAGGATACTTCTGATTGACTGACACTGAAACTAATACTTGGAGCAACTAGCTGACCCGAGCTACTTATAACCGACTGATTGCCAGCATTGTCAGTTGTGCGAATATTAAAATAATATACTTCAGAAGTTTGTAAATTTAACCCACTTGCTGTAACTGATGTGTCAGTCCCGACGGTCACCCAATCAGCTATTGTTGTACCCCCTGGGCTTAGCCCAATGGAATAGTCATAGCTAGCCAGCCCGGACAAACCACTGTCAATATCCCAATTAGCTGACAGGCTATCGAGTGCATCATCACTATAAGTAATATCAATTCCGATTTGGTCACCGTCATACACCGTTCCACTCGGCTCAACGGTATCAACGATGAAATCATTATCGCTCGGATCACCACTACCAAATACTACCCACTCAGAATACTCGCCAGCACTGTCCCTGATTCTAGCTTGCCAACGGTATTCCGCCGTATTTGCTAAACCGGATATTACAACGTCGACCGTTATAGGTAAACCGGCGTAGCTGCCTGCATCACCGCAAGATAACTCTTGATTTGTGAATGGTTCCCCATTAGTTTGCACCTCAACACAAAGCTCAAGCTCATCTTCATCATCAGGGTCAGAGGCTTCCGCTCGAAAATGTACTTGCGTTTCATTAGTAAAGCCACCTGGCGATATCTCACTACCAAGCGCAACTCGAAATTGCCCTAAACCAGTCGGTTGGCTAGGCGGCGTGTTGGGAACTGGTTGCTTTGCAAAAATCACATTTCTATACGGGGGCAGATGCGACTCCTCAGAGACATTCGTAATATCTACTGGATGAGTATGAGTTGCCGAAGCGGCACCGCCATTATTTTGACGCGTGCCAGTCGTGGTGGTCGGTCCAGACGTCGTAACTTGATGATTAGCATGCGAATGAGAAGTTGACCCGCCCGTCAATCCATAAGTATCACTAGCTTTAATAAATCTTTCATGAAAGGGCTCACCAGATTCAGAAACTACATCCCAGCTCCCAGGTGGTGGACCATCCCACATCGTAATAATACCTGCCGGTGGACCACTAGCAATATCAAGCTCACCAAGCAATACCTCAATATACGGTGGCTCATGATTCTCTGCTGGAGAAGTCCCGCTCAAAGTATGCTGGTGATCATTTCCAGCACCAGCAGATGCAGGACCGCCACCGCCATCAGCTACGGTACTCCCAGTAGCTGTAGTGGTGGTGCCGATTACAGAATGACTGTGCGTGAGGCTACCACCAGTTGCACCAACATTATTTTGGCCACGAACATACTGGTTATCTTGTACAGAGTATCTTGTCCAGTCATCTGGGACTTCATTATCAAATATCGCGATTGCACCAGCGGGGAGCGAAGATGGTGTTCCGGAAGCTTCTGAGCGGATAAACCGTAGCTGTCTATAAGGCGGTAGATTACTCGCCTCATCTAATATTGGGACAATACCATGACCGTGGTCAGTGCTTGATAAGTCACCGACCCCAGGATCACTGCCGACTTCTGCGATAGTTGGCAGCACCGTACCGGTCGCGGTATGGGAATGAGCTTCAGATCCACCAGTAGTACCGTAGCTAGCTGATCCACGGGCAAACCGTTCATAAAATGGCTCACCAGGGTTGCACGAAATACACGTCCAGCCTGCCGGTACAGTCGCGCCAGCAAACAGTACTACCATATTCCCAGCGCTATCAGATGTGGTGATTTCTGGAATTTCATTATAAGACTCAAACAACGAGCCATCGGCATACACAGCTCGGAAACAATACGACGTATCCGCTGGTGCATTAGCATCGCTCAATGCAAAATCCCACAACCCATAATCACCAATGTCTATTGCGGCCTGATTATTACTGTAATTATTGGCTTCAACGTATGACTGATTTATTTTACTGCCACTTGCAAGCGTAGGATCATTTAGATTAGGGGTAAGCGGATCACCGTTTACCGGAGCAGAATTGTTATAGTAGCGGATTTCGCCACTGTTAGTCAGCACATCAACATACGATTCATTGCTAAAAGTTGGGTCACAGGTTTCGCCGACCCGCTGTGCGTATTGCAACTTTAGTGACTCTCCAGACTGCCCAAGGTTAACCACAGTAACGACAATAGCTAGCCGCAAGCGAAATGGTAAGCCAATTGATGTAGCTGGAGTATCCTGACTCGCAAGCGCCAAGCCAACATCTGTACTGTTGCGATTTCTAAACCAACGATAGCTTGCTTGTGATAAGTCACTAGGTTCTTGTTTTTTAGCGATAATAACGTCAACGTATGGCGGTACATGATTTTGTTCAGAAAAATTTGTCACATCAATAGTGTGCGTATGGATACCGCTTGCACCAGCGCTACCAGCTCGAGCGCCGGTAGTCGTTGTCGGCGTCGAAGTGATAATCGATACGTTGCTGTGCTGATGAGTCGCTGAACCACCATTTGCGCCAAAGCTACTGCTTGGCTTAATAAATCGTTCGTAATATGGTCCAGTTTCATTAGATCGCAGTTGCCAATCGACTGGCGCCTCATCATCCCACATAGCAAGCATATCGATCGGCACAACAGTATCTGTAACCGCCTGGGCAAGTATTGCTTCTACATGTGGTGGCTGAATATCGATAGTCTGTGTCTGTCCACTAAAGGTATGAATATGATCTGCTGCCGCTGCGGTAACTTGCGTGCCTCCACCGCGAGAGCCAAGCGTTGCACCGTTCGGGCCGCCGATAGTGCCCGTAATGGCATGCTGACTGACATTACTGCCACCCGTTGCGCCGACTGTATCACTGGCGTATACATATCGCGAACCCTGATCACTATACTGTTCCCATCCACTTGGCAAAGCACTAGATTCAAAGATTGCTATTGCTCCCTCTGGAATGATAGCTGGCTCACCATTATCATTGTGACGAATCACGCGAAGCTGACGATACTCTGGCAAATTAGTCTCTTCCGACACATTAACAGTGAGGCTATGTGAGTGTCCGGCCGCAGCAACGGAGCCAGTATTCCAGTTCTCTGACACTGCTGGCTCGTTGGAGCTTGATATACTGGCACTAAATGTCGGCTGATGCGTCGCCGATCCGCCGCTGCCACCATATTGATCGCTGCCCCTAACGAACCTTTCATAAAACGGATCGGCTGGATTACACGAAACACAAGTCCAGCCAGCCGGTATAGTCGCGCCATCATAAAAAAGCAACATGTGCCCGTCGCCAGGAGCAGCACCAAGGTTTGACCGAATCTGAAATATCGTAACGGCGAGAATGACGACCGAAAAGACAATAAAAAAAACTAGCCAAATATTTGACAAATACATATTGCGTATAGTTTTGTCTTTTAGTAAATTCATTTACTTATAGTTGTTTATTATCTCGCCTCGCACTCTTGCATAGTGCATATTTCGCCTGTGAATATGGTATCACAACATAAGCACTGCTAGTAGTGTTGTTTACGTTATTACTATTCACTAGTTATCAACGTAAGCGACAGATGGATTGTTCAAAATAGCTTACAATGGAAATAGGTTCTACGAACTATCAGAAGACTAATAAAGTAAGTGGTCATACAAGTGCTGGGCAGCCCTACAGCACAGTAAATTGTCTCCCTGAAGCGCACCCGATCACGTAACTTGCGAGGCGAAAACCTTATTGAAATAATAATATTAGGGCTATAGTGAAATATTATCAGCTTGAGTCCAGTGACTTTTCACCTTTTTATCACTGGAATAAAATGACATGTATGTTCGCCAAATAGAAAAGCCGTCCAGTTTTGCTTCAGTTACTTCTACCGAGCACACAGGGCCACTAAATGATTTTGAGATAGTGATATGATCTTTAGAATCACCACCTGCTTCAGGCTTAAGCAACCCTTGACATGTTCCACTGTAGTTTTGAGGAAGTGTCGCTGTCAAAATATAGTTAGCTCCATTTTTCTTGATGGTAACATTACTAATCTTGACTATTTCCGGACCAACGTATTGCTTGTCTTTGGGCTTTTCATTTGGGTCGACTAATTTCTGCTGTGGCTTTTGAGCAGGAGGCTTTTCGACTGGCTTTTCTTGTTCTTCTTTCTTTTCCTCTTCACCTTGCTTGCGCTCTTCTGGTAATACTGCGATTATTTCTTCGATATCTACTTCTGTTATCTCGCGTAGTTCAGATTCGTCAGCTGATGCAATCTCAATATTCGATCGATTAGTCTGCACCCGATAGGCAACACCGGCGGTAAACGCCACAACGCCGACCAATATAATTACTGCAATAACTGGGAGGTGAATTATTCCGTTTTGATCAGATTGTAATTTCATAATGCTTTGTTTAATGTAATGTTAATGTTTTACATCGTACCACATTTTTAATTATTTTAGCCTTTGTAGTCTTTAATTAGCTGCACAATCGCTTGATGGTCGTCTGTTATGGTGTATAAACTAAGATCTTCTGAGCTAATAGTCTGGTATGTTTTAGCTAATTCATTTTTTATGTAGTGATCGAGTGGCCTCCAGAAATCAGAGCCAACTAGGATAATTGGTATCGGCTTAATTCGCTTTGTCTGCTTTAGGGTCAAAATTTCGAAAAATTCATCGAGCGTCCCATATCCACCAGGAAAATAAATATATGCCCGAGCAGCGAAAGACAAAGCTACTTTGCGACTAAAGAAATAATAGAAGTCAACCGAACGGTTGACGTATTCATTTGTAACCTGTTCCTGCGGTAGTCGAATAGTCATACCTATTGAGGTGCCGTTTTCATCGGCAGCGCCACGATTAGCTGCTTCCATAATGCCTGGCCCACCCCCTGTGATTATCGATGCACCAGTTTCACGAACTATCTTGTCTGCTAGATCACGAGCTTGCTTATAATATAAATCCTCTGGCTCGAGACGAGCTGAGCCAAAAAAGGTCACGGTATTGCTGTGATCCTTTAACAGCTTAAACGCCTGCTTAAACTCTTTGTTGATACGACGCATACGCTTACGAGTTGCACCATTGGAAATATCGGCGACATGTATTTTCTCCTCTTTGCGGAGCTGATGAAAAGTAGAATTGTGTCGAAATAGTTTTTTTAGTGTTTGTTTTATTTGACTCATTATCAACTTTAGCCTACCGCAGCAGCAGCAAAAATGCAACGCTAGCTAGTAGTAGCCGATTAGCGATAATTCCGATATAGTAAACGGGTATGTCGCAACCCAATAATGAAACAAACAATGATGCACCAACGAAGCCGTGGCCTAAACTCAAGTCATTCTTAAAAACCAAGCCATTGCTTAGTCTTCTGGCGGTTTTAGAGTGGCCACGAACAACTGTTCGGAAGCTCTACGCTTGGGTTGTTGGGTGGTCGGAGAGCAAGCACGCTGAGCGTGCTCTTGGCAGTATTGCTGTAGCAGAAAGCTCTTTTTTCCCTATTCCGCCAGACCCGTTACTAATCGCCATGACGACTGTCCAGCCAAAAAAATACCTGCGTTTTGCTACCATCTGTACAGCTGGTAGCGTCATTGGTGGACTCATCGGTTATGCTATTGG
>SLHW01000053.1 GCA_007135955.1 Candidatus Saccharimonadota bacterium
GGTGGTTCATCCGAGTGCTTCAATCGGTGCCGCTCAACCCTTTACTCCTGAGGGAGGCAATGAGGTGCAAGATGAAAAAATTGTCGAGGCAACCATTTCGTGGGTACGCGGACTTGCTGAAGAGACCGACCGAGATCCCGCTGTTGCTGAGCGATTTGTCAGTGAAAACTTGACATTACGTGGCAGCGAGGCGCTTGAGCAAAACGCAATCGATCTGATTGCCGACAGTCGCGAAGAATTGTTGGTTGAGCTAGGTGTTGCCGATAGTGAACTAATTGAACTTCAGCCATCGATTATTGCTCAGACGCTCAATATTCTCTCCTCGCCTTTTCTCGTTTCGTTATTTTTGACGCTAGGGTCATTGGCTGTTTTGCTTGCGATTCGTTCTGGAGAATTTGAGTTTAGTGCTGCAATCGGAATTATTCTGCTGTTAATTGGTCTTTGGGGTATTGGGGTGGTTGAGTTTACTGTTTTGGGAATTGGCCTGCTACTGCTTGGGGCCGTGCTTGTGATGATTGAAGTGTTTGACCAGCCAGGCTTCGGCTTGTTTGGTGTCGGTGGCATACTGGCGATATTAGCCGGTGTTTTTACTTTGAACGAAGAGCCATTCTATTCACCGGATATTTTTAGTGCCGCGAATTTGATCGGTCTAGTCACCTTGCTGCTTGCCATAGCAGCCATGGCGTTTATTAGCCGGGCGCTCGCTCGATCAATTAAATCAAGCCCTGTTTCAGGCAAAGAAGGGATTATTGGCAAAGAGGCAGAAGTAACGATGGATCTTGTCCCTCGAGGTCGAGTACGAGTGGGCAGTGAGTCCTGGCAAGCTGAACTGTCTGACAAGCGAAAAAAAGCTCTAAAAGGAAGCAAAACGTGTATTATGGATGTAAGGGGCAATACCTTGATTGTTGATACAGTTGATAAAGATAAAGGAGGTAAATAATGGATTTTTTGGTACTAATATTTTGGTTAATAGTACTCGTAATGTTCGTTGGTCCAGCAGCCGTACGGATAGCAAATGAATATGAGCGTGGGGTTGTTTTCCGGCTCGGACGATTTTCTTCAGTGAAAGGGCCGGGTTTGTTTCTGATTATTCCGTTTATTGATCGTGTAGTAAAAGTTGATTTACGTATTGTTACTATGGATGTGCCACCACAAGAAGTTATTAGTGAAGACAATGTCCCAATAAAAGTCGATGCCGTAGTATATTTCAAGGTATCTGATCCACAAAAAGCGACCATTGATGTCGAGAATTTCCGGATGGCAACTTCACAAGTTTCACAAACTACACTTCGTACTGTCACGGGATCGTCTAGTCTTGATGAGATCCTGACCAACCGCGAGAAGGTCAATGAACGCTTGCACGCAATCATTGATGAAGCAACTGATCCATGGGGTATCAAAGTAACATCCGTTGAAGTCAAACATGTTGAGATTCCATCCAATATGCAACGAGCTATCGCTAAACAGGCTGAAGCCGAGCGAATGCGTCGAGCAAAAATCATTCTTGCTGAGGGTGAATTTCAAGCATCACAGAAGCTTAAAGAAGCAGGTGATGTCCTTGGCGCTGCACCAATCGCACTTCGCTATCTAGAGACTCTGACAGATGCTGCTAAAGAACCAAACACAACAGTACTCTTCCCGATGGAAATGATTAGCTTCGTCAAAGACTTTATCGAAAAACCGAAAAAATAGACTTGCGCATTAACGAGTCGTTAATGGAAGGCTTGTTTATCGTTGGACGAATGTGCGAGCGGTGCCGCCTTGCCCTGCTCTACCAGTTCTGCCAATTCGGTGAGTGTAGGTGTCAATAGTTTGCGGTAAGTCGAAGTTGATTACCAGGTGAACATTAGGTATATCTAGCCCACGTGCCGCTACATCAGTTGCTACAAGCACTGATGAAGTGCTCGCTTTAAAGGCATTTAGTGCGCGTTGACGTTGAGATTGTGATTTGTTGCCATGGATAGCTTGGGCTTTATGTCCTTGCTTCGTCAGGTTGTCTGCGAGTCGTTGAACACCACGCTTAGTCTCACCAAAAATCAAAACTTTTTCATATGCTGGTTCAGCAAGAAGCTTATGGATTGCCTCCATTTTTTCCTCGGTTGTATTTGCTGGAATGACGTTTTGGTCGATATGCTCACTAGTGATTTCAGGCTGTGTTGATATAGTCACAGCATTGTCTTGGATGCCACTTAGTAGTGTTGCTACCGATGGGGTCATCGTAGCGCTAAAGCAGACAACTTGCTTGGTTTTTGGTAGTGCTTGCATGATGAACCGCATATCCGGCAGAAACCCCATATCGAGCATTTGATCTGCTTCATCCAAAACCAGTGTTTTGGTATCAGCAAGCTTTAGTTCACCTTGCTTGAGTAAATCTTTTAGTCGACCGGGTGTTCCGATGACAACGTTTACGCCACGCTGTAGCTCTTTTTTCTGTCGATGAATGTTCTCGCCACCAACGCATACTACTGAAAATAATCCGGTACCTTTTGCGAATGATCGGAACTCTTCACTCACCTGGTGAGCTAATTCCCGGGTAGGCGTAATAATTAGTGCCGCATTACGACTTTTTTGCTGAAGCTGTGAGTGGATGATCGGCAACACAAAAGCGGCCGTTTTACCGGTGCCAGTACTAGCTAGACCAATAACGTCTTTGCCGTCAAGTAATGGCTTAATGGTTTTATCCTGGATTGGGGTTGGTGTTTCGTAGCCTTTTGCTGAAATATTTTTTGCCAGATTTGGGTGAAAGCCAAAATCAGCAAAAGTGTGTTCGATGTCCTCAGCTTCTGGCTCAATGACTGGTACGCCCTTGTTGATGAACCGTGAGCTTGGGATGGTGTTTGGTTTGCGTTGGAATCGGCCATTGTTTCGTCGATTGCCTCCTCCGCCATGAAATGATTTGCTCTTATGAGTTGATGCGCGCCGCGGCGAGCTAGAATAGCGTCTATTCATATAGACTCCTTTTGTATATGGTTTGTAATTCTCGCAAGACAGAACAGCGAGAATTTTCAATAGTGCAGTTAACTAGCTCGATATTCGATTTTTTACGATTGTTGTAATTCTAGCACAACTTAACAAATTCGTCTACTTTACCGTTTATCGTGCCAATAAACCCGCAGTGTCATTAGAAAGCTAGATGTAAATAATTTGTAAAAAAATCCAGCACAGGTCATGATAATAAAATGAATATAGTCGATCATGTCGTGATTATCTATAATCCAAACAGTACTCGGTCTGCAGCTGCTAATGCCAAGAAATTAGCTCGTCGACTTGAAAATAAAACAGACGTCAATGTGCACATAGTTCGTACGAATCACCCAGGTCATGCCGAGGAGCTAGCAGGCGAGTATGCAACGACTTACGAAAATATTTTGATAATTTCTTCCAGTGGAGATGGCGGCTACCACGAAGTTATAAATGGTGTCTTAACTAGTGGTGCTTCCGCTGTGGCCACTGGTCTGTTGCCATCCGGTTATGCTAACGATCACTATCGCTGGATGCACCGCGGCAGGCTAATTAAGCGTGTAAATGAAGCAAAGACACAGCCCGTTGACATAATTGAGGTTGTTGCTGGTGATTCGTATGTCCGATATGCTCATTCGTATGTTGGCCTCGGTATCAGCGCCCAAGCGGCTAAGCTGATTAACCAAGATGACGAAAAGCCATCGAGTGAAGTGGCATCAGTACTCAAAGCATTTTCCAGGATTACTCCCGTCAAAATCAAAATAAATGACGAGGAACAAAGCTACACTAATCTTATTGTTGCTAATATCGGCAAGATGTCGAAATATTTTTCGATTGACGGGGTTGATAGTACTGACGGCAAACTTGAAATAATCCGCAATAAAAAAGACAAGCCGACCGAATTGGCTACTCAGATGGCTCGAGCTATGACCTTTGGTCTTGAGGATGTTGAGCAAGTAACCTCCTTGGAGTTCGTCTGCCTCGAGCCAACAATCATTCAAATGGACGGCGAAGTCCACGAATTACAAAAGAACGAACCTGTTACAGTTCGTTGCCGTAAACAATTATTAAAAACGATTATTTAAAACCTACGAGACGTAAGAGTGTATACGGCTCTTATTTTCAGCTACCGACCAATATGGTAGTACCTTGGAGTTTTTCGGCAAAGAAGCTGTCGTGAGATATATAAATGATTGCGCCATGGTACTGCATCAGGGCATTTTCTAACTCTTCAATGCTCGGTAGGTCCAGATGATTAGTCGGCTCGTCTAGTATCAATATTTGTGGGTCGTCGGCGAGCATGTTAATTAGTTGAAGTCGAGCTTTTTGCCCGCCACTAAGTAGCTCTACTGGCATATTTCCATCAGAAGCAGGATTAAATAAATAATCACTCAAAAATTGCTTGACTCGCTGCATACTAATTGGCTGTCCTTTGTCACGCAGAATTTGCTCGAGCGCTTCAGTAAGTGTTAGCGAAAGATATTCAGCGTTGATTTCTTGCTCATACAGACCGATTTTTAGCTCTTTCTCGACAGCAATAGAACCGTCGTATTGCTTGCAAATGAGCGGCAGATTTTTAGCCTTAGCCACAATAGCTTGGACGAGCGTTGTTTTGCCGGCACCGTTACGACCGTGTAGCCTTACCCGTTCGCCCTCATGAAGCGAAAAGCTCACATTTTCAAATAGCGGCGTATTAGCGTAGCCGAGACTAAGGCTGTCTGTTTGCACCAATAATCTGTTGCTAGTAGTCGTTTCTTTACTGCGCGTACGAACCTTGATGTTGGTTGCTTTATATTTATCGTACGTTTCATTAAGCTTGGTTTTCATGGTGGCGGTAGACTCTTGATCAATCCAAAACGAAGGCCTGTCGGTGTCTGCAAGTTTTTTAAGTTCTTCGGCAGCTTTTTGCTCTTGAGATTTGAAGCGTCTGATGGTACCTGGGTTGCGAGCCTTTTCCTTGAGTCTACGAAACCGAATTACGTCTTGGCGTAAGTTTTCCATTCGGCGCTGGACGTTGTCATACTCATTTACTTCTGCGCTTACTTGATTGGTGTTTGTGCGTAAGTACGACTTGTAATTGCCGCGAAAACTATAGCTAATTCCGTCGCGGATTTCGATAATTCTATCAACATTGTCTAGTACATCACGGTCGTGTGTAATAACTAGCACAGCTTCATCGGTGGCACCAAGCCATTTAATGAAGGCTGCCTTTGCAACGTAGTCCATGTGATTAGTTGGCTCGTCAATTAGAGCCAAATGCCCACGGCTACGCTGAACTTTGATTAATTCGATCATTCTTTTTTGCCCGCCACTGAGTGAACCGAGCGTTCGGTGCATTGCGCTTGGTTCAATTTGATAAGTTTCAAAAGCTTGCAGTAACTCGTCCTCTAATTGGTAATATCCTAGATCATTGAATCGTTCGAGTGCATCGCTGAAGACTTGAATCTTTTTCTCGTCACTTCCCATTGTAGCGGGATAGGTATCAATAATATATGTCAGCTGCTTATAGTCTGGTAGGTCACCTTGGATATATTCCAGTACTGTTTTGTTTTCGTGGCCATGATGCTCTTGCCTACTGCTGACAATAACAGAGTTATTTTTTATTTCAACATCACCCTGATAGTCGGTGTCTTCGCCGTTAAGGATATGAAGGAGCGTAGACTTACCTGTTCCGTTCCGCCCAATCAAGCCAATTTTTTCTTTGTCGTGAATTTCAATACTGACGCCCGTATACAAGACGTTACTACCAAATGACTTTTCAGTTATGCTTGCGGACAATATCATAGATACCTTTGTGCTGTACTTAATCGAGAAAATCTATTGCTCTTTGCTGGTATTATAGCGCTTTAGCGACAATTGTATAGAGAACGAACAGCTATTGAGTATTCGAAAGGTTTTAGTGTTGTTACCGCAATAAGCCCAGTTCGAGATATTTAAAAAATTCTATTCGTAACGTATTTCAGCAATCATGCCACCAGCTGCGTGCCCGAGGTGGTGGCAGTGAAATACCCAAGTGCCTGGGTTATTAGCGGTAAATTCGATGTCGTATATTTCGCCCGGCATCATCGGTTGCGTATTACGCAGTTGTGCCGTACCTGGTGGCACAGGATTGCCATCGATTGCAACTACCGAAAATTGATGACCATGCATATGCATCGGGTGAATTTCGGCAGAGCCAGCGTGAATCATACGAATTCGCACGGTTTCGCCTTCGGATACCTTAAAGATTTCTGGATTTGGATAAACGCGACCATTGATAGGATAAATCCCAGCTTCTGGGCGTTCAGTTAGCACCACGGTGTATTCTCGATCTGGCGGTTGGTAATTAGCTGGTTCGATAACAAACGGGCCCGAGAGCCCCATATCGATTTGCTGCTGCTCGTCGCCATGGTGTGAGCCATGCGAATGGTAGTACCGTGTACCAACTGGCTCAGCAGTAAACTCATAGATGAACGTTTCACCTGGCTGTACGGCATCTTGCGTGACGCCTGGCACGCCATCTGCCTCATTCGGCACGTCAACACCATGCCAGTGCACGGTTGTGGCGACAGGTAGATTGTTTTCAAAGATTATTCGCACCTGGTCACCTTCAACAACTCGAATTTCTGGTCCGGGTAGCTGGCCGTTAAATGCCCATGACTCTAGCTGAAAGCCTTCTGCGTATTCCCAAACAATGTGTTCTGCAGTCAGATTGAATTCTTTGACGCCATCGACTAACTGAAAGTCGAGCTGTTTAATAGCATCTTTGTAGGAGCGAATCGGTAGGTCACCTTCGTATGGTTCGGTTTGGCTTGCCATGCCGCTGTGTCTAGTGTCGTTATCTTTGATAGAGTACTCCCCTTCAGTTGTCGTCATAACTGCTTCATGACCGTTGTGGAACCGGCAATTAACTCGTATGTTCTCGACTATTTTTGTGATAAGTAATGTCGTTGTTTCTCCCGGATTAACAACTTCATCATAATCGAGATCTTCGATAGTCACTGAGTGACGCAAATTTCCGACATTTACAAATTCAATCGTATCGCCGACCCGTGCTTGAATAAATCCTGCGGGAACGCTACCATCAGCATGCTCAAAAAACATTTCACCAACATTAACAGCAACTGACGCTGGTTCGCTCATCGCCATTTCTTTATCCATGTTGGCATACAGTAAGTAGCCTTGCAGTGCGAGCGTTAACGCAAGCAGCACTAGTGCCGTCCCGACAACCTTTACATAACGGCTTTTTAAGAGGAGTTGAACAAGATCACTTTTAAGTATTGTCTGCAGCATCAGTGATTGCCTCCATCCGAGTCAGTAGACTGTTCACTACTAGAATTTTTATCACTATTGTCTGAATAACTAGAATCGGAGTGGCTATTGCTTGCATAGATAAAACCAACCACTAGCGTTCCAATAATGACAATCGCCATCAGTGACCGGTTAAGCCAAGGTACTTTTGCCTTTTTGGGCAGCTCATTGTTATTGCTGGTCATAAGTGGTTTTCCGCGAAGCTCTGAGAAAAGTATCCAGTAAATACCTAGGTAGCCAGACATGATTGCTCCCATAACGACTAGCAGGTAGGCGTTCATAATAAATAGATACGAAAAGTCAGTCACCTGCATAAATTTACCCAGTATTAATACCGTAAACCACGATACGCCAGATAGCCCGCCAGTTGATGCCAGTAGCCACAATTTACTTCGGACTTCTTCACTTGCTAGATTTTTATCTTGATGTCTTTGCAGAATGGGCAGTATTCTTTTATGAAAAACGACGCCGTTGAGCGTCAATATACCAACAATCGTCATCTTGACCCAAAAAAGCTGGCTACCGTCACTCAAGCTAAGATAAGCCGGATTCAGGGCTACCAAGGATAGCCCACTGAGGATCAACAGGACTAGTCCACTGACAACGACTTTTGAGATAATTTCGATAAGCTGTAGTTGTCCCTTGGTGATAGTGCGGTCCCAGATGCTTCGTAGAAATGTAGCATCAGTGGTTATCGCTCCACCAACACCCATAGCTACACCAATAAGGTGTATTGTAATAAGCGCTGGCTGCATGAATTGTGTTAGCTGTTCCATGTTTGTATAAACGTAACCTTTATCTAAAAAAGATTATACATCAAGGTTAATGATAAGCGAAAAATCAACCCTCCTTAAGCTTAACTCTTAAATCGTTACCTAAATCAAATGGGTTGGTTTTTAATTTTTTAGTGCTTTTATCGTCATGCAACCTCTGATGGAGGCAGTGCTTAGATGCTCTAGTTTATTTGTTTTTTGGTTGCTGTTTGACTAAATAAGAAGCTACAAATGACACAAACAAGCCAAATATGATTGCCCCAGCAAACATCGAAAGTATTCCGACCATCCTGCCGGCCGAAGTCATAGGGTAAACTTCGCCGATACCAGTATTTGTCATTGTTTCCGACATAAACCAAAACCCATCATAAAAGCTGTTAACAGTAGGGTTTATACTTCGTTCAAAATAATAAAAAGCTAGAGACCCTCCCACTAAAGTGCTTCCAAGCAAGGTAACGATAAACGCCATACGTGTCTCTTTGAATATACGAGCGAGAGACTTAAAAAATAGACTTGCTCTAGCAAAGACGCTCATCATGCGGGCAATTCTAAAAAGCCTTATGAGCATTAGTCCACGCAATGCCTGTGTGCCAGTACCAGTTACTGGTATTGACGCTAGGATTTGCCACCAATTCTGTTTCATGAAGTCTTTTTTGGCTTTACTTTCAAACAGGCGAATGACGAATTCCAGTCCAAAGATCAGCGCGACCCCGATGTCGATTATCCGAATCATAGCCAGAGTTTCACCAACTGGATCGCTGGTTAGCTCAAACAACAGCAGAACAACACTAATCAAGGCCAACGAAATCAGCAATGAATCATTGAATACTCTAATTTTTTGTTCACTCATTATTACATATGATACACGAAGAGCTTGTCGTATATATAAAATACTTAAGCTTTTAACAGTATTTTATGTAAAGCCCTGTTATTGATATATTTTTTCGAATGTATGCCGGGCTGTTTTCTGTAAAAGTATAATTTAATAAAAACTTATAATTAGCGCATCAATAGTTGCAACGATGACAAATATGATAGCTTTATATAACAGTATGAACGAGTCCAGTGTCTTTCTGGACTTATCCGTCTTGATTACTTATTTTTTTAGAATTATTTATGACTCTGCGAGCTAGAGCACTCCGCAGGAGGTTATTAATAAAAGCAGCAACGATACCGATACCAATGATTAAATAAAATGCAACAAACAATTTTCCACCATCAGTCACTGGCGTCAAGTCTCCAAAGCCGACTGTAGTAAGCGCCACAATAGAAAAATAAAACCCATCTATAAGTGATAGATCTTCTAGGTGCATCATAGCTACTGTACCGCCCAGAATTGTGAGCAGCGTAACGGCAGCTAAAATTCTAAACTGTGTTCGTATTTTTTTTGCTTCTTCAATTGAAATATTACTCATGATTGTTACCGTGTTGCTCAATTGTACAACAAAAACAATACACTGCCAGCTAGTTGCTGGCAGTGTGCGCAAAAAAATCCAGTTCAAGGAAAAACTATACGACGGACAGAATTATCAGTATAGATGGAAGAAACATTAAGCCATAGCCGATTATTGTTATCGGCGCTCCAAGTGAGCCTGAACGAACGCCATGAGCATTGGCATTTATTGCTGAGCTTAGGGTATTTATAAACTTAAGATAATTTGTTTCAGTTGCAATGTAATTAGATATATACAATAGCTGTACTGCAACAACCAGCCAAGCAATGTCTTGCGAAGATAGGCTGGTGCTGAAGCTGGTCAATACCAAGAATATTATTCCAATATTTACAAAGCTAGCAATTACCTTGTTGATAATGCCATGACTACCTTCCCTAGCATTGCTGCGTAAGCTTGTGTCATTCAGCTGAACTACTACTCCAGTTAGTACGAATATCCATGACAGATTTTCTATCGCCTGTTCAGTTCCTGTTAACGGTTCAAGCACCGGCAACGCGATGAACAGAAACCAGGGCAACAGCATTACAGCTATGACTGCTGAAATGAAAAGCTTTATTGCTGGATGGACATCTCTTTTTTGAATAATAAATCGTATGTAGCTAAATAAATTGATTGCTAGTATGGCGGCAAAGCTAAAGTAAGTGATAAATATCGCCTCCAGCATATCAGCTTCACTAAAATTATATGCAACAAAAAATATAATCAAATTTATTGCAACAACTAATACTATTCTGCCAAAAGGTTTTTTTGGTCGGATATGCATTCTATAATCATATAGTATCGGAAGTCTTAGGAAAATGTTCAGACATGTTCGTTATAGGATTTTTCTGAATAAGCAAGACGTATTCTTGCTAGCTTGATCATAGATTTTCAGTTTGGCTCAGCACGCTGGTCTAGTACAAATAATAAACTGCAACATAAAAACTTATTAGATAACCCGCAGGATAAATAACACTGGCTGAGTTCGATCATTTAGTGGCGGTGTACAGCCTTGGTAATTTTTTCGTAAGCCTCATCTAGTGTTGCTAAGAATTCTATCTGATCTTGCTCAGTAATTTTTTGCAGCTTTTCAGCATTATACTCATATCGTTTGCCCTGCGGCGTTCCTGCAGTGCTCTTGCCGCTGCTGCCAAGGCTAGTTTGTATATATTCTGGTGTTGTGTCTGGGTCATTGAGAAGCTCGATTAGCATTTGTTGAGTGAGATTTTCCGAGTTGCTTATCAGCTCTTTTGTTTTTTCTGGGTTAGTTGCAAAATCTAGCGTAATCATAGTAAACAGCTCTTCACCAGATTTATCTTTATCTATCCGAGCAAGCCTGGCTCGAAGTAAGCTCCGCTCTTCATCATCAGATCCATACACGTCAGCGTACAGCTCAAAGTCATCGTCATAATAGAGAAACCCTGCCCGATCAGTGAACCCTTCGGCTGGTGCAGATTTTTCTTGATCCCAAGTGCGTATTCGGGCGCCCGATTGATTACTTAGGTCAATTATTTGTAGTGCAGCTGTTTTCAGAGATTGAATAAAGTCCATAACAACAGGATAACTCATGAGTACATAAAAACAGAAAAGTGAAAGCTTACTGGACAGTTTCTAGTTGGATATTTTTTGATCAGTCGTCATGAAACGAATCGTTATCGATGCTTATTATTTTGACGAGGCCTGCTTCAGACGGGTTAATTCTTCTCCACTTATCACGCGCCAATACGTTGTGCCTTGGATGCAAGTATTCTATGTTTTCGTAAGCTTTAGCTTGAAAAACAAGCCATATATCAACGGGATACTGCGGTCTTTCTTCGCACCTTGGCTTATATTTATGAAAGCCTTCAAGTATCCGCAAAATACTTTTTTCCCCTTCGTAGGTTGCTGCAAAAATTGTGTCTGGGTTCTCGATATTTTTATATTCACGACCCTCTAACATGAGCTTTGTTAGTAGTTGACCTTTTCCTTCTATGTGCTTGCCGGATTGTATACCGCGGATGAGCAAATTATCTTGCATTGATAGGGATTCATTGATAGCCCCAGCTATTTGATGAGAGATTGTCTCTAGGGTAGTTTTTTGCAACGACCCTGAATGCTCAAGTTGATTTTCGCTATCTTTAAAGCGATAGCCCCTGACGGAGATTTTGCGAACTTTATTATCAGTCATTGGCTAATAATAACAAAAATCTAGTAGCGCAAATACCTACTGGATAGCCTGTAAAATATATGCTTCTTACCCACTGTAGCGGTCTTGATTCTGGATACCGTTACCCAACTTTCTTTGAAGCCGCTGAGGTCAAACATTTCGATGAACTACACCAGAACAATTACCTCCAAGCGTGCCAGAAATCACGAAGTGCTTGCAACATAGCACAAAAAGTTATATAATGTGTTACATGATTAGTAAAACTAGCAGAACAAACGCCTTATTGGTATCAGGAGCTCTGTTTTTTGGTGGCTGCTCACCTGAAGCCGAGCCGAATGAAATAAGTCCAGAGATCGCAGAGATTGTAGAGCTTGGAAGCCCGTCTCATATAGAGCACATATATACAGTTGATGCAAGCGAGGAGCTCGGTGAGCTAATTGCCAGTGTGGGCAGTATTGCTATAGAAGAGGCTATTGGGAGATCCTTTGAGGCAAAAATTGATGACAGAAACTATGAACTTACATTGAGCTATCCTCGTAATGAGGAAGCGAGGGAGCAAGTAGTCATATTTACCGGTGACTCGAGAGCTGCACCACAAATATTCGAGCAGTATCTAGGAAGGGAGGTTGAGGATTGGGCGCGACATCTAACTCTCTATACGCTTGAACCAGATGAGTACGGTTATAGTTTATCTTCTCCTTCAGTGAGTGTAGTTGGTCAAGAGTTCGAATCAGTAGGACCGTTTCACGCAATTACAACTGAGTATTGCCAAGGATTGGATATGGCGTTCGAAGAACCCCAGGTTATCACAGTAGATGACTACAGGCTGGCAAAGGAGTCCGTGTGCAACACATTAGGTGTCGCTGCGGATAGTTCATTTTTAAATCATTCGTACGAACAATATGTTGATAGAGTGGACGGCAATAACATTTCAGCTAATATTACTCAAGGAAGGGATGTCCCGTACATACCTGTAGCAGAAGGTATATACAATAATCTCTATTCTCCTCCTGCCGACTAGCGGAAGCAGATTGCTTGTATAGATTTTTTGCGGCTTTGCTAAACTTCATATTTTTAAGTCGACATCGAGATGTCAAAATAGGAAAACGACCAGGCGTAAAACCTAATCGTCTTTCTATTGGCTCAGCACGCTGGTCTAGCACAAAAAATAAAAATCTAATAACCTGAATACTTACTGGATAATCTGTAAAATATATACTATTGGCTCCGCACACTGGTCTAGAACCCATTAACAGGGTTAAAGTGAGACAAATGAGTCACGTTGGGCCTGTAGTGAAAGTGCCTCAATGCACGTTGTATA
>SLHW01000051.1 GCA_007135955.1 Candidatus Saccharimonadota bacterium
GCGTTACTCAGCCGTCCGCCGCTCGTGTACCCCCGAAGGGGCCTTACCGCTCGACTTGCATGTATTAGGCACGCCGCCAGCGTTCATCCTGAGCCAGGATCAAACTCTCCAAAAATGAAAAATGCATTAGCAAGTTTTCATATTATTTTAAGAACTTGTCTGTTTCAGTCGAACATTACTTAGGAAATCCTAAGAAATTACTGACTAAATGTACAACAATTCAAAACATTAAATTGACGTTGATTTGCACTAACCTAGTTTTTAACGATCAGTTTTTTGAGACACCAAAACATGGAACCTCAAAAGACCTACCAATAGTACCGATACAGCAGTCGGCTGTCAAGCGTTACAACTGACTATGTACAAATTACATCGTTTTTGGTCAGTTGAGCTTATTTTTCTTCTTCAGATTCTGGTTCTTGCTCAGGGTCGATTAAGGCAAATGATGCCACTTTATCACCATCATTCAGTCGCATAATACGAACCCCTTGAGTGGCACGACCAAGGCTCGGTATATCTTTCATGGCCAAGCGAACCGTCTGACCATATTGAGACATGATGATGATTTCTTGCTCAAGGCTAGACAGTGCCTTAACACCGATTAATAGTCCTGTCTTTTTGTTGACGACTGCAGATCGGATACCGACACCACCACGCTTATGAGCGGCAAACTGTGCAATCTTAGTTCGTTTTCCGTAGCCATTCTCACTTATAACGAAAATGTTGCTTTTTTCTTCGACGACGTCCATGCCGATAACGACATCTTCTTTACGTAAGCGAATGCCCCTAACGCCACGTGCTGTGCGACCCATGGCACGCACATCAGCTTCATGGAAGCGAATTGCCTGGCCTTGTCGAGTGGAAATAACTACCTCATTGTCTCCGCTGGTTAAGCGTATCCATCGTAGCTCATCACCTTTGTCGAGATTGATTGAAATCAGACCCGAGCTACGGACATTCTTATACTGCTCAAATAGTGTCTTCTTGACAACACCTTTCGTGGTGCACATAAAGAGATGGTCACCTTTGTTGGTCTTGTCGACATTGATTACCGCATTAACAACTTCATCAGGCTGCAACTGCAGTAGATTAACGAGGGCAATTCCCTTTGCGCCAAGGTTAGTGCTTGGTACTTCGTAAGTCTTTAGTCGGAAAACTCTTCCTGTATTAGTAAAGAACAGTAAGTAGTCATGCGTACTAGCATTCACGACATGCTCAATAGCGTCTTCGTCTCTCGTCATCATCCCACGTCGACCTTTGCCGCCTCGGTTTTGTCGCTTATAGTCATTGATTGGGGTGCGTTTAATGTAGTTTGCTGATGTAAGTGTAACTACAACTTGCTCATCCGGAATAAGATCCTCGTCGCTTAGTTTGTCAAGTTCTTGTGGGACTACCTGCGTACGACGCTCATCACCAAACTGCTTTTTAATCTCCAATAATTCATCCCTGATTATTTTTAAAATCTTCTTTTCGTCAGCCAAAATTGCCTCGAGTTCAGCGATGGTTTTCAGTAATTGAGCTAACTCATCTTCAATTTTCTTGCGTTCTAGTCCGGCTAGCGTTCGAAGCTGCATAGCGAGTATTGCTTTGGCTTGAATTTCGGTCAGCTTGAATATCTTTATCAAGTTAACTTGTGCTTCTTCGCTAGTCTCGCTAGAACGAATAGTCGCTATAACTTCATCTATATTGTCTAGGGCTATCTTGAGCCCTTCAAGTACATGTGCCCTTGCTTTGGCCTTATCTAGCTCAAACTGTGTTCTTCGCCGTACTACATTCTGACGATGCTTGATATGCTCAAAAATTATATCCTGTAGGCCAAGGACTCGTGGCTGGATACCATCGATTAACGCTAGCATATTGTAGTGAAACGCCATCTGAAGTGGTGTTAGCTTATAAAGTTGATTAAGTAACTTCTTAGGATAGGCGTCTTTCTTGAGGTCAATCACAATCCTAACATTGCCACGGGCACTTTCGTCTCGAATATCCCGTATGCCGGCTATCTTCTTGTCATGCACTAAATCAGCAACTTTTTCGATTAGTGACGCCTTGTTTAATCCATACGGTATTTCAGTGATGATAATCGAATTCTTGCCTTTGGCATCTTCCTCAATAGTCGCAACGCCACGAACAATGACTCCACCTCGCCCAGTAGTAAATGCATTACGAATCGATTCTTTACCGTAAACAATACCACCAGTCGGAAAGTCTGGACCCTTGATGTGTTCAAGTAAATCATCAGTGGTTGCCTCAGGGTTATCAATAAGGGTGACTGTTGCGTCAACTAGCTCACTAAGGTTATGAGGAGGAATATTGGTAGCCATACCTACCGCAATACCAATCTGACCGTTTAACAGTAGGTTTGGCAGCTTTGCTGGTAGCACCGATGGCTCTCGCTCGCTACCATCAAAGTTATCCCGAAAATCAACTGTGTTTTTATCGATATCACTGAGCAATTCTTCGGCGTGACGGTGCATTTTTGCCTCGGTATACCGCATAGCAGCTGGCGGATCGCCATCCATTGAACCAAAGTTACCTTGCCCATTTACCAAGGTGTAGCGCATCGCCCAATTTTGTGCCATGCGAACCATAGAGTCATAAATAGCCGAATCACCATGTGGGTGGTATTTACCAATAACATCACCGACTATTCGAGCACTTTTAACAAACTTACCGCCTGGCTTCCAGCTGTTTTTCTCCATCGAGTAAAGAATCCTTCGATGGACTGGCTTTAAGCCATCACGAACATCTGGCAGTGCTCGTGCAACAATTACACTCATTGAGTAACGGAGGTAACTATCCTCCATTACATCTTCAACGGTTCTAAGCTCTAGATCACGAGAGTGCTTTTGTGCTTCCTGGGCCATTATTTCAACCTTTGGAATTTCAACTAGCTCGACGTCTGGTTCGTTGCCTTGGTCTGGTGTTTTGTGTTTATCATCTGCCATAGTCTATACGTCTAAGTCCTTTACAAATTTTGCATGTGTCTGAATAAAGTTTTTACGCAAATCAACTTCGGTACCCATCAATTTACTAAAGATAGCGTCGGCTTTTTCAGCGTCATCTAGTCTTACTTGTATCAGTACACGATTTTCTGGATTCATAGTCGTTTCCCATAGCTGGTCGGCATCCATTTCGCCAAGCCCCTTATAGCGCTGTACGTCAGTCAGTCCTGCCTGTCGCTTTCGGTCATCTTCGTCATTAATCAGCGTACCTTTTCCTTTGCGCTTAGCTATCAAGTCGTCAGTGATTTGATCACGTTCGTCGTCACTAAAGGCGTACCACTTTTTATTGCCCTGTCCTTTGAGTAAATAGAGTGGTGGTTTAGCGAGATAGAGGTACCCGCCATCGATAATTGGCCGCATATGCCGAAAGAAAAACGTCAAAAGCAGCGTGCTAATGTGAGATCCGTCAACGTCAGCATCAGTCATAATAATAATCCGATGATAGCGTAGGCCGTCAAGGCTAAACTGCTCCTCGATACCTACACCAAGCGCTTTGATCAAGGTTACAATTTCGTTGTTAGCCAGCATCTTGTCTAAGCGAGCTCGCTCGACATTTAGCACCTTACCTCGTAGCGGCAAGATGGCTTGTGTCTTGCTGTCGCGACCACTCTTGGCGGAGCCACCTGCCGAGTCACCCTCGACAATATAGAGCTCAGAATTGCTAGGATCTCTTGTCGAACAATCGGCTAATTTACCGGGTAAACCTGATCCTTCTAAGACACCTTTGCGGATAATGTTTTCGCGAGCTGCCCGGGCTGCTTTGCGTGCACGGGCCGCCAATAATGCTTTGCCGACTATCTTTTTAGCGACTGCCGGATGTTCTTCTAGGTAGTAAGCAAAGTATTCATTTAGTACTTGTTCGACATAACCACGAACCTCAGGATTGCCAAGCTTATTTTTAGTCTGGCCCTCAAACTGCGGATCTGGCAGTTTAACCAGAATGATTGCTGTTAAGCCTTCCCTCGTATCTTCACCAGATAAATTATCGTCTTTCTCTTTTATAAGGTTATTTTTACGTGCATAATCATTTATCACTCTCGTTAAAGCTGCACGAAAACCAGTTAAATGAGTACCGCCATCTGGATTGTACACATTATTGGCAAAGGACTTAACTGTTTCGGTATATGTTTCGGCATATTGAATTGCAATTTCAACCATCGACTCTTCTACTTGCTTCTCAACATAGAAAACGTCTTCATCTACAACATCCTTACCCAAGTTGAGGTGCCGAGCATAGGAGCTTATACCACCCTCAAAATAAAAGGCATATTTTCTATTGTCTCGCTCGTCTCTTACTTCAGTTCTGAGGCCTTTGGTGAGGTAAGCTTGATGGCGCAAGTAATCAACCGCCCAGTCATACTCAATAGCCACTACTTCGAATATCGTTTCATCAGGATAAAACGTAATCATGGTGCCTGATTTATCGGTTTTACCGATTTTCTTGATGTCTGACAGCGGAACACCTCGCTCGTACTCCTGACGATACAAGTTGCCGTCTTTATATACTTCTGCGATTAGTTTGGTTGACAATGCATTAACAACGCTCAGTCCAACACCATGTAAGCCGCTAGAAACCTTGTAGCCGCCACCGCCAAACTTTCCACCAGCGTGAAGCACAGTCAGAACCGTCTCAAGCGCACTCTTTCCCGTCTTTGCGTGCTTATCAACTGGAATACCGCGCCCATTGTCACGTACCTCAATACCGCCATCCTCTTTTAAGCTAACCCAGAGACTATCTGCATGTCCGGCAATCGCTTCATCAACCGCGTTATCAGCAATTTCTTTTAATAAATGGTGGAGGCCGTCAACGCCAGTTCCACCGATGTACATTCCTGGTCGCTTACGAACTGGCTCAAGTCCTTCTAGGACCTGGATCTGCTCAGAGCTATATTGTTTTTGCTTTGACACGTATTTAGCTATCCCTCTCTTTTACAGGTATTTTATTTCCCGTTTTCTTACTAGTAGTATAAACGAATATTTCCCTGATGCCAAGACAAGAGTGTTGTTGATTGAACACATAGTTTCATGCTTTAATATAAGCAGTAGCACTTATGAATAAACAATGTATAAAAAATTACTAAGCAACCTACCATTTAACCCTAGTCTTATCGGCCAAGTGTCTTTTTATGCAGCAAGGATTAAAAAAGAAGACCGCATACGCAGCATCGGGATGCTGTTTATTGCATTATCGTTCGTTGCTCAAATATTTGCGATATCGTTTCAGCCCCAACCATCACTTGCAAGCTCTCGTAACGATATTATCCCAGGGGGCTTTTCTTCAAAAGCTGAGGCAGTCACTCACTGTCGAAACAATAATTATGACTTCCGTGAAACCCTAGAGCACTTTGGAGTTAGTTGTGATGCCCTGGCAAAATCAGAGCGAAAAACGATACGTTCAACTGATTACAATAAAAAGCTAAAGTCTCTTGGTAGATTGCCCTATGGCAAAGCCGGCGAAACTGAAGTAAAGATTGGTGGAAAAACCTACTACCAAAGGTACCTTTGGAGCTGGGACTCCTGGGATTACTCAACCTATGAAGCACTCGTTGGCACCCGAGCCAATGGCACACCATTTATGGTTCTGTACAATTGCGGCAACATTACCATCGTTGATGCACCTGAACCTCCACCTCCTCCGCCGCCGCCCCCGCCACCGCCACAACCTACAGCAGAACCAACGGTTATTTGTGGCAATATTCGAATGAGCGTACTTGACCGCTCCACCATTACAACCGGTACTTCAGTACGATTTAACGGAACAGCAACTGGCAGCAACTTAACCAGCGATAGCACGGTTACCATGACCTACACGGCAATAAATGTAGACACTAATGAGACCTACGACAGCAAATCGTCTAGTAGGGTTGTGTTCGAAGGTCAGACCGCGGAAGATACAAGTGGACGCAGTATCCGCTTTGATCAACCAGGAGCCCATGAAATTCAACTATCAGTTACCTATCAAGGCACGGAAGTAGACGGCAGTAATAGTGGTAGCTGTAAAAGTCTTCTCTATGTTGAGCTGCCGGATCTTTGCCCACAAATGCCAGGAGTTCAAACCGATGAATCAGAATGTCGACCTTGCGATGATGCATCAAGCGACGATGACGTAACTGCCTGCTTAATACTTAGTAAGTCTGCCGAAAACGTCACTCAAGGCATCGCTGAAGCTGATGGCACCACCGCACAACCTGGCGACACCATAACTTATACTCTAACCGCTCGAAACACCGCCAACATACCCGTAACCTTTGCTATAGGAGAGCATATGGGTGATGTGCTTGAGTATGCATTAGTTACCGATTTCCACGGAGGCTCAATAAATGAAGATGCGGTGGTAACATGGCCAGAACGAACTATTGACCCAGATGCACGAATATCAGAAAAAATTACTATACAGATTTTGGATGAACTGCCTAATACTCCTATACCGGACTCTAATCCGGGCTCATATGATTTGACACTTACCAATGTTTACGGAAATAAAGTTGAGATATATCTACCAATGTCACCTCTCAAGACTACCGAGCAAGTGGTACGTACCCTGCCCAATACCGGACCAGGCCAAAGCTTTGCCATCACTACCGCCATTACTACAGTAGTTGGGTACTTTTTTGCTCGAACAAAACTCTACAACAAAGAGCTTGCTATTGTAAAAAGTGATTTCGCATCACATGGAGGATCAGTATGAGCCTAGAACGCCATCCCCATTTCGAATCTAATAAAACACGTGAAAAAGGTGCGGAATTTAACATCGCAAAAGAAGTAAAAGAAAACTTAAAAAAGCTCGAGCAAAAAGAAAACAATCCTAGCGAACACTCTATCGAATCCGCTACTGAGACTATTCGGGAAACCATTGAAGCGGAAGCAAGACCAGCTGAACAGCTGAGACAAAAAGAGCGGCCAGCTGAAGAGGCCAGCGACCATCACTCAATTAATGCTCACGCAAAACTAAAAATAGAAGCTTACCGCAAACTACTCACAGATGTTCAGGCTAAACTCTCACCGCGAGATCAGCGATTCAGCAACTTCGTCCATAAGCCTTTCGTGGAGTCCGTTAGTGAAATAGCCAGTAAAACGATAGCTCGACCAGTCGGGATTGCCTGGGGTTCAATTATTACCTTCCTCGGTGTTGTTATAAGTTTATTTTATGCTTATCGCTATGGCATACCCTTTAACTACCTCCTGTTTGTGTTGCTTTTCATGGCTGGGTACTTAACTGCAACCATACTAGAGCTAGCATTCAAGTTGTTGGCTAGATATAAATCCTGACTTCTGTCGCTACGCTACTTTGATAAATGCTTACTTACTCGTCAGAAGATGAGCCCTGATGAAAATTGCCCTCTTTGTCTATGTAAATGGTGTCTTCCTGATCACTAGTATAGCCATGATGAGGAGCTATCTTTATCTCGCCTTCATTTTTCTTTTTTTCATTGCTTGCGACTTCAACCTTCTGCTGAACTGCTTGCTGTAGGTTTTTTAGCTCTTTATCTTCTTGGTTTGGTTGACTGGTGACAGAGCTGTTAGTAGCCGTAATATTCTCGTTTTTAGATGAGCCCGAATCAATAGTTGTGGCTTGTTGTTTACTGGGCTGAGCGTTAGCTGATGGCGCTACTGATGATTGGCCGGTTGCTTTTGGTGAACGGAGGCTAGCAGTACTCGGTTGGGTCGCTGGGGTAGTCGGCCCTGGAGGAGTTGCCCCTGGCTGCATTCGCTTGCGTTTCGCCAGCCAGTCGTCTAAGAACGATGATCCAGTTGAGTCTTGCTTGCCAGTTGATGTTGGCGCTCCAAAGCCACCAGAAGCCGCTCCAGGGCGTTTCAAGCCTGCGGCTGGATTAGTTGGCTCTTGTGTTGCTAAGCGAGCAAATATTTGCTCCTCAGCCTTTTTCTTTGGTTTTCCGTATTTCGCAAAAGACAGCTGCTTGAGCGCCTTGCCTAGCTGTAAGTTTGGCTCACCAAGTGGCGGTAGGGTCGCCATACTAAATGGTTGAGTTGGTACACCTCTGACAAGAGTTCGAACAACTGTATTCCAGTTCGGCACCCGGAGTAAATCATCTGCACCAAATAACGGCTGAAAGTACCGAGCCAAACCATCTACATCATTTTGACCAACGCGGAATGAAACGATTGTACCGACATTTCCAAAAACTGCATCTCGGATTTCGTCAGACAACTGAGTTGTAAACTGGTTTGCAACAATTAGGTTCAGGTGGTATTTTCGTGCCTCGGATAATATCGTAGCGAACGAATCAGTCGAAAAGTTCTGAAACTCGTCGACATACAATGCAAAGTCTTGTCGTTGATTCTCTGGAACATCAGATCTACTCATAGCTGCAGCCTGAAACTTCATCACAAACACCATACCGAGTAGCTTAGAATTCAGGTCGCCGGTCCTTCCTTTGCTGAGGTTTACGAGCAAGATTTTTTTATTATCCATGATATCGCGCAAGTTAAAGGCGCTCTTGGATTGACCAATAATGTTGCGCATCATGTCGTTAGCCAGAAAGGCACCAAACTTACTAACAAACCACCCCAGAATCTCGCTCTTGTGATAATCAGTAGTACTAGCCATTTCTTTGTGCCAAAAATCCAACACCACCTGGTCTTTAACGTGCTTGATAAGCTCTTTCGCATACTCGTTGTCAGTAAAGACTTTAGGTATGTCTATAAACGTTCCGCCGGCAGGATTTGCCATCACCGTCTTGGCTGCCATCCGAAACCAATGCTCATAGCGTGGGCCAATTATTCCCTGTCGTTGTGGGTCATATAACTTATACAGCATATTGATTGCTTCCTGGATCAAGAAGTCTTGTTGCTCGTCACTATGAAACTCAAATAAATTAAGTCCCATCGGGTAATCCATTTCGGCAGGACAGAAATATATAACATCTTCGGTGCGTTCCTTTGGCACCATTGCAAGCAGTCTTTCTGCAGTATCACCATGAGGATCAACAAACGCAAATCCTGTGCCATCAATCATATCCTGCAGGGCAAGGTTCTCGAGAAACTGTGATTTACCAACACCTGTTTGCCCAACAACATACATGTGACGAGCTCTGTCTTCTTGTGCAATCCGAATTGGCTTTTTATTGCCTCGAAATACGTTATAACCAAGCAGAAAACCTTCTTCTCCCATATTGCGTGGACCGTCCACCTGCTTAGAGTGTTGACGCTCCAGCTGAGAAGTCGGAATGTTTTTCTGGTCAGGAAAATGATACAGTGTTGCCAACTCAATAGTATTGAGAATATTCTTGTTGTATGCCTGCGGAAAAATACGGAGTATATAGGCGGTTACAAAACTTTCCATGTCTTTTGCCGGCGTGAAGTAAAAACCATTTCTGCCAGGAGCATCAAAGAGTGAAAAAGCTGCTGATATATTACTTATTATTGACTGTGAGCGCTCTGACGTATTACTAGAAGCGACGACACGAATCAACGTTTCAAAGCCTGGATTGCTAGTTTTTTCGTCGATAGAGTTGAGAATATTCTGATCCATCGGTGAGAGGTTAGAATCTGAGCTGTCTCCGCCCTTCTTTTCCTCTGGTGGTGTGGTAAGCGCTGAAAAAACCTGTTGCAGCCAATAAAAACCCGCCTCAAGACCTTTGCGGTCTTTTTTACCTTTACGCTTACTCGCAGCGATGCTTGACGCATTGCTCCGCCACTCTTTTGGTGCTGGTCTAAGCAATATCTGTATGCCGGCACCATCTTCTTGCTCAAGAGTTGAAAGTGCATTGAGCATCGACTGAATTGGATCCCTTTTTATATCTTGATAAGTCGCAATCGGGTATGCGTAATGCTCTTTGAGTGTCATTTCTCCGCCTGCGGTTCCAGATAATTTTCCAGACTGGTTGAATATATTGTGTTCTTCAATTTCTTCGAGTCGAGCAGACGGATAAGCGCTAACAACCGCCTGCTTAACAACATCTACCAAGGCGATAGGTACTGCTGCATAAAACTGGATTGAACCCTTGACAGCTACTATTTCGAGTGAGAGGTGCCTCTGCCCATAAAACTTCCCTTTTAGACCTTTTTTAAATATGCTCGATAATATGCCGTAGAGTATCTGAGCTTTTGATACATTTTCATCTACTACATCTCTGGAATCTCGATTGGTGTCGTCCATGTCATCACTCGAAGGCGGCAACTGAATAAGCAGCGGCACCATCTTTAATCCTCGCTCAAAATTCTTTTGTTCTCGAAAGGTTTTGCGCACCTGAAGATACACTATTGGCGCAGTTATCGCACCTAACATAAGTAGTACAGCTAGTGATATAAGTATTGTTCCCATTATTATTTAGCTAATTTGATATCCTTGTTATAGCGTTTCTTCATATAGTCTGCCCTTAGTCGAACAATTTGCCGGTTTTGATTATAGGGATCGTCTTTTGTCTGTTGAACGATGTCCTTCGTCTTATTGACCCATTCTTTTTCTATAAGATCAATATCATCGGCTATCTGTGGAAGTCCGGTCATAAAATCATCAACAGCTACCTGGGTAGCGTGCTGTTGAGGCTGCACGGGCGGCATCGCGCCAGTTGAGACAGACTGTGACTGCCCAGTTGCCATGTGAGCCCCCTGCTGTGAAGCCGGAGGCGCATGAGCAGGAGTCTCCATGGCCTTGCCAGCAATCCGCTCAGATTCTACGGCACTGGAATGCAAACCCCGAGGAGCTAATTCTTGCTGTTGATTAGTTGCCTCTGGCGATTTAGTTTGCGGTGATGGTAAGATTTCGTGATTTTCATCCATCTTTAGAACAGTATAACAGACCTCTGTTGGTTAAAATTTTCAAAAATTATTGTTTTGGAGATAGATTAAAATACTGTAAATAAACATAGATACCGATAGCAAAAAACAGCACGACAACTATATCTATCCCTGATAACTGGTTGAGCGAACTCAACACCAACATAATGACTGGCAAAGCACTAATTATTGCAGCAAGCGATAGCTGTTTGGGTGTCGCTTTTGGTGCTGAACGCCGTACAACAAATAGTAGTATCTGAAAAATCAAGGTGTATAGCAGTACAAAAGGCACTAACAGTCCTATGATTGGCAATGTATCGGGTTGCGTAAAAAACAAAAAAAGACCAAGCAACGTAGCAGTTATCAGTATTTGAACTATCCGCACTACAATTCGTCTCTGCCAGGCTGTGTTTTGATCATTTATTTCTCGCATCTAGATCTCATTTCTTACTGATAGCTATTGTATAACAATTATTACTCATACAACCATAGGTACAGTGAAGCATTGTGTTCAATAGCTATAAAAATTGATAGCCACCAAACCAAGAACAGGCACCTAGGTAGGCGCCTGTTCAGCTGGTTGTTAGGAGGTAAATCCGCTCAATTAAATGTAGATTATCTAGCGCTTACCTTGCCTAACTTGGCTTTGACTGACCGCTCTCTTTACTGAGAGCGATATCGAGCGCATGAAGCGCTCGTTGATGACTTACGTAAGCACGGTTTAAGTTTGTATTTTTTGAGTTTTTTGTTTTGCTTACGATGGCCTCAATATAGCAAATGTATTCAATATTGTCAATCGTTTTAGTTGTATAAATAACTTCATTAATCAGTTAGATCGTATACAATGTTGAATTATTTCACTAATTTATTGATGTTTTTTTCATAACGTTAATTTGCTTAATGTTCAGTAAGTAACTCGCTGTAATTATGCTGCCGCTACACCAATTTCTTCAAGTAAGTCAGTTTATTTTTTAGTCTAATAAATGAGTTATTGTAGCTTATATGTAAGTAATCCGGTCTAGCCAGTGGCTGTAAATAATCGAGCGGAGATCATTGTTTTTGATAGCTAGAATGCCGTTGCTGGTTTTTGCCTTATTGACACAAACTATACTGAAGCTATTGCTGCGTAGATCGTGTCTCGACAGAACAATGATTCTGTCGACTCTACAGAAAAATTGAACCAATATTTATAAATATAGTCGCTGGCAAAAGTTCAGATTTTTAATAAACAAAATCATTCTCGCTGACCCACCCAGAATGCATGGGATATTTCGCTTAGCTTATTCTAGCTACATTTTTAGCTCTTTATTGAAAAAGTTTGTATTTGTATTTTTATAGTGCTTTTGTCTAGTGAAAATAGTTTTCGTATTTTCATATTGATAGCACTAGTCAAAACGATAAAGGGCACCACCAACAAGCTAAGATTGCCTGCGTTTTAAATAAGGCTATACCTTAATTTATGTGAGGCAATATTTAACCAGCGTCTCTCGTTGTACTGTCTTATCTTAAAAAATAACCACTAGTATTATCCAGCTAGCGCGTAAATTCACCCATTGAGGATACTTTTCCGGCACTTAACTAACTAATATCACCTTATTGGCAAACTCTAAGGCTAAGCACGATTAAGAAACCAAGCCATATTTATACTTAACTCTTACTATTCTTATGAATTAATGAAGCGCCCCTCAATCGAAAGTCCTCAAATACGCATTGCGCATAACATAATTGGCACCAAACCCTGAAACGACTAACCAATACCCTTACTATGCACGTCATAAAAATGTATCCAAAGTTTAGCTGAGTACGCATATCGGTGATAAAATTATCGATCAACATCAACATACAATTTACATTCATATCATTTACGTAAAGCGTACTAGATACAGGGCCGTATAGGTAAAAATCCTACGCTATAAGATGTAAAATTCTTGCTGAATAAATAAATTATAAAAATCAACCACAAACATGTTGACAATTAGTGCCGTGATGCATATTATAGGGGTAGCACTTATGAATAAAAAAAGTGCTCAAAAACAAAAACGCATCTGTAACAACGGCTTCTCGCAAGCCGTTGTTCCATAAAGAAACACCAACACAATTCTCCTCAAAAA
>SLHW01000060.1 GCA_007135955.1 Candidatus Saccharimonadota bacterium
CTGGTGCTAGGCTGTCGCTTAGTACGCGTGCTTCAAGCTCAGCGATATCGTGGTCGTGGTATATAAATGGTGTTTCCATTCTATGATTATAGTAGTAAAGCCAAGATATTGTAGCTTTTGTTATCAAAATTACGCCGATTGTCTAGCGGCGAAAACATGTTGGGCAGCGCGATAGATCAGCTGATCATCGGTAATCTGTTCGAGCGCGTGGATATCTGCAAGGATAGCTTCTGGGGTACGGTATTTTGGTGATTGCTTTCTTGGAAGGGTGATTTCTCCGTCTTCGATATTGCGTAGCAAAATTTGAGCCATTCTTTGCAGTGAAGGCACCTCAAACATCAAGTCTCCGCTACGTTCTTCGAACTTATTACGGCGCTCATGCTCTTCTCGGCAAACAAGGCGAATATTGTCAGGTGACCGTAAAATGTAATCATTATGCAAGCGATCCATTGCCGTTTCTGGATGTCGCCTTATTAGCCGCTTAGGTACAATGTGATCTTCATCCTTAAAGCATCCGTGCGATTGAACTGACTGCAGTTCTTCTGGTGGTGTATATCCATACAAAAAACAGGCTTGGCTTGCTTGCTCACATCGTGCGATCATGCGGCGTACTCCCTTTTGATACGTTCATCAGCGTGAGCTATCAGCTGGCGCTCGTCGGTAATCGTGTCGTACACCTTCATCGCTTTTCGGAGTGAGCGAGGCATGTTTTTACCAGAATCTTTGTAGTGTTGCCTGAGTGCGTGCACCATTACTTCTAGTGATGGTGGTGGGTAAAATAGCTCTCCGGTTTCTGCCTCAAGCTGATTTTTGGCTTCATGGTCACTACGACAGAGCTGCTCTTCGTTAAGTGGAGAGTAGATGTACTTTTGTAGTATGACTCGGCCATAGCCTGCTAGAGGAATAGGCGAGCTGTGAAGAATGCTACGGGGCACCTTATGATCGATATCACTAAAGCAGCCGTGGGTTTGGCTGGACGCTAATTGTTCTGGTGGCGCTCGATGATATATGGGAGACTGCTCGTTAGCTGTTTCGCAGGCCCGTATCATGAGCTAGTCCCCGATTGGACCTTTCCCGGGAGCACGGCCAGCCAGAACCAGTGACTGATCCATCGACTGTGCTATCCAATAGGTAATTAGTTCCCTCATTGATCTCTCTTTTTGTTATTGTCTCTCTTGTGTATTGTAGGGTTGCTGATTTTTGCTGTTTCTACAAATAACGACATTTCTATAGTAGCAAAAGCGTTTTATGCTTGTCTAGATAGTTGAGTTGTTTAAGAAAGGCTAATTCGAAGATATTCATCGCTATCTGATTCATTAACATCAATCCAGGGGCGTGTGCAGCTTGGGTCATGTAGTAGTTCGTCGCAGGTGATATACAATCGAAAATCCTGAATCATTGGCTCGCTCAACCTGAATAATCGTCGCTCGGTGCTTTGATTGCCGGCTACCAGCAAAACATGTGGGTAGATATATACGTCGTCATCCTCTTCAGCTGTCTGGTGTTGCGACAGTCGGCGCCTAAGCAACCAGGAGGCGGTAAATGGTGGGAAATAGTCAAGGAAGTAACGAGTGCCGTCTTGACTCTTCGGTTGCGCATAGACATGCGGAAAAGGCCGGATAGCCTCGTCTTTGGTGAGTTCATAGTTTGTAAATAGATTATGGTGTGGCAGCGCTTGCTGAAGAAGCAGGTAGCGCTCAACAGCTTGTATGTGTGCGTCGACCAGCCCTTCTTCGGCTGCTTGATTGCCATAATGACGACGTAAGCTGCTTTCTGGGAGCTTGGTATGTTTTCGTAAATAAGCAATACCAGCAACCGATAGACTGTAGCGGGCTGCTTTTTGCGCAAGACGATATGACGAGTCGTAACGCTTTACTACGTAACCTCGACTAACGAGTAACGCAAACCGTTCATACAACGTTGATCGATCCTTTGATGCTACTGCAGCTGCAAGATCAGTCGTTAAAAAACGAAACTTTTGTAGCAACAGCAGAAGCATAGTTTGTGAACGAGTAAGTGACTGTTTTTTCGCTGGATACTGAGTTCGTTGCACGGTAACGTCTCGCCTCTCACCCACCAATATTTTTTACTTATCTATAGATATATAAGGGAGAGAATTTTTTTGCAACTTTTTATCTGTTACTGTAGTGATTAATGGCTAATTTGGATAGTGGGGTTTTTATGCATGGTGTTTCGAGCGCCTGATTACTGCGCTACGGTATAAGATGCCTGTTTTGCATGAGAAAAATCTGTCAATTTACATGACTATGAGCACACACGTTTTTATTCTCTATTGCTATACTATGATTCAGTAATAAATGAAATCATTGGAGAATCTTATCATGTCTCGGTCACTGCCTAAGTTGCTATTTGGTGGAGCTATCGTGTTCTTGGGTGTAGGGTTTTTGCTAGACGGGGTTGGTGTTTGGAGTTTTGGTGATTTTTTTAGTAATTGGTGGCCAGCACTTATAATCTTAGCCGGACTGATCAGTATATACAGCAATCCGCGGATGCCACTGTGGCCATTATTTATTATTTCTGCTGGTGCGTTGCTACTTCTACAAAATCTTGAGGTAATTGATGTGAGTGTCTGGCAGGTTATCTGGCCGACCGCATTGATTGTCGCCGGATTGTCGTTTGTAATTCATGGTGGTTTTGGTCGTTCGCAAAAAGTGAATGATTCATCGTCTGACATCTCTTTGGCATTTTCCGGTGTTGAATCAACCAACACATCAGACGACTACCAGGGGGGTAAAATTAATGTGGCGTTCGGTGGCGTAGAGCTTGATTTACGCGAAGCCACCATCAAAGGCGACCGGGCACGCTTAGAGATATTCGTAGCATTCGGCGGCATAGAGCTACGCGTCCCAAAAGAGTGGGAAGTGCGCACCAGTGGCTTTCCGCTATTTGGCGGCTGGGAGGATAGCACGAGTAAACCTACTGGAAAAAATCCACCTGTCCTTGAAATATCCGGCACCTGCATGTTTGGTGGTGTCGAAATAAAAAACTAACCACAATCTCGTGTGGCTTATTGCTAATCGTTCTGGGGCTTTGTTGGAGCCTGGAGACTTTCAAGTTGCTCTTCCGTTATATGTAGCTGCTTAACCAGCTCACGTCGATATAACTCTAGACACACACCATAGAGCTGCACTGCTCGCTCCTGGCTAACCTGGCTTGGTAGGTCTTCGCTAAAATCATCAAATGAGCCGGGTGATTTGAGTACTTCCATGGCTAGTGACGTTTCGATTTCTTCTTTTTAGGCTGCTCACCTAAGACAATAAAAAGCCCAGCCAACCCCCACCACGTATAGGCAACCGCCTC
>SLHW01000018.1 GCA_007135955.1 Candidatus Saccharimonadota bacterium
AATCACTAGCTATTGAGCGTGCAAAAGAACTGTTTAATTGTGATCACGTCAATGTTCAGCCACATAGCGGTGCCCAGGCAAATGAGGCGGTCTATCATGCCTGGCTCGATCCTGGCGATACGGTGCTGGCCATGGACCTAGGTCATGGCGGGCATCTAACACATGGCCATCCAGTAACTGTATTGGCTCGTCAATATAACTTTGTGCGTTATGGCATGAAAGACACGACAACTGGTGAGATAGACTACGAGCAACTTCGCGCATTAGCAAAGAAACACAAACCCAAGATTATCTTGGCCGGCTTTAGCGCCTACCCGCGTGAGCTTGACTATGCTAAATTTTCCGAAATTGGGCGAGAAGTTGACGCGGTCCTCATGGCAGACATGGCGCATATAGCTGGATTGATAGCCGGTAAAGCGCTCAAGAATCCATTTGATTATGGATTTCACGTCATGACGACGACCACTCACAAAACTCTACGCGGTCCACGAGGTGGCATGATTTTGAGCAAGGGCACAGTCGGTAACCCACTTAAAAAACCAGAAAAAACAGTCGAAAACCTACCAACTATTATCGATCGGACAGTGTTTCCAGGTATACAAGGCGGGCCACAGATGCACGCAGTTGCTGGCAAAGCCGTAGCATTTTATGAGGCACAGCAACCTGAGTTTCAAGCGTACGCAGGCCAGGTTGTTGCTAACGCTAAGCGACTAGCTGATGAGTTGCTTCAGCGTAATTTTCAGCTTGTAACTGGTGGCACAGACAATCATTTGATACTAGTCAATGTAAAAGAGTCGTTTGATATTGATGGCAACGAGGCAGAAAAAGCCTTAGAAAAAATTGGACTCATCATGAATAAAAACGCTGTGCCAGATGATCCGTTGCCACCATTTCGACCAAGTGGGTTACGACTCGGTACTCCCGCTATAACATCTCGCGGCATGAAGGAAGATGACATGGCGCAAGTTGCAGAACTTATACAAACTGCTCTGCAGCACCGTAATGATGAACAAAAACTAGCACTTATCGGCCAGCATGTTAGCGAATTAGCTAATCACTACCCGCTTCCATCGTCCTTCAATAAAATCTAAGTAGCCCTTATTCAATTACTAGACGACCTACAAATAGTTGGAATTCAGTTTTCGTGTAGGTTGAATGCTCAAAGCACATTTGAGAGGCAACACTTTCTAACTTATCTCCTTCGCTTCCTTTTGCTGTGTCGAAAACATCTCGGTATATTGCAAAATGGACTGATTCTCCTTTGTAGAAATCTGCCTTTTCAATTGTTACGGGATCAAAACTCTCATAATTAAAGCGATAGGTGTTTTCGCGTGCCAGCGAGTCCTCTACCAGAACTTGATGCGTCAAAGCCATTTTATGTATAAAATTAAAATTCCTGCTGTAAATTATTGCCTCGATAATGTCCAGTGTTGCTTGTTCCAGTAAATCAGAGCTTCTTTCAGCTTGGCTGAAATGAGCTCTAGGGATAGGGTCGGTTGAGGATAGGTGTCGTATTGCTTCAGCAGCAGCGATAGTTTTCTCCATGAATACTTGTGTTCTTTGGTAAATTCTTGCATAACGATCATATAGAGTACCATCATCTTGCTCGGCTAAGTTTGCAAATAGCTGGGGGTCATGTTCGTATTGTGCCATCTGTTTAGTATAGTTGATATTCCTCAGTCAACCATAAGGAGATTCTGCTATGGCAAAAGTTCGGGCTCTTGTTCAAGTTCGACTTGAAATTTTTCTTGCACGGCAGTCGCCACCTTATCGCGAAACGCCAGAACCTGATCGGCACTTGTAGCCGATTCATTGACGAGTACTAGTGGTTGTGATGGCCATGTTGCCATGCCAGTTTCTTTGTCATGCATCCCTTTGAAGCCAGCATTTTCAATGAGCCAAGCAGCAGATAGTTTTACTTTGTAGTCATCAACTTCCCAGTAAGCGATGTCAGGATAGTCTGCAGTAAGTTGCGGTAGGCGAGAACGCTCAATAATCGGGTTTTTAAAAAACGAACCAGTATTACTGACATATTTTGGATCGGGTAATTTCGCTTGTCTAATAGCTATGACTGCCTTGCGGATATTTTGCGGACTTATATCATTGATGCCATGCTCTTTTAAATAGTATTCTACTGAATGGTAAAACGGTGGAACGGGTGGTCGTTTGGAAAGTATCATCGACAAAGAGGTAATTAGGAAGCGGTCACGATCGGTTGTCTTAAATCGGCTTGTTCGGTAGCCAAACTCACAATCTGATCCTTTGATAGTTACTAATTTTCGCTCGTGTAAATCATAGGCCTGCAGTGTCATGAGCACATTGCTGATTTCCTGACCATAGGCGCCTACATTTTGGACTGGTGTAGCTCCTGTCGTTCCGGGAATCAAAGATAGCTGTTCGATGCCGCTTAAACCCTTAGCAACCGTTCGCTTGACGACTTTGTCCCATTTTTCACCTGCGCCAACCGTTACGTAGGCGGTGTCATCGTCAAATGACGATATATCAAACCGTTTGATTTTATTGACTAACAGTAAGCCCTCGAAGCCTTCGTCTCGCCAGATAATGTTACTGCCATCTCCTACCATCAATACCGGAATCTGATGTTGTTCTGCAAAGTCGACTGCTTTGGATATTTCTAAATCACTACTTATTTCAGCCAAATATCGAGCAGTACCACCAACTCGCATAGTGCTGTAGCCTGCCAATGGAACGTTTTCGAGTACGTACATTACTAGAGATTATAGCTGATTTACAGATAAGTTACAGTCATAATCATTATAAAAAAGACCATTGCATAATATCTAAGCTAGGCGTAACATATACAGTGGATATGGGTGATCACTCGCAACAAAAATATTTTCAAGCGCTTGGTAGCGAATTACAAAAAATTCGATTAAAGCATCGTCAGTCTATTGCTGAAGTGTCTGGTTCAGTTGAAATCGATGTCGAAGAATTTGCTCGCTATGAGAATGGTGAAGCCCGACCCCCGGAAGAAGTACTCTTACTTATAATCAGTCATTTTGACTTAACAGAAGAAAAAGCTGGTAGTTTATGGCAGCTTGCAGGCTACAGTAAAGAAGAATCACGAACTCAAGATTTTATAGATGAACTTCAACAGGCTGGTGCGTTTGTGTTACCGCAAGATGCTCGAATTTTATACACCGACGTAACACATGCTTCAGCTAATCAGCATGGCGTTACCGTTAATTTTATGCAGTCAGCTGGCCCAATGGGCA
>SLHW01000037.1 GCA_007135955.1 Candidatus Saccharimonadota bacterium
ACTTCTTCCCAAGTCTCGGCGGGCTACTTGCTGCTATTGCACTGGTGCCATTTCTCGCGGTTGGCATTCAAGCCGCGAGCGCTGAGCTCATCCCAAATGCCAACATCACCAACGATTGGCCCACCATCGTCGGCAGCAGTGGTTGTACCGGTGCCTGTGGTGCCGTTAATGACGGCTCTTCTCCAGATACCAATAGTTATATTGCGACCGACCAAACCAATAACACCCGGACCGTTGAATTTGGCCTTACCAATCAGGCCAATATCGATGAAGCTACGCAAATTCGCCTCCGTGTCTATGCCAATACTGTGGCGCAGGGAAGTGGGGCTGATACGCTCACACTCAATGTCCGTATTAACGGCACACTTCAGAGTGGTACGACTGTCACGCCGACTGGTGGCTCGTATTCTTGGCTCGAATACACAGTGACAGGCAGCTGGACCCAAAGCGATATTGATAGCCTCCAGGCCCGACTTGTGCGTAATGTTGTTGGTGGTGGTAACCCTGCCGGTCGAGCAGATCAAATCCGCGTCGCCAGTGTATACGTTGATCTTACATATACCTCCGCCGTCGAGCTCGAACAGAGTAGTTATAGGTGGTTTGAGAATGAGAATGCTTCAGATCCAAGCGATGAATATCTCAAACTAGAGGACCCAGATGACACACCACCAAATAACGCTTTCGGAACTACGTTTAGTAATAGCGGAGAATTTATGGCGGTGACACATGAGGTTACGCCTTTTATAACAATCTACGAAGTTGACCCGGGCACCGGCACATTTAGCAAAATACCTGACACAAATATTGACACTTTGCCAGATGGTGTCAGTTTTGATGTTAAGTTTTCTCCAGATGATTCATTAATGGTCGTTGGGCACCAGTTTTCACCCTTTATGACGGTTTATGAAGTTGACTCTAGTGCAGGCACATTTAGCAAAATACCTGACACAAACATTGATACTCTACCAACCGGCATTGTTAGGTCATTAGATTTTAGTCCTGATGGAAGTTATCTAGCAACGGGTCACCACGTATCTCCATTTATTTCAGTGTATGAAGTTGATTATGGCAGCGTCGAGTTTTCGCGCCTTGGAAATCCAAGCACGCTGCCTGAAAACATTGCATACGGAGCCGCATTTCACCCCTCTGGAGACTATATTGCATATGCTCATGCGGACACATCCTATGTATCAGTATACGAATTAGATAGTTCGACTAACAACCTTACGCTAGTATCACCAGCGAATTTCTCTGAACTGCCACCTGAAGTAGGTTTTTCAGTAGGCTTTAGTCCTGACGGTCAATATATGGCGGTTGGGAATGGTGTTTCTCAGTTTGTAACAATATATTCGGTTGATATATCGAGCGAAACTTTCACAAAAATAGACGATCCTGATCCGCTGCCTCCTTTCAATGGCACTGGAGTAGCATTTTCTACAAATGGAAAATATTTAATAGTGTCTCACTTTGATTCACCCTATTTCACGATGTATGAGATAGATAACCTTACGGACACATTTACCAAACTTGATATTTTCGATTCTAACGATTTACCCGAGGATAATGGCTATGGCGTGGCGTTTTCTCCAGACGATTCATATTTTGTGATTGCTCATGCAGGCGATCCATATATTTCAATCTTCTTTAATCTACGTATCGCAGAAATAGGAGCATCGTTAGCTTCTCAAGACGCGCCAGTTGAAGCCCCAGCCGAAGGCACGCCATTCCGCTTACGAGCGAGCCTATCTGCCGACCTTGGTGAGCTTGGCCCTGGAACAAACTTCAAACTCCAATACGCCGAGCTCGAACCCGATGCTTTTTGTAGTCTCGACTTTTCAGAAGGGGAGGAATATGAGGATGTATTAGAAATAAAAGAAGTTGAAGATTGGAGTGCTATTTCAAATAGCAATATTAGTATCTCAGATACTGTCTATTCTGCCACCTTCAATGCAGATGATAGCGTGTTGGTGCTTACGCATGAATTTTCTGGCCTCACCTTCGTCGACTCATCCGACCCTAACCCTGCCAACTGGGATACTATTACCAATAGCAACATTACACTGCCTGGTACTGCTTATGGTGCGACCTTCACCAGTGACGGTACTGTTTTGGTATTGGCACACGATGATTGTGAAAATATCACCTTCGTCGACTCGTCCGACCCTAACCCTGCCAACTGGACAACCATCACCAACAGCAACATTACTCTACCCGGCACTGCCCGCGACGCAACCTTCACTAGTGATGAAAGTATTCTGGTATTGGCGCACTTCGGCAATAACAATGTAACCTTCATCGATTCCTCCGACCCTAACCCTGCCAACTGGGATACTATTACTAATAGCAACATAGTATTATCGCAAACTTCTTATGCTGCTACCTTCACGAGTGATGATAGTGTTTTAGTGCTAGTGCATGTTGCTGACAACAACGTCACCTTCGTCGACTCATCCGACCCTAACCCTGCCAACTGGGATACTATTACCAATAGCAACATTGTATTACCTGGTACTGCTTACGCTGCCACCTTCACCAGTGACGATACTGTCTTAGTGCTGACAAACTTTGATTTTGACGGTGACTATGTTTCCTTCGTCGATTCCTCCGACCCTAACCCTGCTAATTGGGACATCGTCACGAATAGCAACATCAATTTACCTGGTACCGGCCGTGACGCTACCTTTACAGGTGATGATGAGGTTCTTGTACTGATGCATCAGGGCGGTGACAGTATCACCTTCGTCGACTCATCCGACCCTAACCCTGCCAACTGGGATACTATTACCAATAGCAACATTACAGTGCCTGGCTGGGGATATGCCGCCACCTTCACTAGCAACGACGGCACGTTGGTACTAGGTCATGGTGACGGCGATCATGTCACTTTCGTCAGTGCTCTTAGTCAAGACCCCATCGCCTTCCACAACAACCCCTCCATTCCTAACGGCTCACTCATTGCCGCCAGCCCAGACGACCCTGACCCCGCTGGCCTCGGCTCTCCCGTCCTCCAAAGCTACGTCGAGAGTAACCCGTTTACCAACCCCAACACCATCCCTGATGGCGACTATGGTATTTGGGACTTTGCGCTG
>SLHW01000045.1 GCA_007135955.1 Candidatus Saccharimonadota bacterium
CCCATCCCTCGCCAAGAGTGTCTACATACGTAAGTACATCATAAAATCCTTTTTCAAAGTCATGTAGTATTTGCTCGTTTTCTGCTTCTTTGCGAATGCCGCCAACCCAGGCCGCACTCATAAATCTGGTACTGCCGTCAGGCAGGGTTATCTTAACTCTTGAGAGTAGCTCAGCCGTATCACGAGCATGCAGTACGTCCTGGCCTCTAACACAACTGACGACTCCCTGTAGCCCAGATTCAACAAATTCTGCCGCTGTATCAAGGATGATTTTATTCCTCTCGTCATCATTAATAAGGTCTTGGAGTGATTCTTCCGTATAGTCGCCCTGGCTATCAAGTTCAAGTTGATCAACCTTCGCAGTAGAGCTGATGGCGTAGAGCTTCACTGGACTTAAAATTTCTAAGTCGATCGCCTCTTCTAAGGACATTTCGTGTATTCTCTCGCTAAAGACAGAATCTAGACTGTCTTCGATTGTCTCTGGAGTAGCTGTAAGCCCTAGTTTTTGAATGGCCTCCGGTAACCGGTTAAAAAGCTCACGCTTCTTCTGTCCAAAAAGGTGATGAGCCTCGTCAAAAATTATGAGCCCAAAGCCATCTATACTTTCTGTCATCTTCTTAAACTTTAGCCGATCGTATATTTGTTTGTCTATTGAGGGCACGAGAGACATTTCTTTCTTGTTTAGGCGTTCTTCTTCTTCTAACCACTCCTTTGCTTCGAACATTTTAGCCAGCGATTGGTACGTGGTGATGACTATGTCTCCATCGGTATCTTGTTTTTCGCCATAGTAAAGAGACACGGGAATATTTTTTGCAAAGTGACTGAAGCCTCTACGTTCGTATCGCTCACCGCTTGTTTGATGGAGGAGGTTCACTCGAGGAACTACAACGAGTATTTTTTCTGGCAAATCTTGCTCTTTTAGCAGGCCGGATTCGAGTACGTGCTTACTGAACTCGACAAACAATACAGTTTTTCCAGTGCCGGTAGGTAGCTCGATATAGCCAGAGTTATTTTCTTCAGCTTTGAAGAATTCAACAGTGTCATCAAACACCGTTCGTTGGTGTTCACGGAGTACATCTCCTCGGTAGTGCCCCTCTGGCTCCTTTTCCATCCAATCCACCTTAGCACTCTCCTAGATTAACTGCGAATAGCAGATGGAACCTTAAGTTCACTAATGTAGTTGAGTACCTCGATAATGTTTGTTTCGTTCATTGCAACAACTTGCGTCGACGCAATACGGTCTTTTTTTCGGCCTGCAGCTACAGAAATCCACTCTAATTTCTTCTTGATATCTCTCGGCATGTCTGCGGTTTTTATTAGGCGGCTATTTGAGCTTACAAAATCAAGGAGCTTTATAGATCGCTCCTGTGCGCGCTTGAGGGCTGGTGCTGTTCTTTCCCCCAGCACATTTACCAGTGCGTCCATTGCGAGCATTTTAGTAACGATAGCTTGTTCTTCTGTTAACCCTGCTTTTTCTTGAAGCCTAGTCGTGCTGGTCATATCTAAACCAGGCTCTACTTGAGTGGCTGCAATCTTAGGCTGCACCACTTCTTTGGTGTATTTTGACAAGTCCTTCAACGTGTCTACTTTGGGCAAGCGTCCAGTGTGGTAGCGAGTACCATCGTCATAGGCTCTGACTTTTTCGTTTATCCATTTAACAACTGGGTCATTGCGAGCTTCTTCTCCGTTTTTTGCATACGCCTGTCTGATGACTGCCTGTCCGTAATCCATAACGATTCTACCAACTAATAATGCTGATAGCTCATTGTTTTCCTTAGCCTCTTTGACTGCAAGAATAATTTCTTTAGCGCTAGTATGGAACTGTTCGAGTTCTTGTACGGTCAGTGTGTCATAGTCAACGAAGCTACCGCCCAGCCCTAGAGCCTTGAGTTCATCTATATACATTTTGCAGACCTCAAAAAGCTCAGGATCTTCATGCTCAACTTTCATTAGTGTTTTTGGCAAAGGATATTTCTCTTTATCGTCCAGTATGTCTGTGGCTAGTGCATTTATTTGCTCTTCATCAAAAGCCTCAACAAGCTCTTCGGCCATCACTTCATCTATCGCTTTATCAAGAATGTCGTCGCTAAGTCTGGCTGCATTTTTACGCATGGTTTCTTCACGCGCTGCGTCTTTTGAAAGCTGATCTATCTTTTCTTCAATAACTTCCTGCCATTTTACCTGTAGTGGCCTACGAGGGTCTTCGATATCTCTACTGAGAATACCCACGGCCCTCGGATCAGAATCGGATATGACACTGTTCGCATATTGATATTCGCCTCTTGTTGCATCGAAATCACTTAAATTATCGGAACTTGTATCGAGCGTAGAGGCAATCACCTCTGCAGTCTGAACATCGGCTAGACTATTACTCTTTTGCTGCTTAGCGGCTTCACGAACCCCAAGTATTGTCTGACGTTGCCGATCAGCGTATTTTGTAACATCTTGCATCGACAACATAAACACTTCTTCTCTGTCTTTAAGCTTTTTGCAGTCACGAAGTAGCTCGAATGACTCCTTCATTGACAACAAACTAAAAACATCAACATATGCTGATAGCTCCTTGAGCTCTTCGGGTGGGCTTAGCGGGCGATGCAATAAATCGAAATTATCTACGTGAATCTTGAATTCATCTAGAAGACTAGGATTAATGTCTTCTGGATCAAGAATCACATACAGGGCCCTTGCTATGTCTTCATATCCATCTTCTTGAATATGGAGACCCTCTAGAGTGCGTTCTAGTAAGCTCTCTGCTTGTGCTTGTGCTTCAGCTGAAGGTTGCATTGTCTCGGGCCCTAATTCGCGGGTGAATACGGGCACTTGCTCTTTACTCATCTGCCTTTTCCTTATAATCTAATTTAATTTTTGTAAAGCTTAACAACAATATATTACTATTATTGTTACCATTTGTCAATGTTTTCATACTAAGTTACCGCCACTTTCAACAACCCGTAATGGTTCAATAGCTTGGCAACACCTTCTAAGGAGAACAAGCTATGTATATGGCATACACCAACAACCCCAA
>SLHW01000044.1 GCA_007135955.1 Candidatus Saccharimonadota bacterium
ATGTGCCGAGAAAAACTAACGAAAAAATTGATGAAACAACTACCTATGTAGCGTACGACAACCAACTAGCCGGTAGCATAAGCTTCTCTGATACTACCCGTGAGGATGCCGGATCGATGCTAAAACGGCTCAAGAAAGCTGGCATCAAACACACCCTGATGGTAACCGGTGATTCAAGCGCTGTAGCGCAAAAAATCGCCAAGAAGCTTGGCATCACAGACGTGCAGGCAGACTGCTTGCCTGCCGACAAAATCCTTGCTATTGAGCGCGTGAAACACAAGCCAGTAGGCTTTGTTGGTGACGGTGTCAACGACGCCCCAGTGCTTACTAGTGCCGACGTCGGCATCGCTCTTGGCGCTCGTGGCTCGACCGCTGCCAGTGAATCTGCTGATATTGTCATCATGCAAGACAGCATCAGTAAAGTGGCCGATAGCGTAGAGATAGCTCAGCGAACCTTTGCTATTGCTCGACAAAGTATACTAATTGGAATATTCATCAGTGTTGGCCTAATGGCAATTTTCTGGACAGGACGATTCAGTCCACTAGCTGGTGCGTTCATACAAGAAATCGTCGATATTATCGTGATTGTCAATGCGCTCAGAGCGCACGGTGCATGGCAAAACCGCAAAGCACGCAAAAAATTGAAATCTCAAAAAGCTTAGCTAAATAGCAACAACAGTCCAATAACCACAGCCGGCACCGATATATTATCAAGGCCTCGAGGCGAAACATTCTCGACCACTGTAGTAGCTAGCGGTATCACAACAATATAAAGCAGCACTTCAGAAGGGTCTATGCTAGGACGGAATATAGCAGCAGCAGTCATAATCATTAACGAAGAAACATAGAATGTCATGGTACCGACTAGAGTTTTCTTCTGCTTCATGATGTTATATGCAGTTTTGTGACCAAAGCGTGAGCCTATCAACGCCGCCATACCATCAGCGAATGCAACATGAAGTATTGTCACGGCAAAAATAGTATTAGCGGGCTCTAAAAAAGCAATCAAGAGTATAATGATCGGTGCCGCGACATCACCCACGCTGCGACGCTTAACATCAAAAATACTAGGAAATATCACCCAGTGCCTTACTATCACTGCGCCGGCAAGTCCAACTAAAAGGCTTATTTGTATTTCACTATAACTTAAAAACAGCGGCCAGGTTGCAATAAAGCTCCCAATGCCAATGTGTGCTAGTTTTCGAGCCGCTTCTCCGCGAATAATCTTTCTCTGCCAAAGCAGCTGGTTGACAACCAGTATCAAGCCAATAACCATAAGGCTTGCAAAAATCAATATCATATCTTATATACTAACGCTAAACACTACTAAACCATAGATTGACTTCAGATAATTAACCTGAAAGGGCTCGTTTTATTGATTTTGGTGTTGGTATAAGTAACGGTACTTCATTTTTATATTGCTGATAGGCATCTTTGTTGCCCCATTTTTTCTCGGCAGACTTTTCTAGTAACGGCACACCGCTGACAAACATGAGTAATGCGATGATATACAATGGACTGATAAGACCTCCTGCGATTGCCAGACCTTCCAAGGATGGCAGTACAAACAAATACAGGCCAGTCCACACCATCATCTCTCCTAAGTAGTTGGGGTGGCGGCTCATCCGCCAGACACCTTGATCAATCCATCCATTTTTCTTTTTTTTACCACTGAACTTGAAGCGGAATTTCTGCGCATCAGCGGTTGCTTCGAGCAGTAAACCTATAGCGAAAACCACCATGCCAACCCACGACAAAATTGTCAAGGTAGGCCGATTAACATCAAAGAACAGGAGGCCTGCTACTAATACCACAAAGACGCTAACACCCTGTAACAGCCAAAACTTTAAAAAGCTCCAAAACTTATCACGCATATCGTCAAATCGTGAATCTTTACCCATTTTATTGATTCGAATTAACAAGAAGCCACCCAAGCGAACTGACCATGCTAATATCGCTATTAATAGCAATAGATGCGCTAAGTCTTGACGGCTTGAAAGAAACGCCACAGTTGCCACAAAAGCAAAAGTAACGGCGTATGAGATATCAGTGAGCTTATCTGTCTTAAAGGCAAATGCCGGTAGAAACATCGCAATATTGATGCCGACAGATGCGATTAGTGCAAGTACTAAAAAATCCATTATCTCTAAAGTATACCAATAGGAGTGGAAAAATGTCTACAAAGTGATAGAATATAAGCTGTCTTTATTATTTTATAATAAAGACATGTGTACTATTCATCGGGGTGTGGCGCAGTTGGCTAGCGCGCGCGGTTTGGGACCGTGAGGTCGGAGGTTCAAGTCCTCTCACCCCGACCATGTCAGAATTAACTACAACCTCGTTAAGTTTTTAACGAGGTTTTTTGTTTATACAGGCATCCGTAAGAAATAGCTACGTTGAAGCTATTGCTTAATTATTTGTGTCTGTTCAATAGAATTTGCAAGACCAGTAGAGTGATCAATGTCTACTAGCACCGCATTAAACTGGTAAGGTCTCTCACCAGCTAGTAGATTCTTGGTGATCTTGCCGTCTCGCCAGCGTGGCACTACGGAATCAAGTGTAACACCAAGACTTGAATGCAGACTGCCGCACATACCAACATCAGTGATATGGGCGGTACCTTTTTCGAGTACCATCGCATCGGCGGTTGGCACATGCCAGTGATCGCCAACCACAAGTGACGCCCGCCCATCTAGATAATAACCAATGATTCTCTTCTCGCTACTAAAATCTCCATGAAAGTTCACGATTATCGCTATCGGCTGATCTGCTGCCGTCTTTTCAAGAATTTCATCAATAACCAAAAGTGGATTTTCGATAAGCACTTCCTTGCCAACGGTTTGACCGAGCAATGAAATAAATAACACCTTACCAAGCTTTGATTGCAAGAATTTATAACCATCACCCGGGCAAGAGGGCATATTAGCTGGTCCTACAACCGGCTGATTAGCATCTGCTAGCGCATCATGTAATTCTGAGTTGACTGGTGTATGGTTTCCACCGGTAAAAAAATCTATACCAATTGACTGCAACATATGCATATCGTCGAGTGACATACTCTTGCCATTGGTAACGTTTTCTGCCTGTGCTACCACAATATCTGGTTGGTGTGTCTGCTTAAGCTCAGGTAGCACCTCTGAGACAACAGTAATACCCGCCTGCGCCATAATGTCGCCTATGTATAGTAGCCTCATCGCTGTCCTTCTACTAGCTCACCTCTTTCGAGATAAACGCCTGATTTGCCCGATTGCTGGAGCGAAACGGACACTTGTCGAAGTGTCCATTTACTGAGCAATATTTTAGCTTCGTCCACTGTCACAAAACGCATCTCCTCAATTTCTTCTGATTGAAGAATAATCGAGGAAATTTTCTGATTAGACAATACGCCACCATAAAAATAAAAATAGAGTTTGTCTACTAAGTCACCTCGAGCAGGTCGATAATCAACCGCGCTTAGTAACAGGTTACTTCGGTCTATAGAAAGACTGAGCTCTTCTTTGACCTCACGTACAGCACCATCGAGTGGTGATTCGTGCTCGTTAACGACACCCCCGGGCAAGCTCCAATTATCCCGGTAGGTCGGCTTAAGCAACAGGACTCGCTGGGCAGTATCCTGAAACAACACCGCAGCCGACATCGGCTTACGTGGCTGACTATTAAACCACTGTCTGTGCTCATCATCACTAAAACGCATCTATCCCTATTCTACCGCACTTCACTAGACATGAGTACGCTGAAAACACGAATGTCGCAAAGCACCCAAGCTGTAAATAGTTTTGTGTGAGCGTAGAGCAAGGAAAAGCTGAGTAGCGCAACCGAACTACATCAGTAATATAGTGAGTGAGTAGTGGAAGTTTCGACGCTGCAATATACCGGAAGTTCAGCAGAACTTTTGACTTTTCCAGAAAGATGACTGAATGGCAAAACTATTTAGCGTATTCAATAGCGCGGGTTTCGCGTATAACGTTAACCTTTATAGTCCCGGGGTACTGCATAGTCGACTCAATCTTATTTGAAATATCACGAGCAAGCTTAATGGCTGAGAGATCATCGATATCATCAGGCTTTACGAACACTCGAACTTCTCGACCAGCGCTTATGGCGTAAGCCTTCTCAATTCCACTAAATCCAGTTGCAACATTTTCTAGGTCTTTCATGCGCTCGACAAAGTTCTCGGCGCTAATATTTCTTGCGCCTGGTCTTGATGCGCTAATTGCATCAACGACTCGGATAATCATTGCTTCCAGTGTCGTCGCCTCGATATCGTCGTGGTGAGCTTCGGCAGCATGGGCAACTTCTTCAGGTGCACCGTACTTGCGAAGCATTTCAGCGCTAATGTGATGGTGCTTGCCCTCCATCTTATGTGTAAGTGCTTTGCCAAGATCGTGGACCAATGCCGAATATTTCGTTATTTTCACATCAGCACCAAGCTCTTCAGCAATGATGCCTGCCATGTGTGCCATCTCAGTACTGTGCTTGAGTACGTTTTGTCCATAACTGGTTCGAAACTTTAACTCGCCAAGTAATTGAAGTACTTCCTTAGGTATGCCAATCACACCAACTTCACGAGCAGCATCTTCACCAGCACGAACCACTTCTTTTTGCACTTGTCTCTGAGCTTTCTCAACAACTTCTTCGATACGACCTGGGTGTACTCGACCGTCTTTGAGTAACATTTCTAATGCAACACGTGCAACCTCACGACGAACCGGATCAAAGCTACTGAGTACAATGGTGCCCGGAGTCTCATCAACCATGATGTCTACACCGGTAGCACGTTGCAATGCTTGGATATTCCGTCCTTCTTTTCCGATGATTCGACCCTTCATGTCTTCGTCTTCGAGTTTGACTGATGTCACCGTACGTTCGGCAGTAACGTCACTAGCCATGCGCTCCATTGCACTTACGATAATTGCAGCTGCCTTATCTTCGGCAAGATCTTTGGCATCATTTTGCAATTTATTGATTAGTCCTTTTAAGTCATCCTTAATATCTCGTTCTGTCATTTGCATGAGTTTTTCTGCCGCCTCTGACTTCTTGAGTTTTGCGATTTTCTCTAGCTTGTCTTGCTGTTTTTCGCGAATCTTTCGAATCTCGTTTTTAAGCTCCTCAATCTCGTCTTCTTCTTTGCGCACTTTTTCGTTACGCTTATCTAGCTCATCTAGCTTTTTATCAAGGTTCTCTTCTCGCTTAACGAGACGCTCTTCAATAGCTTTGATTTCTTTGCGACGATCAGCTTCATCCCGCTTGGCCTCTTCCGAGATTTTTTTAGCTTCTTCTTTAGCTTGCTCGATTTCCTTCTCAGCATCTTTTTTGGCTTTTTTTAGCTCTTTTTCAGCATCGGTTTTGGCGTTATCGACTTTTTTCTTAGCAAGCACTTGACTGCCGCCATAACCAGCAGCAGCGCCAACTGCTACCAACAGTAGGGTAAATAGTTCCATGGTATTCCTTTCATGAAATCCCTGAATCAATTAGCGTGTTCGGACAATCACTCTCACTTCTTTAGCCCGCATATGAAATTGTATTCAGTTGAAATTAACGTTTATAAATATAAAATCAGACGATCTGTAGGACATTGCTCTCGAATTTTGCAAATATTCCTGTTCTTTACTATAGCTCGTTAACTTTAAAATTACCAAGAATTTAGTTATTTTTGCTCGGCGTAGATAATTAGCCGGTCTTGAAAGCCTTCGGTCATCACATTATAGCGATCATCCACCGCAACAACATGGAGCCAATTGCCACCAGCTTCATATGGGACCAGTAAATCAAATAGGTTAAGCTGATCGTATGGCTTCAATTCTCTGTGTTTAATCTCATAGTCATATTTCGTACCATCTCCAGTCTCTATAGAGATAATGTCGCCATGTCGTAAGGCTCGAAGATAATAAAATGAACCACGTTCTGTCGGACCAGATACGTAGCCACTGAGTAGCACGGTGCCAGACTGCCCGGGGAGCCGGCTACCTTCGTACCAATTCACATCATATATATTATCAGGCAAAATTAACTGCTGATAGCGATTAACGCCAGCAGCGCTTACTCGCGCTTCAATATCAACACTACCGATGCTTACTCGGTTTGGGTGCCGATCTGGTGCCGAATGATTTTTTATATCATCGGCGCTCACTGGTGTTTCATCTACATTCTCCTGTTGCTGAGTCTGAATAGATGACACCCTATCAACTGACCCTGATAGCACCTCTTCTGATGATACGATATCTTTCTTATCATAATACCCATTTATAGCAAATGCTGCGAAGCTACCCGACCCGGCGACCAACAAAAGAACAGCCACTGAAGTAAGGACCGTTTTAAGTCGAACAAGGGGCAGTCGTTTCGTTTTCTCAACTGAAGATACATCGCTTAATAACTCTTGCTCGGGTGGATTAAATGGTTTTTCTACAACTTGACGACTGAGAACTTGAGATTTTTTCGGTTTTTTCTTCGCTAATTTCTCCAGCTTAGCTGGGGGAAATGCATCTTGTATCAATGGTCGGTTAGCAGCGTCTGACACAATAGGTTTTGGCGGTGACTGAAACCCCTGATCATTAAAGGTTTTAGTAACTTCCGCGGGTGGAGGAATATTCTGTATGCCCTGGGGTATTAACTGGATAGATCTAGCTGGTCGAGGTCGCACTGCATGACTAGCCGAACCCTCAAGCCTTCTAGTTGTGGCTGGATAACGGGCGGCATTATAGGTTCGAGAAGTTGAATTTCCTCGTCCAGAAGTATAGCGATGGCTGGGAGTTGGCTGTGACATATTATTTTTTATTTTTATTTCTTGCTACTAATTTTGCAGCGAAAAATGAACATCATTATTTAATGTTCGCAAAGTGCTTCAGCTCAACTGAAGACAGATAGGTAGCATTTTGTTTCCTTTTTTGTTAAAAATTACTACACTTACTACTATAAACACAACTGTTTTAATGTCAAGTTTTCTCAACCTAAATGATGACTTAAATACAACTATTTGCGTGGCTGTGTTGTCTTGGCTGGAGCTGCGTAATAGGGCTTTATAAAAACTTGGAGCTGATCTTTGCTTAGCTTTTTAATGGCTTGAGCTATCCAGTTGTCACCACGCACACCAACAATTGGGATATTAAGTGCATACGCAAAAGCATTCGCTGTACTCACTCCAATTCTAAGTCCGGTAAAACTTCCAGGGCCTTCGTATACAGCGATAGCATCTATGTCATCAAGCTCCAGCTGAGCTTTTGTAAGTAATTGCTGGAGGTTGGCATGTAACGTCGACGATAGTGCACGACCAGCCTCCCATGACATCTCAGCAGTCAACTGTTCATTACGATATAAAGATAGTCGAGCGGTGGCCGTGTCGGTTCTTAAGCAAAGTATTATCACACAAGCTCCTTAATGATATATTCTAACTGCTTCGGGCATTCGAAATGAAACTTTCGGACATTTTCATCAATTGCCTCAATAGAAATACGTAATTTTTTTTGTGGTAAAAAGTCATTAATTATTTTTGGCCACTCGATTAAGACAGCGGTGTCCTTTTCCTGCAGGTATTCTTCGAGTTCATTACTGATGATGCCAGGGTCTTGCAAACGATAAAAATCAAAATGCACTAAAGTCAGCCTATTAGCCTTGTAAGTTTTGCTAATAGTAAAAGTGGGACTCGCAACAGCGTCTTGACTACCGGCACCGCTAACAATGCCTCGAACAAGAGTTGTTTTGCCGCCGCCAATATCACTTATCAGCTCAATGATTTCGCTGCCCTGCAAAGTCTTGCCGATCTTATAGCCAAGCTTTTCAGTTTCTGTTGGAGTGTGAGTAGTAGTTATGAGCTTTTTTTTCATGTTATAGCTTAAAGTATTGATGCTGAACTAAATCTGGTCAAGCAGTAGCACTACATCGACAACTCGAGTTATACTATTGTCATGTTACTAGTTGCAAAGTCAATTACTCAACAGCCGGTTATGAGCCTTCGAACTGGCGGTAAAATTGCAACTGCTCATCGTCCAATTTTTAACCCAGATAATCTAAAAATTGTCGGGTTTCACTGTGAAGAATCGTTTAACAGAAGCCACCTCATTCTGCTCTCCCAAGACATTCGTGACCATATCAAGCAAGGTTTTGTGGTTGATGATTTCGAAGTATTAGCCGAACCTAATGATTTAATAAGGCTGCAAAATCTATTAAAGATTGATTTTGAGCTTATTGGCAAGGTTGTCGCAACTAAAAATAAGGAAAAACTCGGCAAAGTGGTAGATTATGCGGTAGATTCTGAGACGTTGTATGTTCAAAAGCTTTATGTTGGGCAAAGCATGCTAAAAAGTTTGAGCGATGGCCAATTAAGCGTTGACCGCAGTCAGATCATCGAAGTAAGCGATAGGCAAATAATTATCAAGGATCCTTTACAGACTACACCTGTTAAAGCTCAGGCAATCGCCAAGCCAGCTATTGGCTAGAGAGTTCTTCTAGGGCAGTTTTTATATCGCCATAATGAAAACCTTGACGAGCTAAGTATTGCATAAGTTTTTTCTCATCCTGATAACGTGATTGTTGACGCTTGGTCAAAATAAGATCTTTTAGCACCGCCGGCTCGTCGGCCTCATCTTGTCGGAGCACATCATCGATAATGTCGTTACTGACTCTTTTTTGACGTAGTTCATACTGAAGTTTTCGCCGGCTAATCGACTTGAGTAACCGCCGACTAGCTACCCAAGCTTTCGCAAAAGCTGGATCATCGATTAATTGCTTATCTTTGAGCTGCTCTAAGAGTTTATACTGTAAGTCTTTTGGTATCTTTTTCCGTTGCAGATACTGCACTACCTCCCATTCGCTCCGCCTCCTGATAGATAACCATTGCAATAATCGACCGGTTATCATATCGACTTCGGCAGCTCTTTTTAACTGTTGAGCTTCTTTGGCTGATAAGGTGTCACCTCTTGACAGCTTGCTGTCAAGTAATGCATCCGCCGAAAGCCCACACCAAAAAGTTCCATCAATAAAAACAGAGTAGCGATTGGGGTGTTTTACCTGCGCCTGGATATCTGTAACAATGTGTTGCTTTTCTTGATTGGTCAATTTTCTTCTTGTTTGGCAGCAGCTTTAATCTTATCTGAAAGTCTATCAACGACTTTGGGATTTTCTTCAAGATACTTACGGACACTTTCACGACCTGAAAACTTTTGCTCATCAAGTGTAAACCAAGGGCCAGACTTTTCAACTAGCTCATGCTTTACAGCGAGGTCTAGAATATCACCAGTGAGCGAAATACCCTTGTTGTACATTATGTCGAATTCTGCCTGGCGAAATGGAGGCGCCATCTTGTTTTTTACTACCTTGACTCTGGTGCGATTACCGATAATCTCTTCGCCTTTTTTGATTTGTGATATACGCCGAATATCCATCCGAACTGACGAATAAAACTTGAGGGCATTTCCGCCTGTGGTGGTTTCAGGATTGCCAAACATAACACCGATTTTCATACGAATCTGATTGATAAATATTACGGTTGTCTTGCTCCGAGAAATAACCCCAGTCAATTTCCGCAGTGCCTGGCTCATTAGTCGTGCTTGAAGTCCCATATGACTATCGCCCATCTCGCCTTCGATTTCCGCACGTGGCACTAGGGCTGCAACTGAGTCAACGACAACCAAATCCACTGCGTTACTGCGAACTAACGTTTCCGTAATTTCAAGGGCTTGCTCACCATTATCTGGCTGAGAAAGGAGTAGGTCATCAGTATTAACCCCGATCCGTTTTGCATATTGAGGATCTAGAGCGTGCTCAGCATCAATAAATGCCGCAGTGCCGCCCTTTTTCTGAATTTGAGCAATTGCATGAAGCGTAAGTGTCGTTTTGCCTGAGCTTTCTGGGCCATATATCTCAACAATTCTGCCTCGAGGTATGCCGCCGCCAAGCGCAAGATCTAAGCTCAGACTACCAGAAGGAATCGTTTCGACATCTTCTCCGTAGCCTTCACCTAGACGCATAATCGAGCCTTTGCCGTATTGTTTCTCGATTGTATCAAGAGCAAGGTTTAGCGCCTTACTCTTACCATCTAATTCGCTTGATTTTTTGCTTGTATCGGCTGATTTCTTGGTTGTCTTAGTCGGTTTTTTAGCCACGCGTAATTACTCCTTGTGCGTTAGTGTGTTCCCACATTTCTCTTAGTATAACAAACCGTTCATCTCTAAAAAATGTTTAGCATGCAACAATGATTACGCTATAATCAAGCATAACCTATATGCGTATATCAGACTCCCTAGTCGAAAAACTACTTGTTGATGCTGGAAAAGCTAAGGCTACTCAGCTGCAGTCGCTGCGCGAAGAAGAATCAAGCGAAAAACGACCCTTGCAAGACCTCGCGATTAGCAATGGCCTTATCAGCGAACAAGAAATGACAGAGCTCTATGCCAACGAAACAGATGTACCGTTCGTTGAACTACAGCCTAAAGAAATAAAACGAGAAGTATTACGGCTGATACCTGAGCGAATTGCTAGACAATACGCTGTTGTATTGTTTGATGTCGATCAAGAGGGCAATAAATTGTTAGCAATGGAAGACCCCGATGATATTCAAGCAACTAGTTTTTTAAAGAAACAGCTTGGTGACAATATAAAAATCCACATTGCAACTCGTAGTCAAATTCAGGCTGCTCTTGATCAGTATCGTGGCACCATTGGTAGCGAACTAACCAAAGTGGTTTCTGATGAAGACCTCGAAGAAGTTGCCGGTGAAGATGAAGTTGATGAAGAAGATTTAGCCGAAGATTCACCAATCGCTCAAACGGTCAATCTATTAATTGAGTATGCTATCCGTAGCAATGCAAGCGATATCCACATAGAACCACGAGAAAACCATGTAGTTGTGCGGTATCGAGTCGACGGCGTACTCAGGGAAGCTAACAAGCTCCCCAAGCGAGTGCAAAACGCACTAGTATCTCGTATCAAGATATTAGCCAATTTAAAAATTGATGAGCGGCGCGCTCCGCAAGATGGTCGTTTTAAAATTCAAGTTGGTGCTGATATGTTCGCGCTGCGCGTATCGACGCTCCCTATATCCGAAGGTGAAAAAGTCGTAATGCGTATTCTAAACGAATCAGGCAAACCAATTACCTTGGAGGAGTTAGGGTATTGGGGTCCGTCACTTGACCTCATCAACAAAGCCATTACACAGCCACACGGTATGGTGTTAGTGACTGGACCAACTGGCTCAGGAAAATCAACCAGCTTGTTTAGCATCTTAAGCTTTCTCAACAAACCAAGTGTTAATATTTCAACTATAGAGGATCCAGTGGAATATAAGGTTCCCGGCGCAAACCAAACTCAAGTAAATCCAAAAGCCAACATGACCTTTGCAGCTGGCCTGCGAGCACTGCTTAGGCAAGACCCCAATATTATTATGGTTGGTGAGATTCGTGACTCAGAAACTGCTGGACTTGGAGTGCAAGCTGCACTAACTGGTCACCTTGTTTTTGCAACATTGCACACCAACAACGCAGCCACTTGTTTGCCGCGGCTACTCGATATGAATATCGAACCGTTCTTGATAGCTAGCACCGTGCGAGCAGTCGTTGGACAACGACTTGTCAGGCGACTGTGCACCGATTGCCGCGAGCCAGCCAAGCCAGATAGTAACGAACTTAAAAAAATCCATGACATCTTCGGCACTGACGATTCAGCCAAAATGAAGCAAGTC
>SLHW01000012.1 GCA_007135955.1 Candidatus Saccharimonadota bacterium
ACAAACATGCCAGCACCAAAGAAAAACAACATAAAAAACGTAGCCACTGGCAACACTAGTGGATGCTTATGCCAATTATGAATACCAAAGGGTAGCTGTAGCCGTTTCTTTGATGATTTGGATTTACTCATAGAGAAATGGGTTAATCAGGAGGAATAAACTCCCGTAAACCAGCGCTAATTATAGCAAATTTAGGTCAAGTTTTCCACAAGCGCAAAAGCCTTGAGTGTACTGTCTGAGAGGTTTGATGGTGGCTCTGATAATTTAACCCATTTACCGGCTGCGATTTCACGTTGCTTTATCGAGAAGTTATCGTCTGAAACCTTGGCAATCAACACTTGGACACGAAACGGCAACCCGCGCTCACGCACCCAAAACGGTTCACCTAAGAGAGCAAACGCTGACTCAGGAAGCGTAATAGCAACTTCTTCGGCGAGCTCTCGCTGAGCCGTGGCAATAGCTGACTCATTAGCCCGAATGCCACCACCGGGTAACTGCCACTGACCAGAGTTGTACCAATTTTGTACTAGCAATACTTTCTCTTTATGGGTCACCGCGATACGCACCCGTACCGTGCGGTAAAGGCGCACATATAGTGCTGGCCAGCTTAGCCAAAATGCTACTATGCCAATGTGTCGCCAGGCTCGCTTCATGATTCATCCGATAACTTCTTAATTGGAGCGAACGAAATATTAATCTTTTTTGGACCTTTTTGTTTAAAGTAAATCGTTGCAATGTCACCATCCAGCTCAACCACTGTTCCATCACCAAAAACCGGATGTGACACACCATCACCTTCTGAAAGGTCTGGTACGTACGTTGGCTCATCCTTAGTAGGTGGTGCTGGCGCCGTAGTAACGTCTGGCATAGTAAATGGCGTCGTTGCCTCAAGCTGCGTATCATCGATGTCGCTCAAAAAACGGCTCGGAAGATTATATTGCATAGAGCCAAACAACATCCGCGAAGTAGCGTGCAGTAGATAAAGCTCTTCTTTGGCACGAGTCATACCAACGTAACAAAGCCGACGTTCTTCTTCCATCTCATGCTGATCAAACAATGAGCGAGAGTGCGGAAAAATCGACTCCTCCATGCCCGCCATAAAAACGACCGGAAATTCGAGCCCCTTCGCAGCATGTAGTGTCATAAGGGTGACAGCATTACCTGAAAAATCTGCCCCATCTAAGTCACTAATTAATGAAACTTCTTCTAGAAAAGTTGCAAGCCCAAGCTCATCGTAAGCTTTTGCTACACCAATAAGCTCCTTGATGTTTTCCTGACGAGATTCGCCCTGAATTGAACCATCGTCTAGATGTTCCATGTAGCGTATTTTACGAAGCAGTGACTCTAGTAAAAACGATACTGATGTATCGCTGCTCTGTGCCCGGGTAATCTCAAGTATTTGATGTAGTTCTGACAAACTAGATTTTGCTCGCGGCGTTATGCCTGAATCCTCGACCGCTCGAAAGGCTGCCTCGATGCCACCTTCTTCTCTCACCAAATCAAAGAATTGCTGAACTGATTTGGCGCCGATCCCACGAGTTGGTGTATTGACAATCCGCTCAAAGCTAACTCGGTCTTCTGGTTGAAATATTAGGCGTAAATACGCAATAACGTCTTTGATTTCTTTGCGGTCATAGAAGCGAACGCCACCGACAATTCGATACGGGATACCATAACGCATAAATAGCTCTTCTAGGGCTCGGCTCTGGGCGTTAGTACGATACAGCACTGCAAAATCTTTGTATTGTCGTATCTTTACTTCAGTTGCATTAGAAATACGCGTGATAATTGCTTCGGCTTCAGCGCGCTCGTTGACAGCTTGGATGATTTTTACTGGATTACCACTAGATGCCTTCGTCCAAAGCTTTTTATCGGAGCGTTGTTTGTTTTTGCTGATGATAGTGTGAGCAGCGTCGAGGATAGCCTTGGTGCTACGATAATTTTGCTCGAGCTTGATAATCGTTGCGTCAGGATAATCGCGTTCAAAATTGAGAATGTTCTTAAAGTCTGCCCCTCGCCATGAATAAATTGAATTGTGAGACACTATCCCATTTGCACTGTAATTATGAACATTTTCGACATCGATATCATATACTTTTCCGTCATACGATATTCGCTTAACACTTGTAATTTTTTCTTCAACTATTTTATCGTCAGCCATAACTGGGAGTAACATCCCTGGATGCAAGTGAGTAGCTGGAGTGAAGTGTTGTTTGTTTTTACCGACAAACGCATAGCGATAAATCTCGGACTCTGGCTTTTTCTGCTGAACAGTCTCAACAATTTTTTCGATAGCGCCATAGTCAAGGTTGTGTACTTCTGACCGATAGGTACTACTTCGACCTGGACGAACAGAATAGCCGAGCTCTTCAAAGACGGCCAAGTCCTGCTTCCTCGTCGTATTGGCAGATATCCGACTCGCTGACCATGGACTGCGCATCGTAGTGCGGCTATCGCCAAACAAAACAACATTGATGGTGATCCGACTATGATTCTGGGCAGTGATAGCGTTTGGACGAAAGTGCGGATAATCAAAGAGGAGTTCGGTATCACTAAGTAGTTTCTTAGCCCGTTCTTTGGTATCGATATCGGCATATAGCGTATTTATTTGTTCTTGGGTAATGCTCATAGACCTATTTGCGTCAGCTCGAAACACGATAGTTGGTATACCATAAGAAAATGCGAAGTGTGCTTCATGGTAAGTCGCTTCTGCGCGGCTGCTGCATATTTTCAGTATCCACATGGCATCGGCTCGTTCTTGGTTAGCGCGTACTCGTAGACCAATGTCATTCTTTTTTCCATCAAACCGCGTTCCCTTAGCCAAACCGATGCGAAAACCTTTTTGCTTTTCATGCATTAGGTACACGAAATATTTGTCAGTGCTGTCCCAGCGCGAAAAAAACATATGATGGGGAGTGGTAGTAATTTTTTTACCAGATGCAGTTGTCAC
>SLHW01000029.1 GCA_007135955.1 Candidatus Saccharimonadota bacterium
ATGTAAAGATATAGAAGGTAAAAGCTTTGTCATATCAGAGAAAGACGATAGTGGCAAGGTTATAACATCATGGGATAACATATATCCAAACCAACAGTAATTCTTAAAATAATTAAACTATGTACGGAATAACAAAAGACACACAGGAAGTAAAAGTCTTCCCACCAATGCCAACAGGTATCAATGAAAATATCATTCTTGATGATGTATTCATGAAAGAGATCAACGATAGCGATGTTCTCTGCTATCGTTTTGTCAACCCTGCTGGAAGCTACCTTGAACATCTTATGTTCCCAGTTGACAAAGATAGAACCATGCGTTTCTATGAGGATTTCCCTAAAACTCATAGTCTTAATAATAAAGCTCATGGTTTTGTTAAGGGTGAGCCCATCAAGCCTCGTGATGGTTATATCATTGAGCTTGATAACTTCAACTCATTCAACAAACATATCGTCAGCAAATTTGCCATGGAAGATGAGATTATTGAATCGCAGAAGGATGTATCATCATATAAGGAGTTCTGCCAATCAATCATAAATCTCATTGAAGGCAAAGAACATAAGAAGGTTAAGCTTCGCCTGCTCGTCATCCTTAATAATAAAGATTATACGACATTACCGAAGTACCCACCATTTATTGAATTACAGACAGATGGACCAACGAGCCTTAAGATTAACACCAAGTATCATAAACTTAAGCCCGATGCTGTTGCTAATGATGATCCTCATACAGTAGCACAAGAATCAAGCTTTGATAACACCGCTGGCTTTGACTATAACGATGAGCCTAAATTCTAATTAATATGAGAGAGTGGTACGCAATAGCGTATCACTCTTCTCTATAATCTAAGGGGATAAATATGAATGATATAAATGAATCCTTAATTGAAAAAATGTCGAGACTTAACATTCCCCATACGGTTATAATTAATAATGCTTATCTTGTGGATCAAATCGACTATTTCCTTGTCGTCCATATGAAGATAATGAGGAATTATAAGTTTTACATGAGTGATAACCCGTCTTATGGTGGCTGTTACTATATCGGCATGAACGATAGGGATAAGGAATGCTTCTTTAAAGAGATGGATAGTCATTACAATAAAAGAGTGCTACCCAAAAGATACGGTATGGCATATGAAAGAAGAATTGAAGAAGGACCCTTCACAGGGGAAACTATTGCGTCCCTTATTGGAAAGAAAAGGCTATGGGATAAAACCTAATCTTGATAAAGATACTATCCTCAGGCATATATCCGAGGAAGAGATATTCGAGTATTATGGCAAAGTCCCTGTTGTTTATGGTCGTCACTTCAGATCTCCTCTTCGTAAAGATAATAACCCCACATGTACGTTTAAACGTATAGGTGATAAACTCATGTTTAGAGATTGGGCAGAAGATAAGCATAGAGATTGCTTTTCATTTGTCCATAAGATCCTTGGTCATACTGATTTCAATGACACGTTGCAAGCCATATATGCTGATATAATGGCTCCTCGTGAGATAAAATACATCAGAAAGAAGTATGCCAATGATAAGACACCGGTAACAGTGAATACTATAAAGGATCTGTTTGATGGTGTCATCATAGGTGAAAGTAAAGATCGTAGACATAAGAACAAGCAGAAGGCAATTATAAACGTTAAGATATCAAGGCGATGGCAAAAAGAAGCGTCAGAGTATCTGAAATCATACCATATAACAAGTCACCAGGTTAAAAAGTACAATGTATTCCCTATTGAGAAAGTATGGATTAATTCCAAGCTTATTTGGACATATAGCCGTAATGATCCAGCAATTGGCTATTACTTCGGTAAAGATGAGCAAGGAAAGCAAAAGTGGAAGATATATTTCTTCGCTAGACGGAAAAGACATCTGAGGTTCATGGGTAATACCAACCGTATCAACGGATGGGTGCAGATGCCTGAGAATGATGATATCATCATAATAACAAAATCACTTAAGGATATAATGGTTCTTGATGTGCTTGGTTTTAACTCTATAGCTATGCAGAATGAAGTAACCACACCTTATGATTATATTATAGATAAACTTAAACGCAGATTTAAGTATATCATATCATTCTATGATTTTGATTTAACAGGCATTAAGAATGCTAATAAACTCAGAAAACTCTATTCCATACAACCTATCTTCCTCACTAACGGAAGGTTCGGAACTAAAGATCACAAATATAAAGACATATCAGACTACATAAAAGCTAAAGGAGAAAAAGATGCTAAAAGACTGGTGGAAAACTATATTAACATTTGTACAAAGGGCGTTTAATTGGCTTGTATTCGGTGAATTCAAGACAACCGAAGATGCTTATCGTAACATAAATAATAATATGATAGAGCTAAACATATTATTTAATGTTCTTGAAGAAAAAGAACATGAATATGAGCTTATGGACAAAAGAACCATAAAAGCCAGAGAATTTAAGGAAAACGAAATAGATGTAATACGAAATAAGATAGATGTCATAAAGTTCAACGAAGTTGAAATGGCGATGTCAGCATTGCATAGGATGAAGATAATGGAGGGTGGTTATTCTCCTTTAGTGAAATTCAAGCGATGGATACGCCGTAGTGACTGATAAAGCTCTGTCAGCAATAAGAGGTATTTATTGTGAAAAGAGAAAAGAATTTACTGGCTGAAATTGTTATACCTCAGTTTATAACACATATACAGATATCCAAGAAGAGAAGAAAACGATATTATCGAAGAGGAATGAAAATTCCTCCTACTTATAAGAAAAAGTATAAATTCAATAAAAACGGATATCTTGTCAATGATAATGGTCAGAAAATAGTGGCTAATCCGCGCTCTGCGGGTAAGCCCAATCTTATGCCTTTATCGGGTAATAGGCTTATCATAGCCTCTAATCCCGTAAGGATTAATA
>SLHW01000049.1 GCA_007135955.1 Candidatus Saccharimonadota bacterium
ATGGATGCCCACGGCAGGGTAGTTGGTTTTACCGCTCGACTACTCAAGGACAACAAAGACGCCCCTAAATATATCAATACACCGCAAACCATTCTGTACGACAAAGGCCGTCATGTTTTTGGCTTTCATCTGGCAAAAGAAGCTATCAGAAAAGAAAAAATATGCGTACTCGTAGAGGGGAACCTCGATGTGATATCTGCTCATCAAGCTGGTACCAAGCAAGTGGTGGCGACTGCAGGTACAGCACTTACCGAGCACCACATAAAGGCGGTGCGACATTTTACCGATGATATTCGAATTTGCTTTGACCAAGATAGTGCCGGTCAATCAGCAATTGAGCGATCTTTGGCAGTCGCAAGTCGTATGGGTGTGTCGCTCTCAGTATTACCATTGCCCGAAGGCAAAGACCCGGATGATGTCATCCAGCAAAACAAAGCAGAATGGAAGTCTATATTACAAAAACCAGTCTACGGTGTTGATTGGTTAATTGAACGATATGTCGCTCAGCTAGATATCACTTCTGCAAAAGGCAAACGCGAATTCACTGATGTGATTCTGCAAAGACTAGCAGACATCCAGGATCCAGTTGAGCGAGACCACTACATTGGTATAGTGGCTCGTCGGATTGAGGTATCAGAAGAAGCTTTAAAAAATAAACTTCTTGCTAGCACATCGTCGACAAAGCCAAAAAAGCTAAAAGCCACCAACAGCCAAGTAATGCCATCTTCGAAACAAGATTTACAGCGACGAGAACGAGCTAAGCTACGTGATCATTTGCTTGCAATTGGCTTGTATCAACCAGCTCTTAGGAAAAGCGTCGTCTACACACCAAAAGAAGTCATTGAAGCGCGTCACCCAGAGCAACTATTTGATTTACTCGAGCGTTATGATGATGGCGAGAAAGACATTTTTCAAGATGAATCTTTGAAAGACATATCTGAATATGTTAAAATTTTACAATTGCAATTTGAAGAACTGTATAAAGAGCTCGACCTGATTGAGCTTCGCGACGAAGTTGCACGACTTAAGACTCGGTTAATAGAGCGATATGTCGCTCACAAAAAACAAGCACTCACCGAGCAGTTAAACGATGTAACTGACGAAGCTACAGAGAGCGCCTTACTTGCACAAGTAAATGAACTACAAGCACTCCTAAAGCGATAATCCTAGAAAAGGAGATATTTTATCACGATGACCAAATCCAAGAAGACACCAAGCACGCCCAAAGAACAAAAAGCAACCAGGAAATCGACCAAAAAAACCGAAAAACCAAAAGAGCTCGACCCAAAGGAAGTGGTTCAGCTAGTAGAAAAAGCAACCAAAGAAGGCAAAATCGACCAAAAGGACATCTTCAAGGTAATACCTGATACACCAAAAAATGAAGATGTACTCGATGCGCTATACACTGAGCTTGATGATGCTGGGGTTGAAATAGTAATCCCACCGGAGATAGAGGAAAAAAGCGATGAATGGGTAGCTGATGACGAAGAAGTAATCAAGCAAGATACATCGTATCTCGATGATATTTCTGATGATTCAGTCCGGTTATATCTACGAGAAATTGGTAAAATTCCATTACTTAGCGCCGAAGAAGAGCTGGCGCTCGCGCAAAAAGTTGTTGCTGGTGAGCCAGGCGCCAAAGACAAGATGGCCGAAGCGAATATGCGACTTGTTGTCTCGATTGCTAAACGTTACGTCGGCCGCGGCCTAGATTTGCTCGACTTGATTCAAGAAGGCAACACTGGATTGCTTCGCGCCGTAGAGAAATTTGACCCAGACAAGGGTTTCAAGTTTAGCACCTATGCTACTTGGTGGATTCGTCAAGCAATCACTCGAGCGATTGCCGACCAAGCACGAACTATTCGTATACCAGTGCACATGGTAGAAACTATCAACAAGCTACTGCGTACTCAGCGTCGACTTACCCAAGAGTTGAATCGTGAACCAACCAACGAAGAAATCGCCAAAGAGATGGAGCTCGAAGTTGAAAAAGTTGAACACATAATGAAAATCAAGCAAGACATTTCGAGCCTAGACGCTTCAGTGCGTGACGATGAAGAAGACTCAGTGCTCGGTGATTTCATCGTCGATGAAGACACTATCACCCCTGAAGAATCAGCAACTGGTTCGCTACTTAAAACACATGTAAAAGATTTACTCGGCACACTAACTGAACGAGAACAAAAAATCCTCAAGCTTCGTTTTGGACTAGAGGATGGCAAGAGTCATACACTAGAAGAAGTTGGCCAAGAGTTTATGGTCACCCGCGAACGTATCCGCCAAATTGAAGCCAAGGCGCTCGCTAAGCTACGCAAGCACCGTGATAGCCGTCGCATGCATGATTATCTTAAATAATCGATTAAAGACATGAGCCTTTTCTTTATTAATAGCTTTCTACTATAGTTGAGTTGCAATGTCAGCTAGTTCGAATACTTCACCGCAAGAGAAACTTATACCAACAGATGACTTACGGGCGTTATATTTTCGTGACGTACACCAACACGATTTGTTAAATCCTGAAGAGGAGGCATCACTAGCCAAACAAAAAACCGCAGGAGCTATCGCTTCGATGATGCTCGAACAGAATATTGAGCACGACGAAGTGACAGCTGATAAACTAGAGCAAATAAAGTTATTGGGCGAACAAGCAACCCAGGGTCTAGTTGCTTCTAATTTGTTGTGGGTGGCCCATATCGCAGGAAAATATGCAAAAAACGGCAATAGGCAAAGTTATCTTGATGTTTGCCAAGAAGGCAATATTGGCTTGATAAATGCAGTTGAACGATTTGATTACACAAAAGGCTATAGGCTGAATACATATGCGTCGTGGTGGATCCGGCAGTCAATACAAAAAGGGCGATCCAATTGGGATGCTAGTATAGCAGTTCATATTCCACCGGATCCGAGACGTCTCATGGTCCGGATTACTCGAATCTACGAAGACCACATCGATTTTAAGGGCTATAGTCACGAACAGGCTCTTGAGGCTACGGCTAATGAATGTTCAGTGGATCCATCTGAAGTACCAGATTATCTCAATCTGTTTGCTCAATATAAAAACACCACTTCTTTAGACAAGCCGATGGGCAACGATGACAGGAGTAGTTCGTTAGGTGAAATTATTGAGTCCCGAACTACTGACTCGCCTGAAGGTAGCAGTGCTCACAATCAAGTAAATCGAGAACTCCGTGAAATAATTGATGTGCTTTTTCCGGAGCAGCCAGATACGCAGATTGAAGGATCAACGGCTAAAGCAAAGCAACAGGCAATGATACTAAGGCAACGAGCTGCAATATTACTGCGTTATTTTCCTACAGAAATAAATGATGAGCCTATGACGCTTGAGGGTATTGCTCATGAGCTAGGCGTATCTCATCAGCGAGTAAGTCAGCTATTGAGTTCAGCGCATAGTAAAATACAGCGTTATTATGAAAAAATGGGCATCGAGATGATGGACGATGTCTTGTAGTCCGACTCACAGCGATTATGTGTCTGGGATTATCGACTGAGCTATAATTAAGCTATGAATACTGAGATTATTGGTGTTGCTGGCTTGCCACGTAGTGGTAAGGATACTCTCGCGGGATGGCTTGTCGAAGATGGTTATTATGGCGTATCACTCGGCGATATTGTCAGAAATGAATCCAAAATACGCCATCAAGACAAGAAAGACCCAATCTCGGTCGCGAATATGACCGAAACAGCTAATCATTTACGCATGCAATATGGCGCTGATGTTGTGCTAAAAAAAGCGCTAGAGCAGTATACCGAAGCTAGTAAACAGGCTAATTATAGGGGCTTAGTGCTTTATAGTGTACGCACGCCAGTTGAAGCAGACTTTATATTGGAAAAAGGTGGACGGCTAATCTGGGTCGAGGCAAGCGACGATATTCGTTACGAACGGGCACTTGAATTTTCTAGACAGGGCGAGATGGAGGGTATCGATATGGATACGTTTCTTGCCCATGAAGAGCTACAATGGGAGCCAAAGCCAGGGACACCTAAAAATGCTCAAATGAACGTCGCTTACGTCAAAAACAAAGCCACCGATACTATCGAAAACAACGAAAACAGCTTAGATAAACTCCAGAAATCTGCACAAGAACTCATTCAGCAGCTAAGATAAAGGATGTGCCAAGACTTATGATAAAAGATAATGACCAGAAAGAATTTATCAGTAAATTACAGGACTATCAAGAGCTGATAAGCAGTGACATATCGCAGTATGCTCAGCAAATGCGTCAACTTACCAAGCAGCAGTATAGTGAAGCAACTTTTGCTGAAACTGACGCGTATTTGCAGATTCTTGAACGAGGCGGCAAGCGGATCCGTGGGGCACTGACGATGGTCGGCTATGAGATGTGTGGGGGCAAGAGCCCATCAGACATTGTTCAAGTTGCGCGGGCGGTGGAGATGGCACATGCTTATTACCTAGTCATTGATGATATTCAAGACAAGTCCGCAATTAGAAGGGGTGCTGACTCTGCACACAAAATACTCGAGCAGTATCACAAACAACATAAGCTAAGAGGTGATGCTCCTCATTTTGGTGTATCGATTGCAATAAATAGCGCCTTAGCAGGTATACATGCTGCCCAGATGATACTAGCCAACACATCTTTCGATCAGGGTAATCTTTTAAAAACTATCAGTATTTTTAACCGAACTCTAGGCATTACGGCTCACGGTCAAACCCAAGATATTATCAATAGCGCTGTAATTAGTCCTAGCGAACAAGATATTGACGATGTGCTTACTTGGAAAACTGCCTACTACACGATTCTTAATCCGCTACATATGGGCATGGTATTGGCTGGCGCAGACTGTCATAGTACTGACGCAATCACTGACTATGCGGTTGCTGTCGGCAAGGCGTTTCAGATTACAGATGATATTATCGGCATTTTTGGATCCAAGGAAGTTGCCGGTAAGAGCCCAAAAGATGACCTGCGAGAAGGCAAACAAACATTGCTTACCGTTCACGCACTAAAGCACGCAAGCGGTAAAGATCGAAAGTTTTTACTGCAGACACTCGGTAGTAAAAATATTACAGATGAAGCACTCATTAGCTGTCAAGAAATAGTGTTGTCCTCTGGAGCACGAGCACACGCTGAGTCGCTTGCTCAAGACTACGTAAATAATGCTCTTGCGAGCCTCAACAAAAACCAAAATAGGTGGACATCGGATAGCATTGTCTTCCTAAGGGGGCTGGCGGAGCATATACCCAATAGAACAAAGTAGCTGCCGCAAGAAGCGCGTAGCGCTCATGCTAGAGAAAAGCACCTCTTCGGTGCTACACTGTTTGTAGGGAATTATGGCAGAGCACGACACAAAGCGAAAGAAGTTTGCAGTAATCGACGGAAAGTCGGTTTTTTATCGCGGTTATTATGCAATGTCAGATTTAGCTACTCGCGACGGCACGCCTACTGGCGGCGTGTATGGGTTTGCTGTTATGGCGCTTGAAATACTAAAAAAACTAAAGCCTGACTATGTCTGTGTTGCCTGGGACATGCCAAAGACTAACATTAGAAAACGACTCAAGATTTATCCTGAATATAAAGCTGGTCGCAAGCCAGCTCCACCAGATTTTTACGAGCAGATTCCGGTACTGCAAGAGCTACTCGATGCTTTTGGTTGGCCGCTGTATGAACTAGATGACTACGAGGCCGACGATATTATGGGTACCTTGGCACTGCAGGCAACTGAACAAGGACTTGAGACGATGCTTATTACTAGTGACCTTGATGCACTACAGCTGCTTGATAAGGACGTTCACGTCTATGCGCTAAAAAAAGGCTTAAGTAACATTGATTTGTTTACGCCAGCCGACTTTGAGAAAAAATATGAACTAAAGCCGGAACAGTTCCTAGATCTAAAAGCACTGATGGGTGACTCATCGGATAACATCCCAGGTGTTAGTGGAGTCGGTCAAAAAACCGCCACCAAGCTACTTCAGGAATATGGTAGTCTCGATGGTGTTTATGAAAATCTAGAACTGCTTCCCAACAAACTGCGTGACAAGCTTGCCGCCGACAAAGAGAACGCATACATGAGCAAGCAGCTCGCAGCAATTTGGACAGATGCGCCTGTAAAGCTAGATATAGCCACTATGAATGGTGATAGCACTAAGCCTGAAAAAATAGCTGAAATATTTAAAAAGCTCGAATTCCGAGCATTACTTAAGCAGCTTCCAGATGTTTTTACTAACGGCAAGCAATTGGCAAACCAACTCGCAGCTCAAGTAGACCTCTCACCTGAATCAATAAAGATTATTTCATCTGATAACAGCTTAAAGAGCCAATCATTCAGCGGCAACGTCATTGTCCACACCAGAGCCAAGGGTGCGCATGGTCGCCAGCCAGAGTATATCGCCGTCTCGCCGTTTGACTCATCGACAACGTATCTAATAATTGCTAATAGCGTATCCGCCGAGGTATTAGCAGGAGCCTTTGAGAAGGTTGATGGCATTGTTGGCCACGACACCAAGGCAAGCTTACAAGTCTTGTATCAGCTTGGCGTACCTTTACCACCGGTCAAGCACGATGTATTTGTCGGAGCATACCTGCTAAATTCACTGCGTCGAGAGCAATCAGTTACTGAATTAGCCCAGAACGATCTAGGCTATGAAGGGTCTTCGTTTGATTCGCTTGCAGCCGATGAATACGCTGAACGATCCGGAGAGATTTCTGCTGTTATTAAGGCGCTGTACGCAAGCCAGACAGAACAATTAAAAAATGAATCAAAAATTGACAAGCTCGCCCGCGAAATCGAGTGGCCGGTTATTCCAGTACTTGCTCGCATGGAGCATGCTGGCGTAAAGCTCGATACAGTCTATTTGGCCAAGATGTCCAAAGAGCTTGAAGACGATATCTCTGATGTGCAACAAGAAATTTTCGGTCTTGCTGACACAGAATTTAACATTAATTCACCGCAGCAACTCGCTGAAATTTTGTTTGATAAGTTACAGCTACCAACCGACAATATCAAGAAGGGCAAAACCGGCTATTCAACTGCTGCTGGAGAACTTGGAAAATTGCGTGATCAGCACCCAATTATTGAGCTACTATTGCGTTATCGAGAATACACGAAGCTAAAAAGCACCTATGTAGATGCTTTACCTAAATTGGTTGATGAACAATCGAGACTGCACACTACCTTTCACCTAACAATTGCGCAAACTGGCCGACTAAGCTCAACGGAGCCTAACTTACAGAATATTCCAGTTCGGACTGAGCTCGGACGTCGAATTCGCCGAGCCTTTACCGCCGAAGAGGGCAATGCGCTTATTAGTGCTGATTACTCACAGTTTGAGCTACGGTTAGCGGCTTACCTTGCTGATGACAAAGAGTTGATTAAGTTATTTAACGACGGCGCTGATATTCACACAATGACCGCCGCTCAGATTTATGGACGCGACCCAGAGGACGTGACTGCTACTATGCGACGTGATGCCAAAGTAATAAACTTTGGTGTTTTGTATGGCATGAGCCCACATGGTTTAGTCGCAGCGACGGGTATGACGTACGAAGCAGCTAAGAAATTCATCAATACGTATTTTGAGATTAGAAAGCCAATTAGTAACTACACCAATCAGCTCAAGCAGCAGGCAAAAGAAGACGGCTACGTTGAGACGCTATTTGGCAGAAGACGCCCCACTCCAGATATAAGATCGAGTAATTTTGTTGTTCGAAAGGCTGCTGAGCGGGCAGCTATCAATATGCCAATTCAAGGAACAGAAGCCGATATCATGAAGATGGCGATGGTGGCGGTTGATGAGCTTTTGCCCTCGGGAGCAATGCAACTTCTACAGATTCACGACTCGATTCTTGTAGAGTGCCAAGCCAAAGACGTCAACCTGCTCTCGGAGCAAATGAAATCAGTTATGGAAAACATCTATGACTTACCCGTTAAGCTGCAGGTTGATGTAAAGACCGGGCAGCACTGGGGGGAGTTGTAGCTACCTATTGAAAAATCCACCAACAGTGGTATAATATAAGCTTATGAAATATATTATCGGTGGTTTCGGTATTATCATTATCGTCGCTGCATTTATAGCGATAGTCGTGGCATTTGTTGGTCGTGACCCGCTTCCAGATGATAGCCCCGATCGTGCAATATCGACGCTCAGTGATCTCGCAGATGATAGCTCGGAAGTATCGTTTACTACTTATGGGCCAATTGTTGGTCACGAAGAATTCAGGGCTATACGTATTACTGTAACCGATAGCCAACGACGACTCGACATTTTACGAGGATATAACCTTGCCGTAGAGGAGCGAGTAGAACTTGCTAATAATACTGCTGCTTATGAGGCTTTCTTGCAGGCGCTCGAACAGGCAAACTTTACAGCGGTGCTGGATGGTGCCGCCGAACGTGAGGACGGCAAATGCCCGACTACACGCCGACACGTTTACCTTCTTGTTGTTAACGGTGATGAAGAACTGCGAACCTGGTCAAGCCCGTGTCGTGGCGAACGAGGCAACTTTGGTGGTGACGCCCGCTTGGTTGAGCGGCTGTTCCAAGGACAAATACCGGACTACCGTGAAATTACTCGTGAAGTCCGGTTGTAGATAGCTTCAGTATTCGCTACAGTTGTAGCAATGATTCGTGCAATAATTTTTGACTGCTTTGGAGTGCTTGCAAAAAACGGCACCTTGGAGCAGTTTTACCAAACACTTCCATCAGACATAGATTATGCAGCCCTCCACGCCATTAACCATCAATATGATGCCAAACAGATTACCAAACAAGAATTCTTATATCGCATGCGTGATCTTACTGGCCATGAGCCAGAAATGCTTGAAGAGCTGGTTGATACAAAAAGCCTGAAAAACACAGCACTGCTTCGTTATATTCGTGAGCTAAAATCTTCTTATAAAATAGGCTTGCTTAGTAACATCGCGACTGATTGGGTGAGAGAGTCTTTTTTAACACCAGAAGAGCAGGAGCTGTTTGACGAGATGGTGTTTTCCTATGAGGTCGGAATCACCAAGCCGAACCCAGAAATATTCGAGATTATCTGCAGCAGGTTAGCTGTTTCACCTGACGAAGCATTCTTTGTCGACGACATTGACAGCAATGTCGCAGGAGCGAAGCAAGCCGGCCTCCAAGCAGTTCGGTATCAGGATTTAGCGCAACTCAAGCAGGCAATTGCAGAGGCCGCTAAGTAGCTAAAGTTGCCCGATACGGACAGAGAGTCGTTTGTCACTATCAAGTGTTTCACTCAGTTTATCAATTTTTAGTCGTAGCTCATGAGCAATAGCACCACTTGCTACGATGATAATAATCGATGTTTTTCGCATCTGTACTTTACAATCAGCTGAGCAGTGTTCGCGTATGAACTCTTTGATAAGGCGTATTTCCGCTGGTTCTTTCGGAGTGTTCTTGCCGCTGAGGATAGTTCCAATTTGGTCCATAGCAGAAGTATACCGGTTTTTACTAACGTGAGCAGTATCAAGCTATATAATAGAGCCCATGCCTGAATTACCAGAAGTCGAGACCGTTAAACGGGGGCTAGAAGGGCGCATTGTCGGCAAAACTGTCGTCAAGGTAGACTTCGACTGGCCAAAAGGTTTTCCTAATGCTCCGGGTGACGTGGAGGCTTTTTTGCTTGGTGCAAGCATCACGCAAATACAGCGCCGCGGCAAGGCTTTGATTATTGAGATATCGACTGGCTATGCTCTAGTAATACATCTAAAAATGACCGGTCAACTAGTCTTTGTTGCCGCTAATCAGTCAGATAGGTTTGGTGCAGGCCATCCGAACGAAAGCCTTGTCGCCAAGTTGCCAGATACTTCAACGCGAGTGGTGCTAGACTTCAGTGATGGTTCAAAGCTTTATTTTAACGATCAGCGAAAGTTTGGCTGGATGCGACTCATGCCAATTCTAGCAGTTGAAGATTTGCCTTTTTTTCAAAAATTAGGCCCAGAGCCAATGGCAAGCAGTACTACTAATGCTATGCTTCGTGCCCGTTTTACTAACCGAAAAAATAGCATGATTAAAGCAGCACTGCTGGATCAGTCGGTACTAGCCGGAGTTGGAAATATTTATGCCGATGAAGCGTTGTGGGGTGCCAAGATCCATCCACGAACTCGCGTTGGTCAACTTAGCGATAGTGAATTGAACACCTTATTTACCGAGCTACGCAGCATCATGGAACAAGCGATTGCAAGTGGTGGGTCAACTGATAAGAATTACGTCAATGCTGACGGTCAAAAGGGAAGCTATTTACAGATAGCTCGAGTGTTTCGTCGAGAAGGCCAATTATGTAAACGTTGCCAGACGACTATCGAAAAAATCCGTATCGTCAGTCGCGGCACACATATTTGTTCGGCTTGTCAAAAGGAGCGATTATGATACGTACGTTAGCTGGCTCGAATACATTTTTGTTACAGCGTGAGCTGCAAAAAATTAGCAGCGATTTTGTTGCTGCGTATGGTGATTTTGAGCTTGAGCGAATAGATGCCGAAAATATCAAGCTTAGTGAACTGCAGGCAAGACTACAGAGTCTGCCGTTCTTTGGTGAGAAAAAATGTTTAATCGTTGATAGGCCACATCAAATTGATGGTTTTAGCGAGGTATTGTCACAAATAACTTCAGATATCAGCGATAACGTCGACATTGTTTTAGTTGAGCCGTCTTTGGACAAGCGAACGCGATACTATAAAGATCTCAAAAAATTGACCCAATTCACTGAGTTTTCTGATCTCGATGAGCCAGCGTTGGTGCAGTGGTTGGTAAATCAGGCAAAAACATTAGGCGCAACCTTGTCTTTAGCAGACGCTAGATACTTAGTGGCTCGAGTCGGTGCCAATCAGTACGGCTTGTTTAATGAGCTAGAAAAGCTAGCTGCCTACAGTAGCACTATTACTAGGCAATCAATTGATTTGCTATCGGACCCGACGCCGCAAACTAGCATCTTTGATTTGCTCGACAAGGCTTTTTCCGGTGATGCCAAGCGTGCCTTAGCACTGTATGATGATCAGCGTTCCCAAAAAGTCGAACCACAAATTATTCTCGCGATGCTTGCTCGTCAATTGCACACCGTTGCCCTTATCAAGACCGCACCAGTTATCCTTAGCGATAACGATATTGCCAAGGATAATAAACTACATCCTTTTGCTGTCAAGAAAGCCAAAGAAAGCTCACGTCATATTTCCACACCGCAATTAATGGCTAAAATAACTGAGCTACGAGACATCGATCGCCAGCAGAAAACCAAAAACATATCGCTCGATGATGCCTTGCGATATTTTCTTTTGCATCTTTCTATAGTTTAAGCGTTTGTGCTTGAGAGCACTTAACGGTAGTTATTTACCACGGGTAAGGGGAGAAAGATTATTTCTTTTTCTTGGTCGAGACAGTAGTTTTTTTGCTAGCTGGCTTTTTGGCAGGTGTTTTTTTAGTTTCTTTAGGGGTAGTTGATTTCGTAGAAGGAGACTTTTTTGTGGTTGTGGTAGATTTTTTGGACGCCTTGCCTTTGCCGAGGGTGACTCCAGCAGCTTTTGCTTCACTAGCCAGTTGGCTTTTCTTGCGAGCGGCTCGACTTTTGTTGAGGACGCGCTTTTTTACAGCGGTATCGATAGCTTTTTGTGCATTGCTCAGTGCGCTGGCGCTGTCACTACGAGTAGTGAGACTTGCTCGGAAATCTTTGATAGCAGTGCGCATGGTACGCTTTGTCTTAGCATTTCGAATAGTAGCTTTTTGTGCGGTTCGCACGCGCTTTTTTGCAGATTGAATAATTGGCATATGATGTAATAGTTCCTTCACTTTTTCGCCAGTAACGGCAATATATCGGATTTGAATGTAGCACTATTTATAATATTTGTAAAGTGTTTTGCCTCTGTTTTTTTCATGAAAGCATCAAAAATACTAAAAAACTGTAGACAGAACAGGGCAAAATACTGTACTCTGTCAATAGCATAAGAAAAATAAAAAAGAACATTATGCAAGAACAAAAACAACAACTTTTGACTCGACTAAAAGAGTCCACCAACGTACTAGTCACAGTTAGCAACAACCCAACGGTTGACCAGCTAGCTGCCGCAATTGGCTTTACACTTGCCTTAGACAAGCTAAACAAGCACGCCACTGCCGTGTTTAGCGGAGAAGTGCCATCAGCCATTGATTTTTTAGAACCAGATAGAACCATCAGGAAGAACACCGACTCACTACGAGATTTCATCATTTCTCTAGATAGGGACAAGGCAGATAAATTACGCTATAAGGTTGAAGATAAGGTCGTAAAGATATTTATATCGCCATATAAGACCGCTATTCATCAGGAAGATTTAGTATTCAGTCAAGGTGACTTCAATATTGATGTTGTTGTTGCAATCGGCGTCAAAGAACAACAAGATCTTGATGGTGCGATTACCTCTCATGGTCGAATATTACACGATGCTACGGTGGCAACTATTAATACTTTAGATAATGGCACTGTTGGCTCAATTCACTGGGTTAATCAGCAAGCGAGTAGTCTTAGTGAAATGTTGAGTGAACTAGCTATTGAGCTTAAGCCCGATGTGCTAGACAGTCAGACGGCAACCGCTCTATTGACGGGAATCGTTGCAGAAACGGATCGCTTTAGCAATGACAAGACGAAACCTAATACCCTCGCGGTAAGCTCTAAGTTAATGGCTGCCGGCGCCAATCAACAACTTGTATCTTCAAAGCTTGATGAAGCAAAGCAGCCGCCAGCTCCAGAGACACTCCCTGAACCAGTATCCTCTGAAGGTGAAAGCTCCTCAGGAGAACAGGCTGAAGATAGCCCAGCCGAACCAGTTGATGACTATGGTACTTTAAGAATTAGTCACGATACCGCTTCAGGTGAAGGCGATGAGTCCAATGATGAGAGCGAACTTGAGCTTGATGCATCGAGCCTGTTCGATCATAATGCAGAGCCTGATGATGAACATCCTATCCATATAGATGAAAAAGGGAGCCTATATAACGGAGGCCCGCCAACTGATGCACTAAAAGACGCTCTCCGACCAACGAAAGCAACAGAGCCACCGAAAATTATTAAAAAACCTAGCAGCGCAATGCTCACTGAACCGCCTTCAAGCCAAGACGATATGCTTACGCCAAGTGGTAACGACCCAGATCAAGATAGCTTCAAGGATCCGTTAAGCGACTCAGATGCTGAAAAGCGTAACCAGCGCATATTAAGTCACGATAATGATGCAGCTGATACTAAAGCCGAAGACGATGCATCCGATCAGCAGCAAGAAGAATCAGAGCAGGGTCAATCTCCGGACACAGACGGTTCATCAGCAATAGAAAACAATACCTTGGCAGATAATAATGATTCAGCTGCCGATAGCGAAGAAAAACCACTACAAGAAGGTAATCAAACGTTAGCCGACATCGAGCAATCAGTCGGTGCTCATCAACAACAGCAAAGTTCGCAAGAATCAGGGGATCATCAGAGCCAAGCACCTGTGCCTGCTAATCAGCCGACTGATTTTATGCCACCAGCAGAAAGACAAGATCAGGTGCCAGTAGATACCCCACAGCAACAACAGTCTCCGGCTGAGCTGGATCAGGCTAGACAGGCGATTATCGATGCCGTTAACGATGAGTCGAAAGCCACCAATGAGCAAACACTGTCACCTATCGAAGCCCTCAATGCTCAACCAGTTGATCTAGATCTTCATCCAGAAGATACAGCTACAGCAACAGAGCCTACTCCGCCACCTCAAGTCGAAAACCCGAACCAGCCACCAGCGGTTCCGCCACCTATGATGCCGCCACCTCAAGTCGAAAACCCGAACCAGTCACCAGCTAATCCATCGTAAGACAACTCTTTTTCCGGTTGTAGTTTATAGTGGGTAGCAATGAACGGTATTTTGCTTATCGACAAACCAAAGAATTGGACTAGTTTTGATGTTGTTGCCAAAACTCGAGGTGTTATTCGTCGTCAAACAGGACTAAAGAAGCCAAAAGTTGGTCACGCCGGAACGCTTGACCCTATGGCGACCGGTCTCCTGGTATTGCTGATTGGCACTTACTGCAAGCAAGCTCAGCAGTTTCTTGAGCTAGACAAAGCATATCAAGCGACCCTGATGCTCGGTGCTACTAGCACCACCGGTGACACCGAGGGTGCGATTAGTCGTGTTAGTGATAACCAGCCAAGTAACTCGAACGTAGAACAGGCTTGTAAAAACGTAGTCGGTACCTATGAGCAGATGCCACCGATTTATTCTGCTAAAAAGGTTGATGGCAAGCGAGCTTATCAGTTAGCCCGTGAAGGCAAGTCGGTAGCACTAGAACCAAAACAGGTTACTGTTTACGATGTAACGATAACGAGATATATGTATCCCGAGCTACACATCATGACCACTGTTTCATCTGGCACGTACTTACGTTCTTTGGCAGTAGATATCGGCAATAGCCTTAAAACAGGAGCTTACCTGGCAGATTTGCGCCGTACTCGTATCGGAAATTTTCAAGTAACAGATGCTATAACAGTCGATGATATTGCATTAACCGATGATATAACCAAGCATATTAGGCAGGCAGCTATTGACATAACTTGATAAATTATAGTATAATGATGAAATATCACCTATATACGGTTATTTTTAGTAAAAATCGCTCGTCAATAAAAAACAGATTGCATCTGAGGTGATGGTTTGGTAAACTACTCGCTAACGCCATCGATCTCTTTAGTGAATAACAGGAGTTAAAGGAAGTAATAATACGTAATGATTTCGCACGAAGCAAAGCAAAAGACAATCAAGGACTTACAAATCAACAAAAACGATACTGGAAGTGCAGCCGTACAGGTTGGTTTACTTACGGAGCGCATCAAAGAGCTCACCGAACACGTCAAGCAAAACAAGAAAGACCACATGGCTCGACGAGGCCTTTTACAGGCAGTTGGTAAGCGCAAGCGACTTTTGTCTTATATTGCCCAAGAAGACAGCAAAGCATATCTCGCTCTTATTAAAAAAATTGGCCTACGTCGATAATTTGCCCAGGCAAATCCGCCACCATGGCGGAACGCCTGTGCACATTAGCAAGAAGATAATAAAGAGCAGACTTTATACAGCGACCAGATATACAATCGTTCAAGTGTTCACATAAAACAGCATAGATGCGTGTGCAGGGAGGCTGTCAGGACAAGCATTTGTATATTTGCACATTGTGTAAAGTCTCGTTCAGAAACGAAAGGTTATAAGTACAAATATGGGAGAAACAATCAATCCGTTTGGTAAAGACATCATTAAAGTTGAAAAAGAATTTTGTGGTCGAACTCTTAGCCTAGAAGTAGGCCGCGTTGGTTTTCGTAGTTCGGCATCAGTGATTGTGCGTTACGGAGACACAGTAGTTCTCGGTACGGCTATGGTTGGCGACAAACAAATCCATCACCTAGACTATTTTCCGCTCAGCATTGATTATGAAGAAAAAATGTACGCAGCTGGCAAGATCAGTGGTTCGCGCTTCATTAAGCGCGAGGGTCGTCCAAGTGACGATGCGGTCTTAATAGGTCGGCTTATCGATCGACCAATTCGACCACTCTGGCCCAAAGGCTATCGTTATGAAGCACAGGGAATTGCTACAGTTCTAAGTATGGATCCAGGCTTCCGGCCCGATATGATTGCGATGATTGCCGTAAGTACTGCTTTTCAGCTAACTGGTGCACCGTTTGACGGCCCAGTTGCCGGTGTAAGGGTCGGCATGAACGGTGGCGGAAACTACGAAGCATTTATGGGAGCAGGTGAGCTACTTGAAGGGAAGCTTGACCTTGTCGTAGCCGGTACCAAAGATGCAATTATGATGGTAGAAGCTGGTGCGCGCGAAGCTAGTGAAGATGAAGTGGCTGATGCGCTCGATTTTGCACATAAAGCTATTCAGCCAGCGATCGATCTACAGAATCAACTTGTTGAAAAAGTCGATGTTGAAGAACAGTCATATGAACTTATTTTACCTAACGAAAAAGTTCAAAAAGATGTCGATGAGTGGCTTGAGGATCGTTTGGGCCAAGGCTTGCGTCGACCATACCCAGAACGCAATCAATTAATTAAGCGCTTGCGAGACAACTTCCACGAAGCTTTTGCTGAGAAAATCAACCAGGCTGATGACGCCGACTACGAAGAGGTACGTGACGAATACGATGAGGCCTTCATGAGTGCACTACACAAAGATGTACGCAAAGGTATCGTTGAGCATAACGAGCGTCCTGACGGCCGTAAGCTAGATGAAATTCGACCACTATCAAGTGAAGTCGGTATTTTGCCACGAGTACACGGGTCGAGCTTGTTTACTCGCGGTGTTACCCAGGCGATGAACATAGTTACGCTAGCACCACTTAGTTACGCCCAGTTGGTAGATACCATGGAACAAGAAGGTGAGCGACGCTACATGCACCATTACAACGCACCCGGTTGGACAGTAGGTGAGGTTAAGCGATTAATGGGCCCCGGCCGTCGAGAGATTGGTCACGGCTATCTTGCCGAACGAGCCCTGACAGCAGTTCTGCCGGATGAATCAGAGTTTCCTTACACTATTCGATCAGTAACCGAAATCATGAGTCAGAACGGCTCAACCTCCATGGCCGCTACTTGTTCAAGTTGTTTAGCGCTTATGGACGCTGGTGTACCACTGAAGCGGCCAGTCAGCGGTATCGCGATGGGCTTGATGCTTGATGGCGATAAACCATATATCTTAAGCGATATAGCTGACGCAGAAGACTTTGGTGGAGATATGGACTTTAAGGTGACCGGTACTACTGAAGGTATAACAGCCCTGCAGATGGATATGAAGGTTCATGGATTGTCCCCTGATGTGCTGCGTGCAGCGCTAATGCAAGGACGAGAGGGTCGGCTAGAGATCCTCGAGCATATGCTTCAAACAATCGCTACTCCGCGGAAAGAGCTCAGCCAGTATGCTCCGCGGATTGAATCAATCAAGATAAATCCAGAAAAGATCCGCGATATCATAGGTAAGGGTGGAGAAATGATTCAAAGAATCACTGCTGAGACTAATACCGAAATAAATATCGAAGACGATGGCACGGTACAAATTGCCAGCCCTGATAAAACTTCGATTGATGCTGCGATTGATTGGATTAAGCAATTAACTGCTGAGCCAGAAGTGGGCAAGATCTACAATAATTGCCGGGTTGTCTCTGTGCTTGATTTCGGTGCGTTTGTCGAGATAATGCCGGGTAGAGAAGGCCTAGTTCACGTCAGTGAAATGAAAGAAGAGCGAGTAGAGAAGCCGGGTGATGTTGTCAGCGAAGGCGACACAGTCACTGTTAAGCTTGTAGCAATTGATGATCGTGGACGCCTGCAACTCAGCATGAAAGCAGCTGCTCGCGATAGCAAAAAATAGAGAAAGTAATTATATGACCCATAAAAAAGGCATTTCCATCGAAACAGTAGAGAATCGCAAGGCGCTATTAATTAGGCTAGTTCTTGCTGGAGGGTTCGTATATATCTTTGCTTCACTTGCGATTGATTCTGGTAGCTACTGGCATTATTTGTTTACGTTCGTTTCATTCGGCATAGCAGTAAACGCTATTGGTCGAATTACAAAGGATATTATTCGCCGTCATGGCAAGCACTCTAAAAAATAAATCAGCAGCTCTTGCGGGTATAGCAGCAGATATCGTTGACTCGGGCACCTGTCCAGAGCTAGCCGCTACCGCTACGCAACTAGTGTTTGGTGATGGCAATTCCAATGCCGAACTGTTGTTTATCGGCGAAGCCCCTGGCAAGCAGGAAGATAAGCAGGGGCTTCCGTTTGTTGGGGCTGCCGGTAAACTACTCAATCAGCTGCTAGATAGTATTGGCTTGTCTAGAGATGATGTTTATATCACTAACATCGTGAAATATCGGCCACCCAATAATCGAGATCCGTTGCTAGAAGAAAAAAAGGCTTTTTTGCCTTACTTATGGCAACAAATTTCGGTTATACAACCGAAGCTACTAATAACGCTAGGTCGGCATAGTATGGAGTGCTTTTTACCAGGCGCTCTGATTAGTCAGTTGCACGGTCAGCCAAAACAGATTGAAGGGCCTGATAGTCAGGAAGCTATTATTGGCTCATTAGTTTTATTACCGCTATATCATCCAGCAGCCGCACTGTATAACGGCGGCTTAAGGAAAACGCTATTTGAAGACTTTTCAGCAATACCTGAACTTCTTACAGCAAACAACACGTAACTTATATTCGAAAAAGGAGAATTAATGAATACATCAAATAAACCCAACAATAATCAACGCCAAGCAAACAACAACGCTGGCGCTAAACAGAAAAAAGGACCGAGCCCAACCCAGAAGAAAACAAATGGTCAGAATCGATCCAAAAAATCCAACGGCTCAAAGGGTGCTGCAATTCGTGCCCAGCGACGCATGCACGATGACGCTCAGCGAATCATCAACCAATATGCATCAGCCCAAGATAATGGTCGACAAGACAAGGGCAGTCAGCCCACAGAGGCTAATCGTCGAGCAAATCAAATCGACGACAGTCCACGACTAAAAATAATCGGCCTTGGTGGCATGGATGGTGGCGGCAGTAAAAACATGATCCTAGTTGAATACCAGAATGATGCAGTAGTAATGGATTGTGGCAATGACCTAAGTGTTGATTTGCCAGGTATTAACTATGGTATTGCCGATGTAACTTATCTAGAAAAAATTAAACACAAGTTACGAGCCTACCTCATTACGCATGGTCACTTAGATCACATTGGTGGATTGCCGCATATTGTGCCAAAGCTACCAGCGCCAATTTATGGTTCGAAATTCACGATTGCTCGTGTCCAAGAAGTTTTTAGTAATTTTGGGCCTCCATTACCCGAGGGTTTTTCGCTCGATACTGTTTCAATGAATGAAGATACTCACGAGCGATTAAAAGTCGGGTCTTTTTTTGTCGAATTAGTTCGCGTAACACATTCGATTCCAGGAAGTACGGTAATTGTTTTGGATACACCAGTTGGACGAGTGATTAACACAGGAGACTTTCGTTTTGACCCCAATCCACTTGATCACGAACGCACCGACACTACTCGTCTAAAAGAACTTGGCGATGAGGGCGTGCTAGCGCTCCTAAGCGAAAGTACTACCACTGAACGACCAGGACGCACGCCTAGCGAAAGCACAATTGAGCAAAGCTTTGTCGATATCATCGATAGTGCACCTGGTAGGATTTTTGTCGGGGTGTTTTCAACCAACATGAACCGAGTCCAAATGATTGTTAATGCCGCAGTTCATCATGGCAGAAAAGTTGTCATGGATGGTCGCAGTATGGTTAGCACTCTTGAAATGTCAGTTCGGCACGGCTTCATGAAGATTCCAAAAGGCACCTTTGTCCCGATGGCATCAGCCGGCAACATCAAAGACGAAGAACTAATAGTTATCTGTACCGGCTCTCAAGGTGAGCCAAGCTCAGCATTACAACGGATGAGTAATGGCGAACACCGCCATATTAAACTTAAAGAGCAAGATACGGTTATCTTATCAAGTACACCAATTCCTGAATCGGGTAATGACGCACGAATTGGCAATATGGTAGATGACCTTATGCGCAAAGGCGTGCATGTTTTTCGGCACGAAACCTACGAGATTGATGGGTGTGGGCCACTACACGTGTCTGGCCACGCTAGTATCGAAGAATACCGTGACATGATACAGATGACCAAGCCAAAGTTTTTTGTGCCAATTTATGGACCATATCGATCCAAGCAGCGTCATATTGAAATCGCTGTCGAAGAAGGTATTCCGAGGAAAGATACTGTCAATGCCGAGAATGGCGAGGTGATCGAGCTTACCAAAACCAAAATGGAAGTTACCGGTAAAGTGCCAGTCGGTACCGTATTAGTTGATCAGACGGGGGCGACAGTCAATAGTGTCGTTATTAAAGATCGCCTACTTCTTGCAGAAGAAGGATTGGTAGCCGTTATTTTGACAATTGATAAAAAATCATCTCAACTGCTGACGAGTCCAGATATCATCAGTCGCGGATTCATCTATATGCGCGACAATGAAGAGCTAATGACTGGCTTACGCGCTGAGCTGAAGCGGGCAGTCGCACAGAGGTTTAAACGAGTTGAACTTGATAGGTTCAAGCAAGAGCTAAAAGATCATGTTGCTCACTATGTTTATGAGCACACGCAAGGTAGCCCGATTGTCATCCCAGTGGTGAATATCGTAAGTGCCGGTAAGCCTCAAGGTGGCAACGGTAAAGATAAACAAGCCAAGCAACCCGAAAGAACCGCCGAAGAGATTGCCGCCGAACAACAAAAACGTTTTGAAGAAATGCGTGCCCGACTACTCGGCCAGGACGCCCGAACAGATTAAGGGAAGACACCAAAGACTAGATGAATGGAACGCGCTTTGACAAAAGTTGTAATTTTTGCTATAATTAACTTATGGAAGCAAGTCCAACGCCCAGCGAAAGTTCTGAAGCAGCTCTTAAGGAAAACAAACTACTCCTCAAAGAGGCAGGTACAGAAATGCTTGGAGAGCCAGATAAGCTGTTGTTGGGCTTTATCATAGCCCGCGAAGTTATTATCGATTCCATGCGTGAGGCAGGTGTTCGGCCACCAGTAAAGTCAGATGCTGACGAGACGGCAAAATTAATATATCAAGCGTATCAGTCAATGTGCAGTAAAATTGATGAAAGGAAAGCAGAGCTTGGATTGCTGCCGCCCCCTTCCCAAGAGTAAGTGATACACGTATAATACAAAGAAGTTATGGCAAAGAAAAAGAAAAAACAGACTAAAAGAAAAAGCACTTCAAGCAAAGCAGTCAAGGCTACTAAGTCCGATGACAGCGCTTCAACTTTTTGGCCAATCACTGGTGCAATCATACTGTTGTTAGCTGCGTTTTTGTTGTTGTTGGGTAGCCTTTCGGCCGGAGGGCCACTACCAGAGCAGATGTTCGATGGTGTTTTCTGGCTGTTCGGTAACGCAGCATACTTTGTGCCAGTTGCCTTGGCTTGCCTAGGTGTCTGGAAGATAAAGGCCGAAGGACACAAAGTACCCCTGCAGGAATTTGTAAGTATAACCATTTTTTTATGGTTATTTGCTGGCTGGTTGTCGGTGACATTTTCGACTACCGAAGCAATCATTAACGGTGCTACTAATGGAAATGGTGGCTATGCCGGAGGATTGCTGGCAAATATTGCCCTACAAGCCTTCAATCGCTTTTCAGCAAGTGTTTTTCTATTTGTTATAAGTGCCATTACGCTACTTCTAGCTTTTCGAGTGTCGCCAGCAACTGTATTTCAGTTTGTTGCGAAACATACCGAAAAACTTAAAAAACAACGCGATACTGATTTAGGTGACTTAAAGCAAAAAGCCGAAGCAAACGGGTTTAAGTTAAATGAAGGTGTGCCAGTTGAGTATGGTGGCAGTAAAACAGAACCCTCAAAGCAGCGCACTTCTCTGAAGAACACCGCCAAGAAGTTATCAGAGTCAGAGGATCATGAAGCACTTACCATTGCTTCTGATCCAGATTGGCAGCTACCAGATATAAGCTTGTTAAACCAAAAACAAGACAAAGCTGACGCTGGTGACGTAAACGCCAAGGCGGATATTATCAAAAGCTCTTTAGCAAACTTTAACATCGACGTTGGCATGGATGGAGCTAATATTGGTCCTCGTGTGACACAATATACATTTAAGCCACCAACTGGAGTAAAATTAACGAAAATTACAGCTCTTGAGGATAATTTAGCACTCGATCTGGCTGCTACGGCGATTCGAATGGAGGCACCAATACCAGGTCAAAAGCTCGTTGGTATTGAAGTCCCTAATGAAAAGTCTGCTACCGTGCGCTTAAGTAGTCTTTTACAGTCAAAAGAATGGAAACAGGAACGTGGTAAGCTTGCCTTTGCTGTCGGAAAAGACATATCAGGCAAGGAAATAGTCGCTAACTTAGCAAAAATGCCACACCTGCTCGTTGCTGGCCAAACCGGCTCAGGTAAATCGGTTATGATCAACTCACTATTAACTAGCTTGATCTATAAAAACAGTCCAGCTGACCTAAAGCTTATCTTGGTAGACCCCAAACACGTTGAACTCAGAACTTACAATGATATACCGCACCTTCTCACGCCGGTAATTACCGAACCAGAAAAGGTTATCTCAGCTCTCAAGTGGTCTGTTGCTGAGATGGAGCGCCGACTCAAAACCATGTCAGATGCAAACGCTGGCAACATTGATGAGTACAACGATGCCATGAAAGAGTCCAGCATGCCTTATATCGTTATCGTTATTGATGAGCTATCAGACCTTATGATGATGGCAGCAAGAGATGTCGAGGCCTTGGTTGTTCGTTTGGCACAAAAGTCACGAGCTGCTGGTATTCACTTAGTACTGGCAACCCAGCGACCGAGTGTTAATGTAATTACTGGACTAATCAAGGCAAATATTCCGGCACGTATCGCGTTTGCGGTTAATAGCCACGTTGACTCTAAGACGATTCTTGATCAAGCTGGTGCCGAAAAATTACTCGGTACTGGCGATATGTTATTTAATACTTCGGAGATGCCAAAGCCGAAACGAGCTCAGGCACCGCTAATCACCAAGCCAGAAGTAACTAAGGTTACTGAGTTCTTGCGGGAGCAACGACAGGCCGACTATGACGACGAAGTAATCAGTCAGTCAGTCCAGTTGAATGGTCGAGGTGGCATGGCAGTAGACTACGGAGCTAATGATGCTAATGATGATATGTACAAGGACGCAGTTGGTATAGTGATTAACGCTGGCAAGGCAAGTACCAGTATGTTGCAACGTCGCTTACGTATCGGCTATGGCCGTGCTGCTCGACTTATCGAAACCATGGAAGAGCAGGGTATTGTTGGACCAGCTGATGGCTCACGACCTCGAGAGGTGCTGGTTTCATCCGTCGAAGAGGTCTTTAACCCAGGCAGCAGCATAGGCAATGACGACGTTTATGATGATATGCCAGACGAAGACTGATACGGTAGGTAAGCTCCTGGCTCTGTTTCAAGGCTTTCATTATGCACAGAGCTACGTCTGCTACCCTTGATTTATAGAGGCGCATAAGGTATAGTTAATCTGTTAATAGCTCAGCTTACATCAACAATAGAGTGTAGGCACTAAACCAAAGGAGTAATTCTATGCGAGAGTATGAACTAGCAATACTATATCATCCTGATCTAGAGGTTGACCTTACCAAGGCAGAAGAACGTATTGCGACCATTATCAAAAATAACCAAGGTAAAATCAAGGCAACTGACAACTGGGGGAAGCGAAAACTTGCTTATCCAATTGCCAAGCTAGAACACGCTGTATACGTTTTTTATACAATCGATTTGCCTGCTGAGCGTGCCCAAAAAGTTGAACAAACGATTAATATCACCGATGAAGTGATTCGCTTTTTATTAGTAAAGATCGACCCGAAAGAAAAAGCAAAAATCGAAGAAGCTAAGGCTGAAAAAGCCGAAAAAGCTAAGAAGCATGCTGAACGTAGCAGCGAATCAGAAGCTGACAAGAACGAAGAAAAATAACGTACAATGTATATCAACAATAGGCAACGAGAGGAATAAAACATGGCACGAAGCGTAAACAACGTAATATTGATGGGAAACCTAACTCGCGATCCAGAGTTGCGCCAAACACCGACTGGCAAAAACGTAACCAACTTTAGCCTAGCGCTCAATAGCGCTTACCGCGATGCGAACGGTGAGTGGCAAGAGGTAACAGATTTTATCGACATCGTTTGCTGGGGGCCATTAGCCGAGCGAGTTGCACAGTATATGAGCAAGGGTCGACGCTGCGTAGTGCAGGGTCGCTTGCAAAGTCGTAACTGGGAGCAGGACGGCCAGAAGCGCACCAAGGTAGAGGTGCTTGCTAATGATGTTACTTTCCTTGATGGTGGTAACCGTGACGAAACCAATTACGGGGGCTCATCTTCAGATTCTTCTGATAGCCCATCAAGCCCCAAGAGTTCAGCGCCAAAAAAGAAAGACAATACTAAAACAGAAGAGGCTGATGACGAACCAATTAACCTCGATGATATACCGTTTTAATGCATAACAATAGGAGAACTAAAGTGGCAAAGATTTTTAAACAACAAACTGATGTACCATACTTTGATTACAAGGATGTAAAGACCCTGCAACGCTACGTAAATCAATTTGGGCAAATCGAATCTCGAAAAAAGTCCGGACTAAAAGAGCATCAGCAGCGGCGCTTGGCAATAGCAATTAAGCGAGCACGACACTTGGCCTTGTTGCCGTTTGTGGTCCGAAACCAGTAATTAATTACAATAGTAGCTATGTCGCTAGGGGTTACTGACTTAAAAAAAGGCCGCATCATTGCTATTGGCGATGAGCCATACAAGGTTATCGACTATGCTCAAAAAGTAATGGGGCGTGGCGGTTCAATTGTTAACGTTAAGGTTAAGTCGCTTCTTGATGGTAAAGTTCTCGACAAAACCTACAAAGGCAGTGAGACCGTTGCAGCAGCTGATATTACCAACCAGAGTGTTCAGTATTTGTATGCAGATGAGTCTAAACATTACTTTATGGATGATGATTCTTACGAACAGTTTGAAGTAAGTTCAGAAATGATTGCTGACAAAGCCAGCTTTTTCAAGGAAGGTGACCGAGTCCAAGCACAATTTTGGGGCGATCGACTGATTGCCATTGAGCTTCCTAAGAACGTCCCATTGAAGGTGACGTACACCGAAGATGTCGTCAAGGGGGATACTTCCAGCTCAGTGCAAAAAGATGCAGAGCTAGAAACAGGCATCACTGTAAAAGTACCGTCATTTATTAAGAACGATGATGTGATAAGTGTCGATACCGAGACCGGTGCTTACCGCGAGCGAATAACGTAATTACCGGCTCTCGCATGACAGTAAGACTTGATAACTATCTGCATCAACAGGAGTTAGCTAGCTCTCGTAGCCAGGCTAGTTCAATGATCAAGCTCGGAGGAGTTCGGGTAAATGGCGTTATTGTTAAGAAGCCTGGGCATAGCGTTAAACCAACTGACAAAGTGACGGCTAGACAAAATAAATATGTCTCACGTGCTGCACTGAAACTGTCGTCAGTTGCCAAGTCGTTTCAACTTAGCTTTTCAGGCAAGGTAGTTCTAGACGTTGGTAGTAGCACTGGTGGCTTTACTGATTATGCACTGCAGCACGGTGCAAAAAAAGTATTCGCAGTAGATGTCGGTACCAACCAACTACATCCAACATTACGTAATGATGCTCGGATAGAACTTCATGAGAAGACTGACATTCGAGATTTTGCTTTACCAAAGAATATCGACATAGTGCTAGCTGATGTATCATTTATCTCTTTACGTAAACTATTGCCTCATATTCACAAGGGAGTAGGTAGCCAGACGCAAGTAGTTGTTATGGTGAAGCCACAATTTGAGGCAGATAGTTCAAAGCTGCTAAATAACGGGGTTGTTAAAAATAACCAGTATCGCCGCAAAATACTTAAAGATTTTGAGCAGTACCTAGTTGGAACTTTTGCTATTGATGCCAAACAAGATTCTTCAGTTCCTGGCGAAAAGGGAAATGTAGAACGTTTTTATCTGCTGAGACCTATTCAATAATACTGCGCAGCTTTGCTTCATCTGTTATTGTAATTAGCATTTTTTCTACTGAAAGCAGCTTCTTTTTCTCGAGAGCTGACAGTTCACGGCTAGCTGTTTCTCTCGATGTATTGATAGAGCTAGCGATATCTTGTTGACGTAAGGGGGCCTCGATGACGATACCAGCTTGGGTGGCTTTACCGAACCGCTCAGTCATAATCAGCAAGAAAGAAACAAGCCGTTCACGTGCAGTACGATACTCTAAATTCAAAATTCTCTGCGACTGATAACGATACATCTGTAGGGTAATATCAAGCAGTGGAGCCAGCAGCTCGGTACGGGCAATAATTTCTCGTTTATACTTTTTACGATCAATTCGGTAGACAATCGTTGGGCTGAGCGACTCGTACATAACATGCCACTTGCTTTCGGTGATCGCCCATATTATTGGGAATATTTCTCCTGATTTGCGAATTATCAGGAGGTTTTCCTCGCCGTAGCGAGTAATGTCGTAGGCTTTTACTAGCCCGGACTCAATGTAGAAAACCCCACCTGGTGAATCACCGTCTCGAATAATCAGTTCGCCTTTTCGGTATTCGAGTCGGCTACCTTCTTTAAATAAGTCTAGGAGCGCTTGTTGCTGCTCTGGTGAGGCCAGCATAGATATAGTATAACAGAAAATTTGACTTCACGCCATTTGTTCTGTGATATAAATCTCAAATATGTTGTGTCGAGCTTCACTGCACGACAAAACTACAACTAGTATCATGAGAGTACTAAGTTTAGGAGGGATGCCATGACTGACAAGCATAATGTCAAGAAGCAGCTAGAAAGAATTGGTGCAGATGTTCGGTTCTGGGGTCGCTCTGAAGCAAACGAACTGCCAAACATATTGTTCCCTGACGAACAGATACAACATGCCTTAAATGGCCGATATGAAAACGGTTTCGCCTTATTTTGTGCAACCAACCATAGGTTGCTGCTACTCGACAAAAAACCGCTGATGTTGTCTTTTGAGGATATGCGCTACGAGATGGTTTCAGAAGTTGACTACACTGAGGAGCTATTTAGTGCGACCCTGAAGCTTCAGACGCCAAGTCGAACACTGCGGTTCCGTAGTTTTCGTATCAGTAAGCTTCGAAATCTTACCAACTACATCCAGGAAGAGGTTTCACGGTTTCGTGACATAGGCCATGGTGCCAAATCAATGCAACAACAGCAAGCTCCACTTCAGCCATCCAGTGAGTATTTTCAGAACGCTACTCAGGCCGACGTGAGCAGTTATCAGCAGCCAGATTTTTCACAAGCGATTCATCCGAGTACTAAATATAGACAACAACACCTCAATATGCGCCGACGCGTGCCAAAGTTTACGCCGCCTGTAAAACCGAGCCAAACATAACCTTTATACGTGCTACAATTTTTGTAGTATGTATTTCAAAAACCGTGCAATTGCCGGCAAAAAACTAGCCGACAGAATGCTTAAGTATCAAAAAGACCCAGTTGCTGTGGTAGCGCTGAGTGAAGGCTCTGTTATCGTGGCAGCACAGGTTGCCATGAGGCTACATGGTAGTCTCTCGATATTGCTCACAGAAGACATCTTTCTGCCTGGCGAGCATGAGCCGATTGCTGCGATTACTTCTGCTGGTACATTTACAAAAAATAGAATGTTTAGCGTTGGCCAACTCGAAGAGCTGCTTATGGATTATCGTAATTTTGTCGAAGAACAGCGCCTACAAAGTTTTCATCATCTAAATATGCTAATGTCGCACGAAGGAGAGATAAAGAAAGAATATTTGCGTAGACACGTGGTTATACTGGTATCAGACGGGCTTGTAAATGGTTTTTCTCTTGATGTTGCCTATGATTACCTCAAGACCATTGCGATTAAAAAGCTGGTGGTTGCCACGCCAGTAGCGAGCGTCAAAGCAGTCGATCGCATGCACTTGGTAGCTGATGACATATATTGCCTTGACGTTAAGCCAAACTATATTTCAACAGATCACTACTATGACGACAATTTTATTCCACAGCAAGAAAAAATGTACAAAATAATGGAGCGAATTAGCGTTAACTGGAAAGTTGAATCAGTTCGTTGAATTAGAATGCAGCTCGTTAGATGTTAAAGCGGAATTCGACTACATCATCTGGCTGCATGATGTACTGCTTGCCCTCGGTCCGCACTTTGCCGGCAGCTTTGGCCGCCGATTCGCTGCCTGTAGCAATAAGATCTTGGTAATTTATCACTTGTGCAGCAATAAAACCTTTCTCGAAATCGCCGTGAATGACACCAGCCGCTTGCGGAGCAGTTGCGCCTTTTTTGATGGTCCAGGCTCTAACTTCTTTTTCGCCAGCAGTGAGATAGCTTTGCAGGCCTAGTGTGTCATAAGCAGTATGGATAAGTTGAATCAATCCAGAGTCTTCAACACCATAACTTTTAAGTAACTCATCTCTATCTGCTTCGTCTAAGCTTTGTAGTTCGTTTTCTAGTTTTGCACAGACAAACAGCGCCTTGTTCGGCGCAACGATAGCATTCAGCTCTGATTTTTTTGCGGCATCAGCCAGGGTTGCTTCGTCTACATTAAATACATATACAACCGGCTTGATAGTAATTAGCTGGAGTTCTTGCCGAATCCAGGTGATATCTTCATCGTCAAACTCAACTAACCTTTGCTCTAGTAGCGTGTTTTGATCGAGTATTGTTTGGATCTTTTCAACGAGCTTGAGCTGGGGTTCTAGTTTCGGGTTGGCTCGGGCTTCTTTTTCGAGTCTTGGCACTCGCTTTTCTATGGTTTGTAAATCAGCGAGAGCCAATTCTGTCGTTATTGTGTCAATGTCTTTTTTGGGGTCGTGCTCGTTGTCGACATGGGTTACGTTCGTATCGTTAAATGCACGAACCACGTGAACAATCGCATCACAAGAACGAATGTTGGCTAAGAACTGATTACCCAAGCCCTCACCCTTGCTCGCGCCGGCGACTAATCCAGCAATATCAACAAATGTGACAGTGGCCGGAATTATTTTTTTACTCTGGTATACATCCGCCAAATTTTGCAATCGCTCATCTGGGATTGGGACACTTCCAGTATTTGGCTCAATCGTCGCAAACGGATAATTGGCTGCTAATATATTATTGTCAGTCAATGCATTAAACAGTGTTGATTTGCCGACATTTGGTAAGCCAACGATCCCAATAGATAAACTCATAGCCATTCATTGTAAATCTTTTACCTCAGCTATACAAAGACATTTAAGGCAAACAACACTATTAGTTATCTCAAAATAAATATGCCTAGAAATATTACGTCCATTTGTATATACTTGCCAGTAATACATAAGCAGTTAAATGGTAGACTAAGCTATGGCACAAAAATCAGAAGAGGCAAAAGAGAAACAGCCTATCGAACATGAATCTGCCAGCCAGGCAGAGAAAAAAAATCGCAAAAAAGCCACATTAATAAAAACGGCGACAATAGGAGTACTGGTAGTTTTTTTGATTTTGGTCGGCTATTTCCTCATTATCCAGGAAGGTATATTTGATGAAACAGAAGAAGTACCAGTGACAACAGTCGATAGGCTGGACGACGCTTTTGGACACGAAATGGATGGTGACATTCAGGCGGCTCTGGCTGCGTATCGTGAATTAATAGATGAGCAAGACGATGATTCGGTGAGGGCAGTTTATTATGCAGAAAAAGCACGCATCGCCCAAAGGGCAGAGGATAATCAGCTTGCAAGGTCGTTTGTTCGTCAATCTTTAGAACTTGATGAGACTAGTAACGGTCTGCAGTTAAAGGCGGTGCTACTGGAATCTGATGGAGAGCTAAAGCAAGCCCTGGAGTATTACGAACGAGCGTTAAGTTTATTGCAGCAACAAGAAGAGTTTGAACGCGAGCACAAGGACTTTATCGAGGAGCAGGTTAATCGATTGAGCGAAGCGGTAAACTAGCAATGAAACACACGAAAAAAATATTTATAATTGCGCTGATAGCAATTAGTGTTGTCGTGCTTATGCCAATCGAGTTACTAGCGTTTAACCGATTCGGTGCTGCGGTTGGCCATAACTATTTTAGCGGCACTACAGCAGGGTCACTTACTGGAACGGTTCTGCCGTCATATAATTACTCTGGTTCTGATTGTCAAGGATATGGTTCTGCAGCTTGGCAGGCAGCCGGTAGTCCGACCAATACTAACAATTTTGCAATCCCTAATGCTGCGGTTCGTTCAGATGGTACTCAGCCGCAGCGAAAAGCTGATGTATTCAACTATTTGCAAACAACCTATAACCAGGGAAGCCTTGCTTCGGGGGCAACGTGTCTTCAGAGACAGAAAAGAATTGGTGCTGCTTTTGTAGTAAAAACATTGCTCGGGATACAGTCGCCTACAGAAATATCTGTTACGTCTGCACAATGGGCTGACCTTGAAAATCGACTAAGCAATCCCGATATTAGTATATTTTCTACAACTCGTACGAGCACGTTCAATTCTGCGCGAGTCCATAACGCTACCACAGTAATAGACGTTCGCCATTATAATGACCCGCCTAATCCTTTAACCGAGCCAACCATCGTTTTTCGCGATAATAGTACCGGACAAGACGTCTACGAACTTCGGCGCAGATGCGCTAATCCTTTTGGAGAAGGAGGTGGATTACCTCAGTTTACTCCGACCTATTGGAATTATACACACGACAGCTTTAGGGTGAGGAACGAGAGCAACACCAGCACTCTTCACAACCAAGAGATAGCTCAAGGAACGCAAGTCCAACTGCAAAGCCGTATACTAAATAACGGTGATGGTCGAGGGAATAGCTATGAATTAAGAATACAGCGACGCATTGGGTCAGGTACATGGTCAACCGTAGGCTCAGCCTTCGATCCGGAAGGCGCTCTAAACCCCAGCGCAACAAGGTTACGTACTCGCAACTACACAATCCCCAACGTTGCTAATGGTACACAGATATGCTTTCGAGCTCGAATTACGCCTTATCGTGGAATGTCCGAGCCAACTCTCAACAACACAGGACACCCTGACGGTAGTGGGACTGTCTGGCTGCCCTCACCAGTACGATGTGTAACAGCATATACTGCTCCTGGCTTTGTTGTAACTCCTGGAGCGGGGCCTATAAGCTTTGCCTCTGGATCTTCGCTAGAGAATCCGGAAGCAGCCAGATTTAGGGGAAGGATTACTGTTGGCATAACCTACGATAATGCTGCTCACCAAAGTGATCCTGTGCAAATACCGATCGACCCCTTCAGGATAAGATATTTTTATAAGCCGCTCAACGGGAGTGCTATCGATATAGGTTCGTCAAATTTTGCAAATAGTTTCGGACCAGGCCCTTATAATCGAAGCACTGGTACTATAGCGCTCGGCAGCCTAAACTTAAGTGCTGGCGATCGATTATGTACCCAGGTAGTAGTGAATCCTACAAGCGGAACAGTTAATAGTGACGGCTCGCTTAATGTTGTCGTAGCAGAGACGAGCTCTGACGAAGCTTGTGTTACCATCGTCGACCAACCTTACGTGTCTGCTTTTGGCGCTGACGTGATTGCAACAGCTGGTCTCGCTGATATTGAAGGCAGTTGTACGGGTGATCCTGGCATTATTTCGACTCTTTTCGACAGTAGCAACAATCGTAATCGTGGTTCCGGCACTCAGTTCGCTGCCCTTGCTATGACGCAAATCAACGGCTTTGCCAGCGCTAAGATGCGCACCGGTGCCCCAACACCAACTCGCGGCCTCTCATTTAGTAACGACGACA
>SLHW01000020.1 GCA_007135955.1 Candidatus Saccharimonadota bacterium
CCGTTTCTAAGAGACTGTTCTTCATGGACAAAACACACTTTTTTATGCATATAACTGCGAATCTTGCCACCACGTTTTTTATCTACTAAATCTCTCAGATGAAGCACACCAACAATATTATCAGCAGTTTCTTCATATACCGGAAAACGAGAAAAACCACTATCGTGGAGCTCGCTGAGCAAAACTGGCCCAACCGTGTCATCAACAGAAACACTTCGGACCACCCGACGTGGCGTATAAACATCACGAATTAATCTATCGGCGAACAACAGTGCAGACTGCACAACATGAATCGTGCTTTCAGGAATTCGGTTATCTTTTTGCTGTTTTTGTCGTTCTAGTAATTCAACGATGTCGTCTTCTTCAAACAAGCCAGTATGTATATGTACGTGACGCAATCGTCGAAAAAGCCGATGCAGTCGATCGCTAATTGGGTGCGTGTATTGCAGTAGCCAGCTCACTGCTGGAGCCAATCGAGCAGCCGCTCGCATTGTCCAATCTTGTACCGTATATGCCGGCAGCCAAATATACATAAACCACAGCGCTACAATTACTAAAATAGCAGCTACCCATGGCTCACTTACTCGAGCAACATAAACATAAAGCAGAGCACTTGTCGCTAAAGAAAAGCTCAACAATAACCATCTCAGTGAATAGCCATAACTCGCTGCTCGGTACAGCCCTTGTGCTAGCGGATCACCCTGTCTGGCTCGTCGCCGTAACTCCTTGAGAGGAATCTGCTGATAAGCTCGCTGCAGACCAAGTGAAAATAGGGTAACGAGTAAAAGTACAACGATAATCACAAAGCTCATATAGTAATGGTACAATAGAATCTACGTATATGAGAAGCATAAGCTAACGGAGGGCTTACATTTTTATGAATAAGTTTACAGTTATTATGGCAGCAATAGTTATTGGTTTTATTGCTGTTGTCTTTATGGTGCGCGAAGATACCGATCGCATTGAAGCAGACCCAAGTGCCCATATTGTCGGTGAAGCGACCTCAGGTATCACCCTAATTGAATATGGTGACTTTCAGTGTCCAGCTTGTGCGCAATATTTTCCAATAATCGATGCCGTGAAAAGCGTTTACGAAGACGAGATTGCGTTTCAGTTTCGACACTATTCGTTGTTTGGAAGTTTTCCCAATTCAATGGCAGCTCATTTAGCAGCTGAAGCAGCAGGCAGACAAGATAGCTTCTTTGCAATGCATGATCTCATCTATGAACGCCATGATTCATGGGTCGAAAGCACTAACCCTCGAGAAGTCTTCGAGCGATACGCCGAAGAACTGGAGTTAGACATCGAGCAATTCAGAGCTGATTATGCTGATCCTGAAACCCGAGCCGTTGTTATGGCTGACCTGGCTCGAGGCCAAGATCAGGGTGTTACCGGAACCCCTACCTTCTTTATCGCCAATAGCGATGGAGAGCAGCGAATTGAGAATCCTACTAGCATCGAAGAGTTCTTTCAGATAATTGATGAGTTTATAGAAGAAGAAACTGGCGCTCCGTCACAAAACTCACCACTGCAGCAAGATGGTATCGACTTTGATGAAGCACTGAGAGGCGAACAGCCTGATCTGCCACCAGAATTTGATGTCGATGGCGCCTTGCGCACCGAAGAAGCTGAAGAATAAATAAAGCTTTTTTAAACTAAAAACACACCCGGTTGTTATCGGGTGTGTTTAGTGTACTAGGTAGAATACACCTAGTAGTGGATAAATTGTTGCCAACTGGGGCGTTTTACTCGTACTTCCACGTTGTACCCCTTTTCGTTTAGTATTTTTATCTTTACCGGCATAACGGCCGCTTCCTCCCGGATGTGAAAATCCGTACCAATGCATAGCTGATTTTTTTATGCAGTAGACGTTTTTTCGTATTTTTTAATTGTTTTTGTCTTCGTTGTTATACCAAAATTGCATAACTTGAAGTACCTAAATAATAACAAAAGCATTTTCGACTGTAAAGAGATTTTTTAAGAATTTGTACAAATACCACAGCTATTGTACAGTTGTAGATAGTAACCATAAGAAAAACAAATCATACAAATACATGGAAGCCCACATATTTACTGAGATAACTATGCTCATCGCTGTCGCCGCCGGCATAGCGATGCTAATGCGATTTTTGCGTCAGCCTTTAATTATTGGCCATATCCTAACCGGAGTACTGGTTGGTCCAACTGTTTTTGGACTTGTTGGCTCACCGGAAACCATTGCCCTATTGGGTGAATTTGGCATCGTACTGCTTTTGTTTATTGTTGGACTCGGCTTAAACCCACGAATTATTAAAGAAATTGGCAAAACAGCGGTTCTTACTGGCGTTGGACAGGTGTTGTTTACTGTCCTATTGGCTACTATGATGACACAATCACTTGGCTACACTGCAACCGAATCACTTTACATGGCAATTGCGTTAGCCTTTAGTAGTACTATCATCATCCTTAAGCTGCTCAGTGATAAAAAAGAACAAAACAAGCTGTACGGTAAAATATCAATCGGTTTTCTATTGGTCCAAGACGTCATCGTCGCCTTCGCGCTTGTCTACGCCTCGGCAGCCGGTGCCAGCTTAAGCGTCGGTGAAATTGGCATCCTGATACTACAAGGCTTGTTTGTGCTCGGCCTAGTAGCATTACTGACAAAGTTTGTAGTTGTGCCGCTCAGCAAGTTTTTATCTCGCTCCCAAGA
>SLHW01000031.1 GCA_007135955.1 Candidatus Saccharimonadota bacterium
TCTTCGCTGCTGTGAGCTTTTCGCTAGAGTCAGGAAAATGTAGCTGAGAAAGCGCTTCACTGCGCGAAATGAGCTGCTGATTATCAATTAGCCACTCGGGAAGCGTCTCTTCGATAGAGCGAATTAGGGGAATTGCTGATCGGATAATTTTGCGTAATTCACGTGATGAAATCCCGTATACTTCACGGTACTTCGGTAGAATCCGGGCAGTACTTATTGGAAATGTACTACTTGCCTCAGCTGCCGGGTTCATAAGTGAAAATCGCTGACGGCTCAACTTGTACTCGCCAGAGAGAAAGTATGTTTCATTTTGCTGTAAGTGTTTTGCCCGATAAGGCTGATTAAACCAAACGATACGAACAGACCCCGAATTGTCCTGGGCAATCGCTTCAGTGATATGCATACCGCGTCGAACATATCGACCGCTTACATTTGTTATTTTGCCAGCAACAGTGACAGCGCCAGGTCGTAATTGGCTAATTGGGGTTATCTGTGAATAATCATCGTAGGCTCTCGGTAAATTATAAATACAATCGGCGATAGTAGTAATGCCAGCTTGTCCAAGTTTTTTAGATAATGCCGGACCAACGCCAGGCAGTACTTCAACTGAATCGGTTAACTTCATTACCTACGTAGTGTAATACAAAGGCTACTTGACGCGACGAACAAATAGAAACGTACTTGGACCAAAGTACATTTTAGATAGTAGTGGCTGCAAGACATATTCAGCTGCAGTCATCACCCGCAGTGGCAGTATCCTTTTTAGGCCTGGGCTACGCAGATTAGATACCGAAAGCACTCGCTCGGCCTTCAAGCCAGCGTGCGCCAATTGCTTGATAACTGTTTTCGGGTTGTGGTTTACAAAAGGTACTTCATCTTCGCGCTGATTTTCAGGTGAACGAATGTCAACTGGCTTAGTTGGTAACTTCTGTCTTCGCAGAGCGTACTTGATACGGTTTCGAGCATGAGCATAATTAGCTACTTCAAGAATCAAGAAACCGTCTTTTTTTAAAGCTCGAGCTATTTCCGCAAACTCTTTAGAGGGATCTGGCAAATGGTGCATCACTCGAATCATAGTAATCAGATCAACACTGTTGGTTTTAAACTTCAACTTATCTGCCTGCATGAGTTGTTGCTCAATGTCCGGATAATTTTTAAGGTAGTCGGTAGCTATTTCTAATTGCTTCTTGGATGGCTCAGCTAAGGTAACTTTATCGGCGTACTTTTTTAAGAAAACACAGAGCCGACCATAGCCGCCACCAATATCAACAGCGTGTGAAAACTTACGTCCCCGCAAGAGTCGCTTTATTGCTATCTGCTCTGAAGCATGTTCATAATCACGCCCGTCCCAGTAATGAAGGTAGTTGTAGTCACCCTCATCGTATAAATCAGCGCGCTTTTTCGTTGGTTTGTTGGTTTTCTTTGCCATGCCGCGTGCTAGTATACACTATTTCTTTTCGATAATAGCAAAGCTATTTTTACCACGTTTCACTAAACTTTTACCGTGAGGAATATCGAAATTAGCAAGACTGCAGCGCTGACCATTAACGCTGAATGCCCCAGCTTCTAGAAATGTTCTGGCTTCTTTTTTAGAGGCTGCTAGTTGTGCGGTTACTAATGTTTGTAACGGATCTGTCTCATAGGCTACTAACGGCAGCTCTCGCTCTAAAACAGCTCGTTCGTCGTCTGATAAATCAGTAAACAGGGCATCGCCAAACAGAACCCGACTTGCCCGAACAACACTATCGGCCGCTTCACGACCGTGTACAATCTTAGTCACTTCATAGGCCAAAGTTGTTTGCGCCAAACGGTCTGACTTATTAGCCGCAAAGTTGTTCATCAGTTCTTCGATTTCTGGCTTCGTGAGGAGTGTATAGATTTTTAAGTAGTCTTCGACGCCCTCATCATCGACATTCAGCCAGAACTGATAAAACGCAAACGGGCTGGTCATTGACTCGTCAAGCCAAACTGCACCGTCTTCGCTTTTACCAAACTTCTTGCCGGTTGCTTTATTGATAACCAACGGAGCCGACCAAACATGCGCTTCACCACCAGCTATCCGGCGGATAAGTTCAACCCCTGCAATACTATTTCCCCACTGGTCTGAGCCACAAAGCTGTAATGTTACACCATGCTCACGGAAAAGATGAAGAAAGTCATACCCCTGAATTAATGCATAGCTGAACTCTGCATAACTAATTCCTGCGCCACCTTCGCTTAGTCGCGCCTGAACAAAGTCACGACCAAGCATTTGCCGGATTGGCACATGCTTACCTACTTCTCTCAGAAACGACAAATAGCCAATATCCTTAAACCAGTCATAGTTATCAACTAGCGTGAAGTCTTTGCCGTTAAATATCTTCTCGTATTGGCTTTTAATGATCAGTTTGTTTTTTTCAACTTCATCGATACTCTTAAGGTCTCGTTCTTCAGCTTTACCATCTGGATCGCCGATCATTCCTGTTGCACCACCAACAAGTAGTATTGCGCTATGGCCATGGTCAATAAAATGACGAACCATCATAGCGGTCGCCAAATTGCCGATAGTCATAGATGGTGCACTCGGATCGACCCCAAAATAAAATGTCATTCCTGGTGTGTCGACAGCACCAATGTCTGTTAGTGTAGTTTGGTTTACAAACCCACGCCATGATAATTCCTGTGAAAGCGTCATACTAACATTAAGTATACAGGACAAGATACGTTGCCAAATAATCTATAAAAAAAATCGATTGTATATTGCTTATATTTGCTATAATGGACGATATCCTGTAGCAGTTATTGATTGTAGATGGAATAGTTTTAGGGAGAAGCGTACGCAAACGAACAATATAAGTTGCGAACAATACTATGGTAAAGAAAAAATCTAACCGCAAATCGGCAAGCACCGCGCCGCGTAAGCCGAAAAAGTCGGTAGCGCGCCAAAAGTCACAGACAAAACGGCAGCCCAAGCATACCTACAAGACAAAAAATGGGAAATCTATTGCGCTGCACCGCGGTATAGCCGATAGAGTTCGTGCCCGAAGATCCGAACATGCCAAACGCAAGGCAATTCGACTCGCCGGCATGCCGAAAAGTCGATTTAAGCGATTCTTCTACCGATTACATCCAAAGCGACTATATAAGTACTGGTTTAGCCGTGAAGGCGGCATTATGTTCTTACGGGTTACCGGTCTTGGCATTATTATTGCGTTTCTATTGCTGGTGGGCCTGTTTGCCTACTTCCGTAAGGATCTGCCCGACTTGCGTGATATATCTGGCAGTAATATCGGTGGAAGCATTCGTTATTATGACCGTAGTGGCGATGTTCTACTCTGGGAAGACTTTGATGCTGTTAAGCGTGTACCAGTGCCAGGTGATCAAATCTCCCAACACATGAAAGACGCCACGATCGCTGTTGAGGACCGGGACTTTTTTAACCACAGTGGTTTTGATGTTCGCGGTATATCACGTGCGGCTTGGCGCAACGTTTCTGGTCGTGGCGAAGTGCTCCAGGGCGGCTCAACTATCACCCAGCAATTAGTCCGACTCACTCAAGCAGAGGTTGGCGCCGATCAAACTTACAGCAGGAAACTTAAAGAACTAATTCTATCTATAGAATTAGAGCGAAGTTTTACCAAAGAAGAAATTCTCATCGGCTACTTGAACACGGCGCCATTTGGCAATGTTCAATATGGCGTTGAATCAGCCTCACAAGACTATTTCAACAAACCAGCCAGTGAACTAGACATAATTGAATCAGCTTTTATGGCCGCTATCCCGCAATCACCGTCATTTTACTCGCCATACGGGGCAAATTACAGTCCTGAGGCAGTGATTGGTCGAACAATGTTCGTGCTTGAACAAATGCGCAACCAGGGCATGATAACTGGTGAAGAATATGAGGAGGCTGCCGAACAAGATATCTTGGCTCGAATACAAGAACCACGGGCACGTTATCAGAACATCACCGCCCCATGGTTTGTGCTAACCGCTAAAGAGCAACTAGAGACAACCTTTACCCAGGGCGCCTTCCAAGGTGGCGGCTGGAAAGTTATTACTACCCTAGATATGGACCTACAAAAAATTGCTGAACAAAGCGTCCAGGATGGCCTAGCACAAATCCAACGTCAAGGTGGCGACTCAGCAGGATTTGTCGCGGAAGATGTTGAAACCGGCCAAGTTGTTGCCTTAGTCGGTGGAGCGGATTTTGACAATGAAGAATTTGGACAAAACAACTATGCTCGTCTACGCTTGCCTCCTGGTTCAAGTATTAAGCCGTATAACTACGTAGCGCTCATGGAGACAACTGATAATTTCGGTGCTGGCTCGGTACTGTTTGATCAGCAAGGTCCGCTACCTGGCTACCCGTGTACGACTGGCGCTGGCCGAGATGGCAACTGCCTGCGCAACTTTGATTTTCGTTATCCAGGACCGGTTACACTTCGTTATGCACTAGGTGGATCAAGGAACGTTCCAGCAGTTAAGGCCATGCTAATTGCTGGAGTTGACACTACTATCGAAATTACTGAGCGACTAATGGCAAACCCGGATGACCCAGATGAAGTAACCCATGATAATTACAACTGTTATGCTGATGAGCAGCTTACAGTCAAGGCTGAGTGTTTTACGTCAGCTGGCATCGGCGATGGTGCTTACTTGCGACTAGATAAACACGTTCACGGAATGGCAACCATTTCACGAAACGGCAACAACATACCACAGACTTATATATTAAAGATTGAAGATTCAGAAGGCCGTATTATCGAAGAGTGGGAGCCAACTCCTGGTCGTCAAGTTGTTCGTGAAGAATCAGCCTATATCGTTGCTGATATGATGGCAGACCCTAACGCTAGTTATATGAGCAGTAAGCCGCATCGTTTTCAGGGATGGGATTTCAGCTTGAAAACCGGAACAACCAACGACGCTAAAGATGGATGGCTGGTCGGCTTCTCAACTAAGTATGCAGCCGGGCTCTGGGTTGGATCACACAATCGCCAGGTTGAAATGACTGGATTCATGGAAACAATGACTCGACCAATCTGGCAAAGTTTTATGGATAACGCCCATGATGGGCTTGAGCCTATTCCACGAGAGCGACCTGGTGGCATCCAGGAATTACCAGCATTTGTTATGCGAAATAATATTGGCTTAGCAGCAGTGGTGCCGAGTCGATCAACCGACCTATATCCAAGCTGGTTTGAGCGCCCAGGTGGCACTAATCAACAGCAAGAAATTGATATCGTATCGAACAAGCTAGCAACTGAATGTACCCCGCAACGAGCGCGACGTGCAGTCACTGGAGGCGATCCATTGCTATTTTCTGGAGATACGTTTGTAAGTGGTAGAGCTGACACCACCCAAGAAGACGATGTACACAGTTGTGATGATACGATGCCAGGCATCTCGCTAAGCTTTAGGGAAGACGGCAACAACTACATAATCAGCTGGACGGCATCGCCTGGTACTCATCCATTATCTAGTGATGACTTCCCAGGGGTTATCGAATTTCGTGTTAATAATAGTACCATTGAAGAAATCAATGTCACGAATTCTAATCGATCAGGCTCATTTACCTATCGAGCTAACTATTCCGGTACTCGAACGATGACAGCAACAATTATCGATAGTGTCCTTTATGATAATCAAGACACGATAAGACTACCTGGGTTACGTGGTAACGATGTTGATAACGACAACGATGATGATGATGGAGAAGAAGAAGAAGAAGATGAAGAAGAAGATGAAGCTGCCTACACTAGCCCGCCTCCGGGTATAGCGCGGCGCAACTAGTCCCTAGCCTTACTAAGCTGACTTACAATTAACTACTATTTAGATAAGAACGTGTTTAGAGCAGTCCGAATATTGGCTATGCCGTGATAATTCGGTGGTTGCGTCTTAGTGGGAGTATTTGGACCTATCACTTTATTAAAGCCGAGCTTCTTGGCCTCAGCAGCTCGCTTATCAAGGTGTGGTACATGGCGAATTTCGCCAGACAACCCCACTTCACCAAAAACAACAGCATCTTCCGATAACTGCATACCTTTTGCAGCCGAGGCAATTGCCATACAAACTGCCAAGTCAGCTGCTGGTTCGGTAATACGCAAGCCGCCAACGATATTGACATATACATCCATATCGCCAAGCTTTAGCTTTGTGCGTCGTTCAAGCATGGCAATCAGAATATTGAGTCGATTAAGATCTATTCCGCTACCGGCACGCTTTGGATAGCCATAGTTCGTCTGATTGGTTAACGCCTGCACTTCTACTAATAACGGTCTCGTCCCCTCTAGGGCAGCGAAGACGACCGAACCATCACTTATTTGTCGCTCCGCTAGTAGCGCAGCTGATGGGTTTTTAACGAGCTCTAGGCCGGTGTCTTTCATTTCAAAAATCGCGGAGTGCTCAGTTGAGCCATAGCGATTCTTGATCGCACGTAGTACTTTAAAGCCGCCATATCGGTCACCCTCAAATTGCAAAACAACATCGACTATGTGCTCGAGTAGCTTTGGCCCAGCTATTGAGCCCTCTTTAGTAACGTGACCAACAAGCAAGAGTGCAGTATCACTGGCTTTGGCAGCTGCTGATAATAATTTCGTGCTATTAGTGATCTGGGCAACCGACCCAGCAGAAGATGCAACAGCTTCGCACGCAACTGTTTGGACTGAATCTACTACTACAAGGTCATACTCACCGCTATTAATCTCCTGGACAATACTATCGGCAGAATTAGTCGCAACTAATGCCAGTGACGCAGAAGAAGCTCCTAGTCGCTCCGCTCGCAGTGCAACCTGATGAGTTGACTCTTCGCCACTCACATATAGAACGTTTTGCGTACGAGACAGCTTGTGGGCAATCTGAAGCAATATCGTACTCTTGCCAATGCCAGGCTGGCCAGCTAGCAAATTGACGCTCCCAACCACTATTCCACCCCCAAGGACTTCGTCAACGTCTGTAATCGTAGTCTTAAGGCGCTTTACGTCGCGCTGCTTAGCATCCGTCATCTTAATCGGCTTTAGTCGACTAGTTTTTTTAGATTGAGAAGACGAGGCCGCTTGTGAGATTATTTGCTGTTCTAAGGTATTCCATTCATTGCACGCAAAGCATTTGCCGCTCCAGCTAGCCGATTCAGCGCCGCATGACTGACATACAAACAATATTTTATCTTTTGCCATTAGACCTTAGTATAGCAACCTTAATTTAGCGGGTCGATTGCAGCTGGCGGTCGAGTATCAATCGAGGTGGTCAGTGATTCATATGAAACAACTGCAGCATTGCGCTCATTCACTAGGGCATTGTATTCAGTTATCAATAATTGCAGCCTATTAATTGCCTGATTGTAAGATTGAACATTGGCATTAAAGCTATCAACTCCAGCATTATACGCCGCAAAATCTTCTGCCTCGAACAGTTGGTTCAACCGAGACCGCTCTGCTTCGAGCGACGCCGCTTGTGAATCTAATGTGGACTGCAGCAGCTCTATCTCACTGCGCTGTTGCTTTAGTTGACCGTCAAGTTGCTCGACTCGCTCACGGGCCTCAATAAATACACTGGCGTACTGTTCGCTAAACGAAACTACCGCTAAACGATCCTCAAAATACTGTGCGTAATATTCCTCGAGTTCGGGATTGTCAAGATTTCTAACTTCCGTTGGCAAAATAGAATGCAGCTCATTGGCAACAATCTTAGGGTCACGATCACGATATGCCTGTATCGTACGCCGAATGCGTTCATCGTCTAACTGATCATATACCGCTAGGTTAAGCTCATCGATGCGTTCCCGCTCACTAGCGCTCAATCGCTCATAAGCAACATGGAGCATTTCATGAGCGGCTGTAACCTCACGAATACCAGAAAGCTGTTCGTCACTCACGTCATAAATATAAATCCCCTGCCGGCTGACATAGCAGCCCAGTACAATGGATTTTTCTGCAACGGTACAGCTTTGACGAAACGTATCACGATCCAGTAAAGTTGGCTGATAAACAAAGAAGTACCGCTCGCCTAACTCAGTCATAGTGGTGTTCTCTGCTAGCATCGCAATCTCAGCCGGCGGCTCATACTCACGTAATAACCACCAATCAATCACATCGTCTTGCCGCAAGATAAAGAAGATGCTGGCCGCGAATACCACCAACGAAACCAACGTTATTAGCACTGATCCAAACTTTTTCACGCTACCACCATCTCCTCTTGTCTCTACAGAAGCTATAATACCTATTTTAAGAGGAATGCGCTACTGTTGGCCGTGATTTTTTTCCGTTTTCTGCCTTAACCGCGAACACCGGCTCGCCTTTACGTGCGGTCATGTGAATAATGTCTCCTTTGTGAGCAAGCTCATCGAGCAAAGCGATAGCAACATAGTCTTCAACCGTATCGGCGAGTAGTCGACGCATGGGTCGAACACCATTGTGCGGATCATAGCCTTGTTCTAGCATGTATCGCTTCGCTGCAGGCGTGAGCTTTAAGCCAAGGCCGTGTTTTAGTAATCTTTGGCTTAATTCGTTAAGCTGCAGTTCGAGAATCTGCTTAACATCTTTTTTGGTCAGCGCTCGAAAAACGATAGTTTTATCAATTCGATTAAGTAATTCTGGACGCAGCAGCTTCTTTAGTTCGTCAAGCGCCTTTTCTTTATTCTCTTCATGTAGCTCGTCTAAATTATCCATATCTTTAGCGCTCGAGGCACGAAAACCGAAATTGACTTCTTTTTGAAGTTTTTCAGCGCCAAGATTGCTGGTCATAATAATTATGGTGTTAGTGAAATCAATTTTTCGACCCTTGGCATCTGTTAAGACGCCGTCCTCGAGTATCTGAAGCAGCATATTAAAGAAATCAGGGTGTGCTTTTTCAATTTCATCAAACAATACTAGGCTGTATGGCTGACGACGAATTTTATCAGTGAGCTGACCACCATCGTCATAACCAACAAACCCAGCCGGTGCACCGACTAATCGAGACGCGGTATGCCGTTCGGTAAATTCACTCATATCTATCTTGACGAGCGAATCTTCGCCACCGAAAAACTCTCGCGCTAACACTCGAGCCAGCTCGGTTTTACCGACACCAGTTGGACCCAAGAAGACAAACGAGCCGATCGGACGCTTATCAGCGCTTATCCCGGTACGATTACGACGGACAGCTTTAGCCACCGCCTCTAAAGCCTCGTCTTGACCGACTATATGTTTAGACAGGTTCTTTTCGAGATTAATTAAATACTTGGCTTCTGAACGGATAACTTTCTTGACCGGCACACCGGTTATACGTGACACAACCTCAGCAACATCGTCGCTCTTGATAATCAACCGCTTTGCAGCGCTATGTTTTTTTTCTAATTTTTGCAGCTTATCATGCAGGCGAGTAGTTTCGGTTTTCAGTCGTGCGGCTTTTTCATAGTTTTCGGCTTCAGCAGCTTCTTCACGCTTGATGGTTGCAAGCTTTAAGCGTTTTCGTAGATCACGCACTTCGGGCGGAGTCTTGCCTTTATCAACGCGTAAGTGTGCAGCGGTTTCATCTAATAAATCGATTGCCTTATCGGGCATAAACCGATCATTAATATAGCGTTTTGCCAAATAGACAGTGTCCTCAATCAACTCGTCAGAAATTTCAACGTTATGGTACGACTCATAGTGGCCACGCAAGCCCTTAAGTATTGCAATCGTCTCGTTGACATTGGTTTCTGGCACCTGAATAGGCTGGAAGCGGCGCTCTAGCGCAACGTCTTTTTCGATGTGCTTAGTGTATTCCTGGGTTGTGGTTGCCCCGATTACCTGAATTTTGCCACGCGACAAAGCTGGCTTGAGAATATTGCCAGCGTCCATGGACCCTTCAGCAGAGCCCGCTCCAACAATTAAATGAAGCTCATCGATAAAGACAATAGTGTTTTTATCGCCCTCGAGTTCCTTCATAACTTTTTTGAGCCGGTCCTCAAACTCACCACGATATTTTGTACCAGCTACCATCGCGGCTAGATCCAATGTTACAATCCGCTTGCCAAGCAAAGTATCTGGGACATCTTCTGCGACAATTCGTTGAGCGAGACCCTCAGCAATGGCGGTCTTTCCTACTCCCGGCTCACCAATCAATACTGGGTTGTTCTTGGTTCGGCGATTTAAAACGGTAACAACACGACGAATTTGCGTCTCACGACCAACGACTGGGTCAAGCTTATCCTTACGGGCTAAATCAGTTATATCGGTACTGAAAGTGTCTAAAATAGTCTTGCGACGTTTTTTACTGCGATGCATCGCGTCGGCATTAGAGCCATCACTATCGCGATCGTACTGTTGCCGATGCAAGAATTGCTCTAGGTCACCCACTAATCCGTCGACATCGATACTGATATCTCGTAAAAGTGTCGTCGCTCGTGCGTTTTTTTGCGTTAATATGCTGTAGAGAATATGTTCGGTGCCACAATAATCCTGATTGTAATCCTGAGATACTTCGTAGGCCATCTTAAGGGTCAGCTTGGCTGTTTCACTAAGCCCTTTTGATCCCATGTTTATCACTAGGGTTTTTGGTGTTAAGTTTAAGGCACTCCTGGCTCGATCAAGTGTCACCCCAGCTTCTTCTAGCATTTTTGAGCCCATGCTAGTCCGTTGAGCTAAAACGCCCAATAATAAATGCTCAGTACCTATGTAAGCACTACCGAAACTCCGAGCAATTGCAGTTGCGTGCTGCAA
>SLHW01000054.1 GCA_007135955.1 Candidatus Saccharimonadota bacterium
ATATTAAATATAAAAAGTCAACTCCGACTTTTGCTATATATATTTTAGCATAAAATAGACGCCTCTGCTCAATATGTGATTTGTTAACACGACTATACTATAATTTGTTATCTGTTCAAGTTGTGGAAAAATATTGTTATTTGGCTGGCTTCTTTTTGTAGCGCTTGCGAGCCGGCCGGGCTTTTTTGATGAGCTCTTCTGCTTCTTCTTTGGTGATTTTTGTTGGATCCATAGCTTTTGGTATACGGGCATTTTTTTGTCCGTTGGTAACGTAGGGCCCGTATGGTCCTTTTAGTACAGATAGTTTTTCATCGAATTCTTTGATGTATTTTTCTTTTTCGGCTTTTAGCTTTTCCTGGTAGCGCTTACGTGCTTCTTTTTCAGATATGGTCATCGGGTCTTCTGGTTTTATTGATACGTAGAGTGACCCCACCTTGATATATGGACCGAATCGGCCAATGTTGCCGTAGATTTCTTGACCGTCTTCGGTGTGGCCGACCAGTCGTGGCAGCTTAAACATCTCGAGCGCGTCTTCCAGGGTCACTGTTTCGATACTTTTACCTTCTGGCATAGGGGCAAATAGCGGCTTTATGTCGTTTTCGCCACTGCCTTTTTGGAGCATAAGCCCGTATTTACCAAAACGTGCCATAATCGGCTCATTAGTCTTGGGGTCAAGTCCGATCTGTTTGGTTTGTGTACTTTCCTGTCGACTTATATCTTGTGATTTTTCAACTAGCGGGGCAAAATCTTGATAAAAATCTTCGAGCATTTTCACCCAGTCAACATCTCCGCTAGCAATTTTATCAAAAGCTTCTTCGCTTTTAGCAGTAAAGTTATAGTCAACAATTGGTGAGAAGTGCTTAGTGAGAAAGTCATTAGTTATCATTGCAACTGATGTCGGCAATAGTTTGCTCTTGTCAGCGCCGTGTGTCTTGGTGGTTGATGTGGCAGTGACTACACCGTCCTTCAGTTGGAGTGCTTTGTGCACCCTCTCCTCGCCTTCTAGGTCGGCTTTTTCAATATAGCCACGATCTTGGATGGTAGTAATAGTTGGCGCGTAGGTGCTAGGTCGACCAATGCCGAGTTCTTCAAGCTTTTTTACTAGTGTAGCTTCAGAGTAGCGTGCAGGGTGTTTTGTAAATGATTCTACGGCATTTGCTTCACGGATAGTAACTAGTTCACCAGGTGAAAGCTCTGGCAGCAGTACGTCATCTTGTGTTCCGCCATACACTTTCAGAAAACCATCAAACTGAAGCTGCTCGCCTTTAGCGATGAAAACTTCATTGGTTTTCTTGCTGCCGATCTGCACGGTGGTTCTGTCAGTTTTTGCTGGTGACATCTGGCTGGCTATCGTACGCTCCCAAATGAGCTTATAAAGCTTTTGCTGGGAGGAGTTTTCGCCAGCCTCTTGTTTGCTTAAATCGGATGGCCGAATTGCTTCATGGGCTTCTTGTGCATTGCGTGATTTGCTTTTGTATTGACGAGTCTGGCTGTAGTTCTCGCCATAATGTTTCGTGATGTATTTTTTGGCGCTGTCGATAGCCGTTTGCGAAAGAGTCATGCTGTCAGTACGCATATAGGTAATGTGACCATTCTCGTAAAGTCTCTGAGCAATTGTCATGGTTTGTTTTACGCTATAGCCAAGACGTCGAGCGGCTTCCTGCTGCAGGCTACTTGTCGTAAACGGCGCCGGTGGGTTTTTTGTCGAAGGACGCTTCTTGATGTCTTCGATAGTGAAAGCATCATCACTGAATTGCTCGAGCGCTTGTTTGGCCTCGAGCTCGTTTGCTAGAGAGCGTTTGAGTTCAGCTGGGAGTTCAGCACCACTTTGTGATGCAAAGCTAGCAGACACTTTAAAGCTTGACTCAGGCGTAAAATCATTGATCTCTCGTTCTCGCTCTACGATGAGCCGCACCGCAACTGATTGCACTCGACCAGCGGATAGACCTGGGCGAATCTTGCGCCATAATACTGGGGATAGCTGATAGCCGACAATTCGATCGAGAATTCTACGTGCTTGCTGAGCATTTACGAGCTTTTCGTTGACAGTACGAGCTTGCTTAATGGCGTTACTGATAGCTGGCTTGGTTATTTCATGAAAGACAATTCGCTTCGTTTCCTGTGGCTTGAGCTTAAGTGCATGACAGAGATGCCAGGCAATTGCCTCTCCTTCTCGGTCTTCATCACTTGCGAGCCAGACTTCTTTGCCTTTGGCTGCTTTTCTGAGGTTGGCGATTACCCTCTTTTTGTCAGCAGGGATTTCATAGTTCGGCTCAAATCCATTCTCAATATCAATACTGATATTTTTCTTTGGCAGATCACGAATGTGTCCAAACGAGCTCTCTACTTGATAATCGTTCCCGAGGTAGCGTTTAATCGTTTTTGCCTTGGCTGGGCTCTCTACTATAACCAAGTTTTTAGACATATGTACTCCAGTTTACCTATACTTCCCCACAAACTGCAAATGTTATTTTTAGCGGAGCGCCCAGTTATAAGCGCCCAAGGGCCGTATCTTACCAGAAAGCTCTAAGATAGTCATCGTTTGATTGTAGACCTGTGTCTGTAGGTCGCTTCGTGCAAGCAGCTCTCTGCCCTCGACGATACCTGATTCTACAAGGATTTTAAGTAGCTTCGGTTCTTGCTCGTTGGCAGCAGTATAACTTTGATGATTAGTTTTCAGCTCAGCGAGCCCGAGTTCGTCAAAGATATCTTTTTCGTCTAATACTGGTCGTGCACCTTGACTAATCAAGCGATTAGTCCCAGCAGGGGCGGGGCTAGTAATGTTGCCAGGAACAGCTAGAACACTCCTCCCCTGCTCTAGCGCAAAGTTAGCTGTATGTAGTGTGCCACTTTTACGAGCAGCCTCAATTATTAGCGCTGCTTGTGTAAGCCCAGATACTATTCGGTTGCGTGCAACGAACTGGTCTTTTCTTGGTGGAACACCTGGAGCATATTCGCTTATAAGCGCTCCACCGCTTTCAATAATTTGTTTAGCCAATTGACTGTGTTGTCGAGGATGCACAATATCTAATCTTCCAGCAAGTACTGAGACAGTAATACCACCTGCTCGTAAGGCTGCACGATGAGCGAGAGCATCGGTGCCAAGCGCCAACCCGTTCACAATTGTCACTTGACGTTGCGCCAGTGGCTCTACTAGCTTGTCTACCGCCGAAGTACCGTAGCTTTTCTCGTGCACCAATTACTGATATTCCAATTTAGGGGCTGAGAGCAGCTAGGCTACCGATAACATAAAGTTGTTTAGGCGGGCTTGCTATTTGCATTAATAATGATGGATAACTGGGGTGAAAAAGCGTAAGCTTATTGACTTTATTCATTTAATATATTTTTAATATTGACATATATGCAAATATTTGCTAAAGTATCTATTCGTAAGCAGGAAAACTACTTGTTTACGTACCTTATATCCCCCATTCTAGCAAACATGCTAGAACAACAATCAATAAGAATGTTTTAGAGCGCGCCTATCTTTACGTATTACCCTCCACGTAGACTAAGCAACTAAACGCTCTAAAACATACTTATCCCTTTAACTTTTGCCCCCTCCCTGCATTAGAGCAGGCAGGAAGTTCATTACATATAATGAGCTAGTCAAAATGGTGAGTGCTTATGCGGCATTCCGAGCCTCGCTTCATTAGCGAGAGGATGGAGGCACGGACACGTAATTACTGATGTGATCCGAATGCTTCACCGGGGTGGGTTGAAGGGTGTAACGAGTCTCTAGCGGTGCCCACCCCCTCTAGAGGCTCGTTTTATTTTGTGTTTTTTTAGCGCTATGATGTGATCTTATACTAGTGTGGTTCGCGTCTCGGCTCTCAATTGACCACTGTCAAATAGCTGCTCCGTCAGCAAAGAAACAACTTCTTTTTCAATAATCGGTAGTTGTTTTTTTTCTTCTTTAGAGAAGCGACCAAGTACAAAATCGCTGCTATCTATTTCTGGCGGTTGTTTTGGTCCAATACCAATTCTTATGCGACCGAATTCACTACCAATATCATTCATTAACGATTTTATGCCGTTGTGTCCAGCTGCAGAGCCGTCGATTTGACTCTTGATTTTGCCAAATTCAATATCTAGGTCATCATGCAATACGATGCAGTCCGCTGCAGTTAAGGCGTGGTAACGCAGGAGCTCTTTGACCGCTTGACCGCTTCTGTTCATTAGTGTGGCTGGCTTGAGCGCGATAACCTTGTTGTTGCCAAGGTGATGTTTTGTAATATCACCGTGAAACTTCTTGCTTGGCTCCCACTTAGGAAAGTCGTGAGTAGCGACGAATGTATCAATACATGAAAAACCAATATTATGGCGAGTGCCGTCGTATTTTTTACCAATATTGCCAAGCCCAATTAGCGCGATGGTTTTATCTGCACCGACACTATAGAGTGGCACTGAGCTCATAATCTGTGGCTTTTTTTGAAATAATGCCATTTAGCGTGCTCCTTTTTTTACTCGGCTAGCTTTGGGCTCAATACTATCAAAAAACCAAAACCGAATCGCTGTTCCTTCAAAACCAAAGGTCTCTCGCAGCTCCCTTTCCATATATCGCTTGTAGCTCCAGTGCAGGAACTTAGTATGCGATCCGTAGACCTTAAAGTTAGTCGGATTGTCATCTTCTTGGATGATGTATCTAAGTTTTGGGTGGCGATTTTTTAGTCCAGCTGGGCTGTGACGTTGAGTGATTTTAGCGAGCCAATTATTAAGTGTTCGAGTAGTAAGTTTTGTCTGTTGTTTTTGATGAATATCAAGGATGATATCAAACAGCTTAGTGACGTTTTCTCCAGTTTCACTACTGGTGAATACTAGCGGCGCCCATGGCACGAATGAGAAGTCATGCTGTAGTTGTCGAGCGACATATTCTTTTGTATTGCTCAGCTCCTTGGCTTTATCCCATTTACTGACAACCAATATCAAGCCTTTGTTGGCATCTTTTACCATGCCGGCAATTTTTTGATCAAGCTGGACGCTTGGCTCGACCCCATCAATTACAAGTAGACAGATAGAGGCGGTCTCGATAGCCTGTAGGCTTCGCAGTACACTAAATTGCTCAATCCCCCGCTCTATTTTGCCGCCTCTACGTATCCCTGCTGTGTCAGCTAATTCGATGCCGACTTTATGATAATGTAGTGTTCGTCGATTGACATCTCGAGTGGTGCCAGCAATGTTTGAGACAACTGCCTCCTGTTTTTTTAGTAGTGAGTTAAATAGGCTGGATTTACCAACGTTTGGTCGGCCTAGGATGCTTACAGGGATATTATCTGGAGTAATTTCTATCGAAAGCGAGGGTATTATAGTGGTGATAGCATCTTTGAGCTGAGCTATTCCAGATCTTTGAGTAGTGCTTGTAAAATAAATATCTTTGATGCCAAGTTTTTTATAGTCACTTTCATCTTTTCCCTTTAACTTATCTGCTTTGTTGACAACGAGAACAGTTGGCTTGCCGCTTCGCAGGGCAATTTTAGCAACGCTACGATCTTCCTGGCCGATGGATCCAGTTGCCTCTACGACTACCAAAATACAGTCCGCGCTTTCACTCGCTTCGATGATTTGTTGCTGAATACTAAGCTCAAACTCGTCCTCGGCAGATTTCATGCCAGCGGTATCAACCAGCCAAAAAGCCTGATCGCCGTGTTTGGTTAATTGCCAGACAGCATCTCGAGTCGTGCCAGCTTCTTTGGCAACTATAGCCTCTCGTTTGCCAATCATGGTGTTAAATAAACTTGATTTACCGACATTAGTCCGGCCGACTATTGCGACAATAGGAATTCTTTTTTTCGACATCCAGCGTATTATCTCACACTTTACGAAGCTTGCGCAGGCGTTGTATCGACAGGACGATACTTGCCGCTAGCTAAGTTTGCAAGATGAAAGTTATCAAAGTGTGTTCGGTGTAGTTTAGTCACTGCGTAGCCAAGGGCTTCAAGCGTGCGCCGGATTTGGCGATTTTTACCTTCGCTCATGGTGATCGTATATGTCCTTTTATTGTCTTGATTTTCCCGAATGGTCATTTTGCTAACACCATCGTCTAATTTAACGCCTTTTTTGATGATATTAAGGTCAGCGTGCTTTAGCGGTCGATTTAGGGATACTTGGTATACCTTTTGTTTTTTAAATTTTGGGTGAGTTAGCGCATACGCTAAATCGCCATCGTTTGTCATGAGGAGCGCACCAGAAGACTGCTTGTCTAGTCTCCCGATTGGCTTTAGTTGCCTGAAGTCTTCTGGCAATAGATCGTATATTGTTGGAGAGCCTTGGCCGTTCGTTGAGCAGACATAGCCAACGGGCTTGTTGAGCAGGATTGTTTGAGCTCTTGGTAATAGCAGACGCTCTCCCCGGTAAAGCACCACATCGCATTCAGCGACAGTGGCATGAACTTGTGCCACACGACTGTTTACATAAATAGCCCCACTAAGAATAAGGTCATCGGCTTTTCGGCGACTTATTCCAAGGCTACGAGCTACGAACTGATTGATGCGCATAGTGGTTTATAATAACCACTCTTTAGCTACTCTACAATGCTATGTTGTCAGGATGATCTGGATCTTGGTTTTCTGCTGAGGGGTTTCCGCCAGGCTGGATGATATTGCCTGGGTTGTGGTCATCAGGTTTTTGGTCCGGGCCAGGTGGCGTTACTGTCTCGCCATTTGGCGAGATGACCGATGATACCGGCAAATTAATGTCAGGTTGGTTTTTGTCGGCTTCGTCTTGGACTAGTTGGTTGATGTCAGGCTTTTGACTAACGTCATTAATTGGCTGAATGACGCGTTGACCACCAGTGGCAGCACTAGGTGTTGACTCGTCTTGTTGTTGACTTGGTGTTGCCTGGGTAGGCGCGTTAGTATCGTTGGCTGCAGTAGGCGGCGTTGGTACTTCTGGTGAGCTAGGCGCTTGTGCTGGTGCTACTGGTGGCTGTGTTGACTCTTGTACGCTACTGTTGTCTTGTGGCGGGGCTTTGACTGCGATATTTTGAGTAGGTTCAGCACTGGGTAGGCTAATACCTGCACCTTGATTCAATTGATCTTCTTCTGTTAGCTCTTGAGGTTGTTTTGTGGCTGGTTGAGCTGGCTCTTCGGCTGACTCATTGCTGTGGAGCTGATTTTTTACAAAATCATCAATCTTTAAGTCAATAGCAGCCTCTTCTTCAGCAGTTGTTTGAGCGTCTTCTCCTGGAGAACCTATCGGTAGCACGTCGGATTTAGGGGTATTGACTGCCGGTTCGGTAGTAGGTTCAGTTTGACTGTCTGCTTCTTGTGTTTGTGTGTCACTAGGTGAATCGTCAATTGATACTTGCGGCATTGTTGCAATTGGAGCTGGTGGTGGCGTAGGTTGTGCTGAAGTTAAGTCAGCGTCTTCGGTTTTGGTGGTTGGTGCAGTCGCAGTTTGAGCATTGTCATCGAGCTGAGGTGTCGTAGCTGCTGCCTGGGCTGAATTTGTCGGGTCATTTGAGCTTGGTTGTGTTGGTTGAGCCGAATCAGGCACCACTGGCGATGTAGCTGTTTGAGTTGCTGGATTATTAGGTTCCGCGGGCAGGCTTGTGGTAGTTGGCTCTAGTGGTGGTGTCGGATTATTTGATTGATTATTGTCCGAGGGTTCTTCCTGGCTAGGCGTAGCTGTATTTGATTCAGCGGGGGGTTCTACAACTGGTGTTTCAGTTACTTTTTGGTCAGGATTGTTTTCAGCTGGGTTTGCGACTGGTTGCGTTGATGTTGTGTTGGTTGAGCCTGCCGGTTGAGAGGCATTGCCGTTAAGTAGCTCATCGGCTACTTGCGCGACGTCTTCAAGCGTAACTTGTGACTTCACTAGATATCTATCAGCACCGAGCTTGTCGGCCCTGTCTTTATCTTCAGCCTGAGAAAGTGCCGTCATCATAACAACCTTAGTATCTTGGATACCAGGCGTAGATCGAAGTATATCAAGCATGTCAAAGCCACTTATTTTCGGCATCATAACATCAGAAATGATAAGATCAGGCTTTTCCTTGGTGGCAAGTGCTAGCGCCTCTTCACCGTCTTTTGCAGAGATGATTTCGTAACCTTCCGCGAGCAGGCGCGCTTCATAGATTTCGCGCAAATTATTGTCGTCTTCGACGAGCATTATTTTTGCCATGTAGATGATTGCTCCTTCATATTCATATTCGGTTCATTATAACGGTTATGTTGGTGATATTGTAGCATGGATTTAATTCTCTATACGACTATGCTTTATTATCGGCAGGTTGTTTTTGTGCAGCGTGAGCTTGTTGAGATGATATACGAGGTAGGTTGATATAAAAAGTGCTCCCTTTTGCCAGTGTGCTCTCTACCCATACTCTACCCTTGTAGAGTTCGATAATTTTTCTTGAGATAAATAAGCCAAGGCCTGTGCCGCCAATGGTCCGGGTGGCTGAGTTGTCCACCCGATAGAATTTTTGGAACATATGAGGCACGTCTTCTTCGGGTATGCCAACGCCGGTATCCTGGATAAATAATTGGACTACTTCATCGTTACCAGTCAGGCCTATGGTTATCTTACCCTTTTCGGTGTATTTAACAGCATTATCAAATAGGTTTGTTAGCACTTCTCTCAATCTGTCGGGATCTGCCATTACATAGTATAGGGGCTTGACAGTTCTTCCACTGGCCTCATTCGTAGAGCTTGAAGCTTCGCTTGAGCCGAGAATTCGTTCTACAAGCAGCCCTTTCTTTTCTGCTGCAAAACGGAGATCATCAGATAATTTTTCAGTAAATTCACCTAGCTCAATGACTGTCGGATGACTTACAAGTCGACCATCTTCAGCTTTTGCACTAGTAAGAAGATCTTGAAAGAGTTTACCAAGATGTTGGCTACTGGTATGAGCTTTCATGAGGTAACTTCTGGCATTGCTGTCGATTTTGCTCACCTTTTCATTTAAGGCAAGAGCTAAGTATCCTTCTATGGCAGCGACTGGTGTTCTCATTTCGTGGCTTGCAGTACTGATGAAGTCTGCACGTCGTTTTTCTTCGGCATGAGTTTTACTGATGTCTCGAATAACCGCGATAACTCCTGCTATTTCGTCAGAATCCGGCATTGTAATTGGCGACAGGACAAGCGATGACATGATTGCCTGCTCATTACGACTAATAAGTTGCAGTTTTGCTTCGGTTGGTTTTTTACTTGTGAGTGCTTGCGAAAAGATATCAACGGTAGCGTTAATGTCTTTTTCATTTTCTTCTTGCAGCTTAACAACATTTCTAACATCAATACCGAGCGCCTCTTCGACTGGCCACTCTGTCATCTCAGCTGCTGCTGGGTTCATGATATTTACCTTACCGGAAGTGTCTGTAACGATTATTCCATCAGTAATTGATTGTATGAGCATTTCTGACATCTGTTTACGATTTTTTAGCTGGCCAGACAGTTTGCTGAGCTCAACATGCTCCTTGTTGATATAGTGTCGGCGCCAATAGATCCAGCTACTATAGCCGACAATAATTACTAGGCCAACAGGTATCAATTCGGCAAAGTTATCTACCTGTATTCGTGGAGCACTACCAGTACGGTCAATAACTGAAAGCAAGAAATATACAACAAGCGTTACACCAGGCAAGCCGGCTAACGTAGGCCCGACAATACCGCCAACGGCTGCAGCAAGAAGGATTAGAATAATCCAAGGAGAGAGCAGGCTCCCGGCAGCATGAGTTATTAGCAGGCCATTGACAACTAATAAAATATTTAAAATTGCTGCGGCCACTTGTTCATTTTTTATAATAATTAGCTTATAAAGAAAAAAGCCTACGACTAAATGCAGAAGCGCTACGACAACGCTAATTGGGGTAATTACCTCAAGGAAGCCTATTGCATCATGAAGTTGGCTTGTTGTTGGAGTAAAGACGAATACAATAAACCCGAGACAAAGCACCGATTGAATAACAATAGTCGTATATCTGTGTAGTTGAAGCCAGCGTCCACTAGCAATTTGCATATCTGTTTTGCCCACCTGTTCTTTCGGTTTGCAGAGCTTATGGTTAGTATACGTTAAAGACGTATAATTTTCTACTTCGAAAAATATGAACTCTCTACTATGATTGTAGGTGTGCTACCATATATCTCGATACCTATCAATTAAACAGTAATAGCTTACTGGCCTCATCGTCTAACGGTCAGGACGCCAGGTTCTCATCCTGGAAATCGGGGTTCGATTCCCCGTGAGGTCACCAATGAAAGTGCCCCACCTTATGTGGGGCTTTTTCGTTGGCAAGTTTCACGAAGTGAAACAATCGAACCTCGTAAGGCTCGCGATCGAAAAGTAAACTTTTCAATCTATGAGTCGAATTCCCTCGGAATCATTAATACATAAAGATATAGAGTGCTCCCCCAGATGAAAAAAACTATTTAATATTATCCAAAAAGCTTACCAACTGTTTTGGCGTAATCTCAGCCTTAATAATGTAGCCATCTGCTTGTTGTTCAATTTTCTCTTTTGTTTCTTCGCCCTGCTCTAGGTTGGTGATGATAATAACCTTGCCTTTTATTTGAGTAGTGTTTGAGCGTAAACGTTCAAGTATTTCAGTGCCAGTTATGGTCGGGACCATAATATCGAGCAATATGATGTCAAATGAATTGGAGAGGGCTTTGTCCAGACCGTTTTTACCGTCAACCGCTAAGACTACTTGATAGCCAGCTTTTTCTAGCGCTCGAACGTACAGTTCGCTAATGAAATACTCGTCTTCTATGATGAGCACTTTTCGACTTTGGGTTGGTGGTTTTACTGACTCTTCCATAGTTTACCTCCGGTACATAGAGTGGTTTTTAATCCAGCCATGCGATTGTCGTATGATGCCTTTTCCATCGCCTTTTCTCTGTTCTTCGCTTAATTGACTGTATGGTACCACACTGAAGCCGAAGGTGCTGCCCTTTCCTTCCTTGGAATTGACCCATACCTGTCCACCATGAGCAGATATTATAGATTTGGTTAAGTAGAGACCAAGTCCAGTACCGGCCGCCTTTCCTCTAGTGCGATGATTACGATAAAATTTCTCGAACAGGTTAGCCGTTACGTTAGCCGGCATGCCAATGCCGAAGTCTTGTATGGTCGTTTCGATTAAGTCGTTATCACCCACTTGGCTCGATACAATAATATTCTTTGATCCTTTAGAGTACTTTATGGCATTATCGATAAGATTGGCTATAACTTCATATATACTAATGTTGTCTATCCCAACAGGCGGGATAGTATCAGCAATGTCACGCTCTATTGTTATGCCACTAGTCTTGGCGCGAATCTCCATATCGTCGAGTACAGCGTTGAGTGTTGTTGGCCAATCAGTTTCGGTTAGGTGCATCATAAGTTGGTTTTGCTCAATACGTGCAACATTTAGGATGTTATTAACAAATATTGTTAACTGACCTGCAGCCACGTTCATTTTATGCATAAAATCTTTCATTTCATCATCGATAGAATCTGCTAATTCATCCTCAAGCACTTCTATGTAGCCCCGAAGCATAGTAACGGGCGTTCGTAACTCATGGACAGCTAGTGCGACAAAGCCTAATGACTCATCGTCTTGGTTATATTTATCAGTTCTATCAAAGAACGTGATTATAAATTCAGTCCCGCTGGGATTGTCTCGGTTATAGTGAGCACTAATATCACATTGTTTCATGGCTTGGTCGGGTAATGTAATTCGTACTCTTTCCCAGATTTTGGTACTAGTTACTTTGCTTTTCTGACATTCATCGATCCAGACACCAAGAGTATTCTCACTGGGAAATTCGAGATGAATTGCGTCTTCAAGTGGTTGCCCAAACAGCTTACCTGACTCTAGTCCAACATAGGCAATACCAGATTCACTAGCGTTAGTAATATTTCTCTCACTATTTAAAACAAAAAGCGGTAAAGGCAAATGGTTGACAACATTAACCGCCTGGATGATTGATTCACGACGCGATTCTGTTTCCGCATTACTGGCGGACTCATGGCTAGCCAGTTGATATATTTGTAGCGCCATGCTACTAACCAGCTCACGACCAATTTTAACTGCCTCAAGGTTTGGTGGTGATGAAGGGGTATTTTCGTGGTTTGGCGCTACATGCAAGATAGCTGTGGTTAGTGCATTCATTGGCTCCAATACAGCGCGAGTAAGTAGCTCGCCCAGCAATAATGCGAATCCGATAATTCCCAAAAAAGCCAGTACGAGAGCAGTTATAGAATCTAGTTCTATTTGCTCAAATAAAATGTACCAAAGCCCAAACGAGATAATGCCTACTGCAATGAGCCCAAAAGCAATTTGCCCAAATACCTGTACTTTAAGCTTTTTTATATGGTCCATGTGACCATTATACTTATGGTTTTACAGAAACTTGATTTTCGTTTGTAGCTAGTGTTATCCAGGTCTGGCCAGGGTTGAGCCCAATAGGTGCGCCATTCTCATCACCAAAACGGATGTTCTCAGTACGCTTTCGTTTTTCCCATGTGCCTTTTATAACTTTCCCATCCTGAAAGATAAACGCTGTATTACTACCAATTGATTCGTATACTGAATAAATACCATCTCGACTGTAATTGGCAACCATGACAATAAAGACATCAGGATTAATCTGTTCATTACTCTGTTCATCAACATGTGCAACGCCACCCATAAATCTTAAGTATGAGTTTGTCTTTTTGTCGTATGCAAAGCGTACGTTATAAAGCGGCCCCGAGATTGCGACCGATACCTCGGTTGCTTCTGGTGTTGTCGCTGGGCTTGGCGTTTTTCGAACGAATCCAGAAAAATTACTCGATGTGTAGCCGCGCTTTTTGTGAACATCAAGCAAGGCTTGGCGACTTGAGTACATATTATGCGGAGCAAATCTAGTATTGGTTCTGCGATAAGCTTCCGGGTTATTAAACTGCGTGAGGCTTTTTACATTTTGGCTATTTACTCGGCTGAGCGCTACAGGACTACCGCCTACATGTGCTACTGCTGCGTCAAAACCCGATAACCAGTCAATATGATTTCTGCGCAGTGACCTAATCGGTCCTATTTGCTCAGGCTGTTGTTCTTGATATAGGGCGAGAAAGCGAGTAATACTCCCTTCGACCATTGCTTCAAAAACAACACCAGCATCGTAGAGGCCAGATTGTGGTCGTGCATCAGGACTATTCTCTATAATGACCGCTGTAACCGGGAGTTCTGCCAGCTCAGGTTCAATTTCAACTCCAGTCAGCGGAGATGGTACGGTAGTTGGTTCTGGGGGCACTTCCTCGGGTTCGATGATGATTGGAGCAGGTTCGGGCTCTGGCTCATTGCTTAGTAGAAGGTATGCTCCGACGCCGCCACCACCGACCACCAGGCCAGCTAGGACTGCGATGGTAATTATTTTCTTACGGCGATCTGCCTTGTCCCAGTAATCTTTTATCGATTGCACTGGATGACGCAACCACTTTAAGGCAGCGCCTTTTTTCATAGGCGGAACATCAACCATTCCATGCACACTTGACGTGTCATCCGCCGGAGGGGCTTCTGGTTCGGGCTTAACCTCAAGCGATGGCTCGTGGCGAACAGGGCTGCGATCTGGGGGTTTTATATCATCCATAACGTAGTAATAAGCGAGTAGTATTGTAGCAGAAAAGTTAAACTTTTAAGGCTTCAATTTGCTGATTAATTCGGCGAAGCACCGCCGTTTTCCCCAAAATAGAAATCGTTTCAGCTAGTCCGGGTGACGCTGGCGCTTGAGTTATTGCAATACGAATCAAGCTGAACAATACAACCGGCTTTTCTTCTGTGTCGGCTAAGAGCTGGTTGAGTGCTGAAGAGATAGTCTCTAAGTTAAAGGGCTCTAAGTTAGCAAGCCGTTCATGAGCTTTTTCGAGTAGCTTAATTAATGTTTCTGTTTCGTATTTTTTTAATTTTTTATGATTAGCGATAAGACTAATGTCAACTGGTAAATCTTCATAGAAAAATAACGAAAGTTCGACTATCTCGGAAAAATATTTCAATCGCTCTTGCAGGCAACCGAGCACTGCTTTGTTGTATGAATCGTCTTGCTCACTAGCTTTTTCAGGCAGGTAGCCTACTGCTTTCTGATACAGTTCATCCAAGGGTATTTGGCGAATAAAACGACCATTAACCCACCGTAGTCGTGACTCATCAAACACTGCTCCGCCTTTACCGATGCCTTTTAGTGAAAATTTTTCAATCAGTTCTCGTTTTGTGAATAATTCCTGTGTAGTGCCGTCATTCCAGCCGAGTGTGGCGATGAAACTTACTAGCGCTTCCGGTAGATAGCCATCGGCTAAATAGTCCAAGAGGTCTTTTGCGCCATCTCGTTTACTGAGCTTTTTCTTGCCGTCTGGTCCAAGAATCGGTGGCATAGTCGCCATAATAGGAACTGACAACTTTAGTGCTTCATATAAGTTTAGGTAGTTTGGTACGCTAGCAATAAACTCTTGTCCGCGAATGACGTGACTAATTGCCATTTCATAGTCATCGATAATATGAGCAAAATTATAGGTAGGAAAACCATCAGACTTTATGATAATGAAATCATCAATTACTTCCGGACCAGTTGATAGACTGCCCATAACTTCATCGTGCCACTTATACGGCTTTGGTTCACTTTTAAATCTTAACGGCATTGAGCCATCCCATTCAGGGGGGTTAGTTGGTCGATGATTGCGAAACAAAAAAGGCTTTCGTTCTACTTGGGCTTGTTCGCGAAAACTATTTATTTGCCTAGGTGTGTATGGGTCGGCATAAGCTCTTCCAGCTGCAAGTAACGACTCTGCCCATTTTTTGTATTGATTAAGTCGTTCACTCTGACGGTAGGGACCATAATCAGAAGGCTTGTCTGGCCCCTCATCATAATCAAGGCCAAGTGCTTGCAAGCTTGCAATTATATGTTGTTCTGCGCCTTCAACCTGTCTTTTTTGGTCGGTATCTTCGATTCTTAGGACAAAGGAGCCGTTATTTTGGCGAGCTACCAGCCAGGCAAAAAGAGCTGTACGGGCTGCACCGACGTGTAAATATCCTGTTGGACTGGGCGCAAATCGTGTTCGAGCTGTGGTTGGTTGAGACATTACCTAGTTGAGTATACTAGAGACTTTCAGCAATGCGAAGGAGTTGATTACTGTTTAATGACGAAGCGCCCTCAATGTTGTACCAGACACCACCATCAATCCAGGTAGCATTTGTGCCATTGTAGATATAGATTGTGTTGCCACGATTCTCTACTGTTTGATAAAGTCCTCGCTCTTCGACGAAATTTGCCCTGAGTGCTTCGCTCGTCCAGTCAGTCGATGCTTTGTGGATGCGGAAGTTGCGGTTATCGCTCAGTGATTCAAACTCGAGCGTTACTTGTCCTGGGCTATATTCGACTGATCTATTTAGGGCAAAACCAGTTGGACGATAAGATGGTAACGAAGCAGCCACGCCAGATCGGTTCGCAGCTAAATGCACAGAGACTCTTGGGGCAGTGACATATCCGATGGTTCCAAGAGCTATGACAGCCACCATTACAGTAAAACCGTAACGCACTGGTAGTGGTATGTTGCGCAATCGAGCAAGCGTACGCCCAACACTGCCCCCGTCATCAAAGGTTTGCTGGTGACTGGTGGCCGAGGCCACCGCTGCCTCTAGGCGGTCTTGGTTTCGTTGTTGAGGGTTTGCTTGGTTAACGCCGGGCGCTTGATTTATGGGATTGCTTGGAGTTTTAGGTGTAGTCGGTGATGGTACTTTTGTTGTAGCAGTCTGGTCGAGCTTGTGTACTGCAGCGGCTTGGTGTTGATTGTTAGGCTGAAATTTTTGAATCGTTGTACTCTTGGCGATTTTTTTTGCGCGCTCAAGTCGTGAATAGTGAGATGGAGCATGCCTTCTTTGCGCTTCAGGTATCTGCTTGGTTGTCGAAGGTTTCGCAGACTTTGGCTTCTGTACTGCTGTACGCATTAACGCTTGAGATTTTTTAGTGCGTAAAGGTGATTTTACTGGCGTGGATGTTGGCTGATTTGCTGCTTGTTTGCGGTCTGCTCGAAAAGATTCTGGTTGTCGTTTGGCTGGTCGAGTAATATCCATTTGCGGCTGTAGTCGGCCTGGTTGGGCCGATGTGACTAGTTTTCCGGTACGAACGTCGTAAGTGTTACCGTTGAGCTCTACAATATTTTTACTCATTTTTTAAATTATGTACCTTTACTATTCCCCTATTTCTTTCAAGATTCTAATAGGTATCTTACCGCTTATTGTTGTTTTGAACAAGATATTTGAATGCCCACTTTTAAAGTCGTATACTGAGGACTGCAATTATTATGGACTACTTAGACCCAGACACAAGGCGCAGTCACACTAGAAGACTATTTTTGGGATATGGGCTTATGGCGATTGTGATTGGACTGGGTACAATATTATTGGTATTGCTTGCATACGGCTATACCTTCGATCGAACATCGCGAAGTATTATTCAAAACGGCTTATTGTTTATACAAATGGAGCCTGTTAATGCTGAAGTTTATATCAATGGTGAGCTACGAGGAACCGGTAATCAGCGCTTGGTCTTGCCCGCCGGAAGCTATGCTATCGAGATTCGCCAAGATGGTTATCGAGCTTGGTATAATGACATTGATTTATCGGGTGGGTCAGTTGAACGCTTTCAATACCCATTGCTGTTTCCTGAGCAAATTGTTGGGCGGACTTATCGGACATTTACTGCAGAGCCACGACTCATGACTGCTAGTCCAGATCGTCGGTGGCTGCTGATTCAGGAGGCTGAGCAGGTAGATGCCTTTGTCTTATATGATTTACGTCGTCAGATAAATTTACCTACCTTTTTTTCATTGCCGGTTGGAGTGATCAGTTCAGGAAGTTCTGACAGTAGTCTAGAGTTAGTGGAGTGGTCAAACGATAATCAGCACGTCGTCCTGCGTCATTCATTTGATGATACTGAGGAATATATTTTATTAAACCATGATGATGTAAGCTTGAGCCAGAATTTGTCTATGCGTTATGCTGATATCGATTTCACTGATATATCATTAGTTGACAAGCAGGCTGATGAATATCATCTCTTTGATAGGGTAACTGGTAAATTGGTCTATGCTCGGCTCGCTAGCGATACCACAACATTGTTGCTGGAAGATGTAGTAACGTATCGCTCTCATGGCGCTGATAGGATTTTGTTCGTTAGCAGTGGTAACGATTTGCTTGATAATAGTTCTGACAAAGAGAACGATGAAGATGAGCTTTCGGTAGTCCTCTTGGATGATGCAGAGCTGTATCAGATTATGACGTTGCCAGCCGGCGAAGCAAGTGACTACCTGCTGGACCTAGCTCGCTTTAGGAGTGATTGGTACGTTATAGCTGGCACAAAGAATCAACGACGCATCATTGGTTACAAAAATCCCATAGAGCAGCTTGGTAGCAATAGACAACAACAGCTTGCGCCAAGTTTTACGTTACGAACTGATGAAATGCCGGATCGTGTTACATTTTCTGGTAATGCAAGGAACGTCCTCTTGCAAAGCGCCGAAGATGTCGCAGTATTCGACTTAGAACGAGAGCAAGGCTATCGTTATAGCTTTAGCGATAGCGATAGAGGGAGAGTTAATTGGATGGATGGACATCGCATTATCAGCACTTGGAATAATCAGCTGCATGTCATAGATTTTGATGGTCGCAACCAACAACAGCTAGCTGACTGTCTAACTGATTCAGAGGTAGTGTTTGATACAGGATACGAATTTATGTATTGTGTCGCGCCAAGTGAAGGCAATATTTATGGTAGTCTTGTCCGCTATTCCCTACTTGCCGTTGATGAGTCTGACTAGTCGCGTCCAGTAATTCTTTGCCAAAGTGTTGGAGCATCGCTTGGTAATTCTGTTGGCGTTGTTGTATCTCTTGGGTCTACCGAACTTTCACTGTTATCGATTGGGTCGGGGCTGATTTGCTCAGCATAAATTGCTAGGCGGTTAATAGATGTGCCCGGAGGGTCGCAAGTTATCAATGTTGCTATCGAGTCTTTATCAGGGTGTGGATCAAGTACACTGAAGTCGGTCGGTGGCACCACTTCTTTATCGAAAATTCGGTAGACGTAGCGAATGCCGTCTTTCTCAAGCATGAAAGTATCACCCTCTTCTAACTGATTTAACAGTACGAATGCAAATTTGTAGTTACCGCGATTGAATATATTATTGCTTGAATGTCCAAAAAAAACACTGTTGCCTATCTCACCGGGCTCTGGTGTGATTGGATAATGTAATACCCCCTGTTCAAGTGCCTGCTGGACATCTGTTTCAGCTATTGACTGCTCTCCATAGACTACTGGTACTTCTAGATTTATTTTTGGGATTATTATTTTCGGCTCTTCGCCAACGGCAGCACTGTCATCGATAATAAGCGGCGTGGAGCTTACTACAGTACTCGGGGTGATAAATGGAGCAATAAATCGTTCATTAAAAAATCCAAACGCTCCAACTAGTAGTATTGAAAAACCAACACTTAGACCAAACACCATAGACTTTACATTTGCTTGGTGTTTTTGGTTGTTTCCAGCAATCTTTTCTAACAATGATTTTTTAATTTCTTTTATGGAACTAGACTTGGTAGCTTCTTGACCAGAAGATGAGATAGGTGTGTCTCGTGGAGTTGTTTCCGGCGAGGAGTAGTCAGTCGGTGTATTTTCACTGTCCCTGGAATTGTCACTGCTGTCCTTTGTTATAGCCGGCTGATAGATAAATTGTTTGCCATGTTGACGATAAAACTCATCCCAAACCTCGTGCTTTTCAGTATCTGATAATTCCTGGTAGTACTGATGCCAAGCTGCTTGGATTTCTGCTAGTGATTTACCTGATTCACTTAGCTCATGCATGTATTGTTGATGCTTAGACCTTTGAGGCGCTGGGACTGTTTCTGCCAGTACTTGCTCTTCTTTAGCGGAGGGCTCTTGTTTATAGAGGCTGGCAATTTTTTGACGAATAACATCAGCAGCAGGGCTCGCTTCATCGCTGCTACTTAGTGGCTCGATTCGCCTGTCCCTCTTTATCGGAAGTCCGTAATGGTTATTGTGTTCATCTTGTTGTGGCATAGAGTACCCTCGTTATTGTACAATGTTTCTTGCACTACTTAAACGTAGTATATATTTTATAATAATATATAGAGTTTTGTCAATATGCCGGAGTGGCGGAACTGGTAGACGCGCACGACTCAAAATCGTGTAGGGCAACCTGTGAGAGTTCGAGTCTCTCCTCCGGCACCACGTCGCAATAAACTACACAGCCCTGCAATCAAATAGCAGAGCTTTTTAATTGCCTTGAGCTTACCGCCATTTCATATTCTCCTTGCAGAAATTTGAAGATAGCCGCTAGTTTTCTCCTGCATCTTTTGGTTGGTGCGCGTCGTAGACTGCAGTAGTAATAGATTCAAATGGTTTTTCGGGTTGCTGAGCCAGCCAGACGGCGGCGTAGCTGGCGGTTTTTATTTGCCATAGCTCATTTTCCTCTACCCCTTTGGTAATACTGGCAGTGCCTTGATGGGCTGTAAATACTGCGTCGTGATGCTTGGTGATGATCGTCATATTGCCGATTGATAACTCCTTGACTGCTCGAGCGAGCTGCGGTTGAGTCATGTCAAAGGTAATTGGTGGTTGTTTTTTGGCTGTCTTGACGTACTTTTGCAGTTGCGACAATGATATGACACTTGTAAGACCAGGAGCACTACTCATGATGTTTGGTGTAGAGGCAATGTAGTCAAAACCATCTTTTGTCACTACCACCGGCCTAGTCGCTTTGTTGATAAACGACTCTATCAGGATTGCGGTCTCGCTATTGCGGCCAAAGTCGCCGGCGAGCATAACGGCGTCTGCCCATTCAGCCAAATCAAGCAGTTCAGCAAGGCCTTGTTTACCAAAACTACCACTTGGAGTATTTGGCAGGTAATCTCCTTGCTCGATGAGCTTGCCGGCAATTGGACGGAGTGATTTAGGTAACACGACACGAATGGCGCCGATTTGAGCCTCTTGGGCGTAGGCGTAGGAATTCATCGGGGCGCTTATGCCATTTGCATTACCGCCGACTATTAAGAGTTTGCCTGCTGACTGCTTTGTCTCTGGTTTACTCCAAAGCAGCTCAGCAAAAGCTGGTTCAGTGAGATTTTGTTCGACGTAATCGGTATTGGTCATGCTCTTTCCTCATTTCGTAAATTAGATTTTTTCGCTCAATTACGATATCCCAGCCGTTTTTTTCGGCAATTTCATAGAGGTTGCTCTCGGGATTAAAGGCTATTGGTCGCTCAGCAAGCGATAACATTTCTATATCGCCAATCGAGTCACCTACTGCAATGCTCCCACTAGTTGATAAATTGTGCCGCTTAATTAGTCGCCGCAAATGCTTTCCTTTCCCTTCATGGGTTTTTCTGATGTGTCCAGTAAAGTATTCGTCACCTCGCTCGAATGTTTGTCCAACCCAAGTATCAAACCCATAATGTTGGGCGAATGGTTCGACGACTTCCAGTTGTGATCCAGATATTGCAATCAGAAAGTAGTCTTTTTTCTTGAGTTCTTGGACAAGGTCTCTAGTGTAGACATAAACATTATCTTTGTGCGCCTTAATAACTCTCTCGGCAGCAAGGTCGAAATAGGCAATCTTTAACCGAGGCAAGCGCTTGTCGAATGCATCGACAACTGCTTGATCAAATTCAGCAAATGCACTACCGTGAGCCCGTTGCTTCCAGGCGTTTTCTTTATCGGCAATTTTCTTGAGGATGCTCTCCGGGACAGCTCCCATGCGAACGAGCTCAAACGCAACTTCGCGGTAGAGCCCGCTACGAAACAGCGTTCCATCGATATCAAACGCTGCAAATGGCTTATTCGACGAAGTTTTCGTCATACTATGACCTGAACCTTCTCTGCCCTGGACAGTTACTGCTAACTATTGTATCACTTGCTTGTTGATTCAGCGAGTTGATAACCGTGCTCGTTCGGCGTGAGCTCATAGATCACATTTTTGCGTTCGACAACAATCGGCCATTTGGCAGCTTTGGCGAACTTTAGCAAATCTTGGTCAGGATTAAAAGCGATTGGCCGTTCGACTAGTTTAAGCATTGCCGCATCGCTCCCTGAATCACCAATAGCCAGGCTGTCTTTCAGGTCGAGGGAATGTTTCTTGATGAGTGACCCTAAAATAGTTGATTTGTTTTTACTAGCTATGAAACTTTCGCCAGTGAATTTGCCACCATCTCGCTTATATTCCGAGCCTACAAAATCATCAAACTCATAGAACTTAGCAATCTGAGAGATGAGCTCTTGATGTGAGCCTGATACCGCTAATAGGAAATAATTTTCTGCCTTAAGCTGCTTAATCAGGTTTCTCGTATATGCGTACACCTGGTCTTTATATTCCGATATAACCTCGCTGACCGCATGATCAAAGTCAGTAACTGCAAGATTGTGTAGAGCAGACTCATATTCTGATATAAGTAATGTTTCGTATGCCTTGAATGAGTTTTTGTTTTCTCTGCGCTTCCAGCGCATGCGAGCTAGTCGAATTTCTTCACGAGCTGTTTCGCCGAGTAGATTATTTTTTGCCAGCCTGTCAACAACGGCATGATACAGCTGCCATCGAATCAGTGTTCCATCAATATCAAACGCTGCAAATTTCTTCATAGCTTACAGATTTAACTCAATACTAACCGGGCAGTGGTCGCTCCCCATTACGTCTGGGTGAATCTGGGCTTGCTTAACGTTATCTTTCAGTGATTCGGATACTAAGAAATAGTCAATCCGCCAGCCAACATTTCGGGCTCGAGAATTTGCCCAGTGGGTCCACCAGGTGTAGTGACCGTTGCCCTTAGTAAAGATACGAAACGTATCGACAAATCCTGCTTTTATGAAGTTATCAAAGCCTTCTCGTTCTTCCTGGGTAAAGCCCTTTTTGCCGTCATTTTCTTTGGGTCGAGCTAAGTCGTCTTCGGTGTGGGCAACATTTAGGTCGCCACAGAACACCACCGGCTTTTTCTTTTCTAATTGTTTGCAATAGTCAAGAAATGCTGGATCCCATTTTGTGTGCCGCAATGGGATACGACTGAGGTCATTTTTCGCATTCGGTGTGTACACGGTCACCAAATAAAACTTATCATATTCAGCAGTAATAACTCTTCCCTCTTTGTTAGGATTGCCGTAGCTGTCTTCTGAGAGACTGTACGGCGCAATGATATCTTCTGGTAGTCCGTATTCGACCTGCAACGGGGTTGGTCTTGTTAGTAGTCCGGTGCCACTGTAGCCTTTTTTTTGGGCAGCATTCCAGTAGGCCTGGTAAGAGTCGTAATCTAGTTCAATTTGCTCTGGTGTTGCCTTGATTTCTTGAAGACACAAAATATCCGGTTGATGCTGTGTGATAAACGGCTCTAACTCGCCCTTTTTCTGCACTGCACGGATACCATTTACATTCCACGAATAAATCCTCATACCTAAATAGTATACCTGGCTCGGGAATGTTTGCTACAATGACTATCTAGAATGTATAAACGCGTGTTACTTAAGTTTTCTGGAGAGCAATTAGCTGGCGAGCATGAGTTTGGCGTTGATCCGAAAATCGCCCAGTACTTAGCCGAAGAACTTAAAAGTGCCACACAGTTAGGTTGCGAAATAGTAATTGTTGTCGGTGGTGGCAATATGGTTCGTGGTGCTGAGCTGGCTGGCAACGGTATTCGCCGGGTAACAGCTGACCAAATGGGTATGCTTAGCGGACTGATGAACGCCATGGCGCTAACTGACATTTTTGAGTATGAGGGAGTGTCGACGCGCTGTACGAGTAATATTTACGCCGAGCAGGTTGCCGAGAGCTACTCGTATCGCTTGGCAGAAAAGCATCTAGAGCGTGGCCGGGTATTAATTATTGCTGGTGGACTTGGTCGGCCATACTTTACCCACGATACCGCAGCGGTATCATTAGCATTAGAGCTTGACTGTGAGGCAGTGCTTAAAGGTACTAAAGTAGCTGGCGTATTCGATAAAGATCCTGAGCAGCACAATAACGCTGAAAAATTCGACAACCTTGATTATCAGCATGCCCTAGAGAACGGTGCCATTAAGGTTATGGATAAAGCGGCACTTGGGCTGGCCATGGAGCAATCGATGCCGGTGGTGGTTTTTGACGTTATGCAGCCTGGCAACATAACCAAAGTTATTCAACGTACAGCCGGCGTCGGTACACTTGTTAGTTAATATCAGGTTCGTCGAGAGTGATGCTGCCGCCTGGGGAAACTTCGTTCGAGAGTATCTTTTTAGCTACGGTATCTTCGACAGTTCGTTGTACGACTCGACGCATTGGTCGGGCGCCGAGTCGCGGATCATAGCCGAGCTGAACGATTTTGGTAATTGCTGCAGGTGTTAGCTGCACAGTAATATTTTGGTTCGATAATGTTTTATTTACTTCTTGCATCATCAGGCCGACTACTTGCGTCAGTTCGTCTTGGGTAAGTGGCCTAAATAGCACGATTTCGTCAAATCGGTTGAGTAGTTCTGGCTTGAATTGCCCGCTATTGATGAGCTGGTCGGTGAAAGCCTCTTCGAAGTCCTCGAGCTGCTTGCCCGCTTCAATCTGCTCTCGAATAGTTTGCGCACCAGCGTTGCTGGTCGCGATGACGATAGCATCCTTAAATGACGCTGGCTTGCTAGAGGTATCGGTCAGCTGGCCCTCGTCGAGCAATTGCAGTAAAAGGTTGAGAATATTTGGATGTGCTTTTTCTATCTCATCTAGTAATACCACCGAATACGGTTGTTGGCGAATGCGCATGAGCAGACTGTTTGTACTATCGCTACCATCAGACAATAGCCGATGCACATCGTTTTCGCTTTGGTATTCGCTCATATCGAGTCGAATCATTGCTTCTTCGCTACCAAAGTTTGTGGCGCTTAATGCTTTAGCTAGCTCTGTCTTGCCAACTCCAGTTGGTCCAAGAAACAAAAAGCTCCCAAGTGGTCGATTCGGATTTGTTACTCCAGCTCTAGCTCGACGCAATGCGCTTGAGACGACCTGGACTGCTCGAGACTGATTAATCATCCGTTTATGGAGCTCGTCTTCGAGGTTCAGGAGCTTTTTTGACTCGACTGGATTAGCATTTGAGAGTTTTACACCCTGGGTTTCTTCAATTGATCTTTCGATGCTTTGCTCTGTAATTATGCCCTGCTCTGCATATGGTAATGATTGTTCGAGCAATCGAATCGCTCTACCGGGCTGGGCAAGGTCTTGTAAATAGCGGTCGCTAAGCGGTACAGCTGCCTTGAGGGCTTGGTGGGTCACTAGTACCTGGTGCTTGTGTTCGATGTTTATTGCGGTATCCTGTAGGATTTTGAGCGTAGTTGATTGGTCGGGCTGCTTTAAGACTACTGGTGTTAATACGCTCGCAAATCCAGGGTTCTTGGTTTTTAGATTTTGCTGATTGCGAGGCGTCATAGTGAGGATCATCTGAATGGTATTAGACTTAGCGATTGGTTGCAGTAGTTTCGTTGCATCAAATGCACCATGTCCGTCTTCAAAAAATAGCTCAGCATTGTCTAAAAACAAAATAATATTTCCAGCATGCGCTGCTTCATGTAAAAGAAGCGAGACGATGTGTTCAATATCACCTGGTCGTTGCGCTCGTGAAATTATGCTGGTTGCGTCGAGTCCAACAATTTGCCGATGTCGCAATTTTGGGTCCTGTGCTTCTGCTAGGAGCGATTGGGCTAATGCATAGACATGACTGGTTTTGCCAGCGCCGCTATCACCTACTAGTGCAATCATGCTGGCACCCTGTATCAGGGCGCCACGGATGGCTTGGACACCAGGCGAGTTGGTTAGCGTGCCAAAGTGGGCACCACCCTGCTGGATTGCTCGGCTGATATTGGCTCCAAATACATTTAGCTTTGGCGTGAAGCCACTTGCCCAGTCACGACCAATTCCACCGTAATATGGCCGTTCTTCATCTAGTAACGTAACTGCTCGTTCGAGCCAATAGTGTGCGCTCACCACATCATCTTCGCTAAGCTTTAGCCGTTGACATAGGTCCAGTACCGGTTGACTGGTTAGTAGTAGCGCTGCAACAACGTGACGAACGTCGATTTTTCCATTGTTTGCTTGTGTCAGCGCTGTTGCTTTCTGCAATACTGGCTCGAGGTCGATTGGCTTCTCGCTCATTAGTTGAGTGATAGAGTCGCTATGTAGCAATAGTCGGTTGGTAAAAAAACGTGATTGCCAATGTTTTTGATATGCGATCCAGATGATTTTTGGCGTGAGATCTGTTTTTGTTGGTAATAAGCCTAGTGCGTCGGTGCTCAGGCGCTCAGTGTAGCTATCGCCTTCGACTGGCAAGTCAGACAAATAGCGTTTGTACCAAATTGACAACATCCAAAACAGCAGTGAAAGGCTCAAAACGATACTGGCTATGAACGATAGTTCAGTAAGAAAAAAGATAGTGCCAGCACCAATAAACCCAGCAATTGCACTGTAGCGACTAGCCAGATATCCACTTTTGCCGATATGTCTTGCAAATCGTGCCTCACGCGCCCGTAAGCTATGAGTACTTATTGGGCCTATCATAACAATACTCCTGCCAAAATCGGTAATATCACTACTGCAATAGGGAGTAGTGGCCATGACAGCAATTCTAATAAGCTAACGATACTTGCAAGTAGCAATAATATCCCAGCGGTTATTAGGACGATGACCCTGACAATAAAACCCACCATTCGACTTACAGTGTTATCAACAGCCGCACGCATGTGATCGCCTATACTGGCACCAGGCGCAGTCATGATCCTCCGCCATGGCGAAAAAAGGGTTTGCAGAAGTATCGGTATCGAGAATAGTCGATACGTGTTTTTGATACGGTTTTCGCTATGCTTAATTGCCGATAGCCAGCCTCGACCATACCACCACTGAAAAAGAGACAATACAATCATAGGCATTATTGTAGCACCAAAGAGCTGTTTCTCAGAGAGGGATGACATCGTGGCTTTTCACTTTGTACTCGAAGCGAGCTTCTGTGTGCGAAGCTTAATCCCCGAACGCCTCGGTACGTATTTTACTGAAGTAAAATGCCCTGGGTTCGCAGCTCCTCGCCAATATAAAAAAACACTGACTAAGGCCAGTGTTTTTATATTGGCGGAGAGAGAGGGATTCGAACCCTCGGTACGATTGCTCGTACACACGCTTTCCAAGCGTGCTCCTTCGACCGCTCGGACACCTCTCCCTGGTGTGCTAAAAAGTAGCAATTAGTAGTATAGCGAAAAAATTACCACAATAACACCTTGAACATAAGCGAACACAAGGGGTACACTAAGGAGATGAAGAATATTATCGAGCTGCGTGACGTCAGTAAATTGTATGGTTTTGGCGATGCGACCACTGTTGCAGTCGAAGAAGTCAGCCTGCGCGTTAAAAAAGGCGAGTTTGTTGCCGTTATGGGTCCGAGTGGTTCCGGCAAGTCAACATTAATGAATCTTATTGGCTTGCTCGACCGACCAACACAAGGTACGTATTTACTTCAAGGAAAAAATGTAGCCCGCTTTAGCAAGTGGCGCCAAGCACGTTATCGTCGCGATCGATTAGGTTTTGTTTTTCAGTCGTTTCATTTGTTGCCGAGCATGACGGCGCTCGAGAATGTTGCTCTACCTCTTGCCTATAGAGGCATTACTCAGACCCGCAGACTGACGCAGGCTGGTAATGCGTTGGAGCGAGTAGGATTAGCAGATAGAGAGTTTTTTTATCCTAAGCAGTTGAGCGGTGGCCAGCTGCAAAGAGTGGCTATTGCTCGAGCAATCGTTAACAATCCTGAAGTCATCATTGCGGACGAGCCGACTGGAAACTTAGACAGTGCTGCCAGTCGCTTAGTCATGGAGCTACTCAGTGACCTACACACTTCTGGGCACACCGTCTTGATGGTGACGCATAACCCTGAGCTTACTCGTTATGCCAGTCGGGTTATCTACATGCATGATGGCGTAATAATTGCCGATGAAGATTCTGATATTGGTAGCGTGCCAACCTTGGCAAAGAAGATGTATTTCCGTGCACGCAAGACTGAAGATGACGATCTGGCAGGTGTTTCGGCGCTAATGGATGCCGTACCTCAAAAAGATTCCAACAATAAAACCAAGAAAAAGCCAGTCAAGAAGCGTCGTACCAAATCAAAAACCAAAAAACCGAAATCTCGGAGCACATCAAAATGATGTTCAAGAACAACTATCGTATGTCGCTGAACGCTTTGCGTGCTTCACGCTGGCGTAGTTTTTTGACGATGCTAGGAGTGATTATTGGGGTTGTTGCAGTCGTAACTGTGATTTCTATTGGCGAGGGTATCAAACAATCAATAACTACCGAAGCTGAATCTCTTGGTCCTAGTGTGGTAACTGTGTTGCCAGGCCCTCAGGTTGAAGACCGAGAAGATATTGGCCAAACACTTAATCCGTTTGCATCTGTCGGACATTCGCTCACTGAGCGAGACGTTGAGTACATTCAGGGGATAGACGGCGACATAGAGGTTGTACCATTTGTTCGAGGGTCTGGTGTAGTATCTACTAATGAGGTCGAGATGCCTGGAGCAAAAGTTATCGTTACAGAGGGTGATGTTCCATTGGTGTTGAACCGTGAAGTTCGCTTTGGCACTTGGCATGAAAATAATAGTGAGTCTGGCCGTAGTTTCGTTGTCATCGGCAGTAACGTTGCCAATGAGTTATTTAATGAATTGTCGCCTATTGGTAGATCGATGACTATTGGCGACCAGTCGTTTACAGTTCGTGGAGTATTTGCTGAGTTTCCTCGTAGCCCCCTTCCCTTTATGTCGATTGATTATAATAACGCTGTATTTGTTTCTCGCGAGGCGGGTGTAGCGCTTAGCAACAACGGTAATACGATATTTCAGATACTCGCTCACGGTAGCGACAGTGTGTCGGCGAGCGAGCTCTCTTCCAGTATCAAAAATGCTTTAGCTGATGGACGAGGCAACTCTGATTTTGCAGTACTTAAGCGGTCCGACATGATAAATATGTATCGAGGCATACTCAATGTTCTTACTCTAGGAATTGCAGCTATCGCAGCGATATCGTTGTTTGTTGGAGGCATTGGGATAATGAATATTATGTTCGTATCAGTTAGTGAACGAACTTCCGAGATAGGTATTCGCAAAGCTATTGGTGCTACCAATGGTCAAATTCTCAGTCAATTTATTACTGAAGCAGCTGTACTTAGTCTGCTTGGAGGTGTTTTTGGCATACTGGGCTCACTGCTTGTAAATTATTTTATCCGACTATTTACACCTATCGAGCCTGTTATCGTTCCTGAACTTATGATTGGAGCGGTGATTATCGCTCTTATGATTGGTGTAATATTTGGTGCCGTCCCAGCTATCCGGGCAGCCCGTAAGGATCCGATCGAAGCTCTACGATATCGAATCTAGAATCAAGCAGTGAGACTACATAGCAGGGTGGTCCATGCCTAATAGCAGAGCAACGAGCATCACGAGTGCCATAAGTCCCATTAAGACGTTCTCAAGCATGCTAATAGTCGAAAGTGGTAATTTTACCACCGCACCTAAGCACAGGCAGGCTGGCATATCTGCCGGTTTTTTTCTGATTGTCAGCCACACGCCCAAGGCATTGATACTTAAAAGTGTTACCGTGAAAGCATTCAGCCACAGTGGCGCAACATGCAAGATATACAGCACACCAAGCGCTATTTCGATGAACGGATAGACATATCCCCACCAAGGCAGCCTTTTAGCTAGCAAGTCATAATCCTTATAACCAAATGCAAACATCCTGTATTCGAAAAGCTTAAACAGGCCAAACACCAAAAAGAACGTACCCATTATGTAGTCTAGTGCTAGCATCCATGCCCACTCGCCACCAATCTGAGTCATCAGTGCGCTTACTACTAGGATAAATCCAAATATCAGATAGAGCTTGCGATACTCATCTTTAGTATCAGTTGTTACTCCATGTACATGGTGGTCGTGATCGGAATGCCCCATACTAGCAATAATAGCTGGTTTGCGCAGTAAACGCTATACTGACGGTATGTTGAAAATAACCATTCTCTCTGTTGGAAAAAAGCATGATCCCGCACTGCGTTCAGCCCTAGCTGATTATGAGCAAAAACTAGCGCCACATTGCAATTTATCGTGGGTGTTAGTGCCAAACAGCGACAGTACTAGTGAGGGCCAACAACTTCTTGATAAGGTTACAGACAAGTTTGTCGTTCTGCTTGACCAATCTGGTCAGCAATTTAGCTCCGAAGATATAGCGGCCTTCCTTGATAAAAATCAAACTCATGCCCAGACGAATATTGCTATCATCATTGGCGGAGCGTATGGTGTTAGCGACGAGCTAAAACAGCGCGCTGATCAGATTATCTCACTCGGTAACCTTACCTTCCCGCACCAGCTGGTCCGATTATTATTGCTTGAGCAGTTGTATCGTGGCTTTTCGATACTCAAAAACACCGGCTATCATCACGGCTAAAAGCTGCAGCTGTTAACTCTATATTGGCAACCAGTCCGGAGAGCTTCCTCGTTAAATTATTGCAATTTCTAACAAAAAAAAGTATAATATACAAAATGAAACACGTTGGGTTTTGGCTATTTCAAGTAATGGTGTTAGTGGGAGTTGCCGCCTTGAGCTTGTCGTTATTTTCGTCGATTAGCGCCAGTACTGCTGCGACACCAAATGAGCAGCGCGGCAAAGTGTTAGCTGATTCTGCTTCGGTGTTTTATCAGTCAGAAAGTAGCCGATTATCAGTTTATGAGCTCTATAGGCAAATCAATCATCAGCGTAGTGATATGGGGGTATCTGTCGTTCTGCCGAACTCCGAACTGTCCAAAGAAGCGCGTCGTCGAGCTATAGAGATGCAGCGTGATGGCTTCTATGCTCATGCACATCCTGAAACGGGGCTAGTTTTTTCTGATAGTTTGCGTAGTCGGTCGGTTATCGAATATCGTTATGCCTGCGAGAACCTCAATCTGTCTTTTAGCACCCAGGCTCATCTAACGATACGTGATTGGCTAAATAGCGATGCTGGGCATCGTCAATGTATGTTGCATAGCGATGTGTCACATATCGGGATTGCAACAATAGACTTCCCGTTGTCAGATGGTCAGATTGGCTACATTGTGGTTATGATTCAGGCTGATATCTTAGGCGAATAGAGTGCTAAGAATATACGCTGCCACTACGATTATCAAGATAACCCAGGCAGCGCTAATGAGTTTTTGTTGTTTTTTACGACTTGCTAGATAGCCATAGGTGCCAATCCATAACCAAATAGCCAAGATGAGTAGTGTGATAAATGGTTCCATGTTGGTTAGTGTAGCACCTCCCCTTTTTAATAATCGAATTCTTCGTAATATAATTGCTTATCAACCCCAAGTTCCTTGGCTTGTTGTTCGTAAGCTTGAAGCATGCCGGGTGGGCCACACATATAAATGGCATAGTCTTTGAGCGAGCCGATTTGCTCTTCGATGTCTTTTAGTGATATGATGCCAAACTTATCTTGCGGTATGCAGGTATAATCAAATGCTCGATGGTCTTTTTCGATCATGCTGAGTTGCTCTTTGTCGATTGCCTCTGCTTCGTTTCTGGCAAAATGGAACATTTTGACGTGCGTTGATAAGTTAGTAAAGCGCAAACTGTGCGCCTTACTCATAAATGGTGTCACGCCGATACCCCCAGCTAGCCAGAGCTGCTTTGGGTGCTTCTTGTCATTAAATGTAAAACCAC
>SLHW01000015.1 GCA_007135955.1 Candidatus Saccharimonadota bacterium
CAGTGTAGCTGGCCCCATCGTCTAACGGTTAGGACGTCGGGTTTTCATCCCGGAAATAGGGGTTCGATTCCCCTTGGGGTCACCAAGTAAAAAGCCCATCATTTGGATGGGCTTTTTACTTGGTCGCTTTCCGAAGAAGAGATCGAACCCTAGGGTTCGTGAAGTGAAGTCACGCACGGGAGCTTGCTCCGAGCATGACTGAACGGATGAAGCCTCGCGTGATTAACAGGAGCGACCCCCCCCTTGTGAGTCAGGTTCTCATTGGAATCATCAGAAACGCTGGCCAGCAGTTTTCGGCCAATAGACCTCAAAAAGACATGCTACTTACTCCTTCCAACAATACTTGACGCGTCAAGTATTGTTATTTCAAGCGAATGAATGCTTCTTTTTCGACTGCTTGGTCAATTAGTTGTTTGCCGATCGGGTGATTCATCAGGGCGTGTGTTTGGCTAGCATGCGCTTCAAAAGCCGCATGTTTTTTGACCTGGATATCTTTAGGTAGGCAATAGGCTATAGCTAGATCTTTTTCATCATATAAGTTAGGCTTATCAATCGCGAAAAATACATTAAGCTCTTCATCAGCTTTTTTACCGATATGCTCGTAATTGTCCCGGGTGGTCACTGCGCCGTATACTGTAATATTTGCGTCTATCCGCTTGGCGACAGTCTGCGCCCACTGTGAAATTTTTTTGTGGTCAGGGTGGCCGGTTATACCGCTCGGTTCAAAAGTTAGTATCGTATCTGGCTGAACAGCTCTTACGTGACGTTCGATAATATGTAGAATCTCTTCTTCGTCCACGGTATCGAGCTTATCGTCTTGGTAGTCGAGAAAAGTAATATCACTAACGCCGACTGCTGCAAGTGCGTTTCGCAGTTCCGTCTGGCGAATGTCTCGGAGTGATACTTGAGCCCAGCGGGTTTCATCAGCGGTTCGACCTGCGTCACCGTTGGTTGCGCTCAGCACTGCAACGTGCTGACCCTGCGCTATTGCGGTAGCCATGATGCCAGCCGATGACCATGTTTCATCATCTGGATGCGCCCATATCCCCATAATAGTACCGAGTTGCTTGATATCCTCTATGTTTTTTATCACGACTCGTTTGCTTTTTTATACAATGTTTCCAGGATGTGTTCAGTAATCGCTTCTCGAGATCCAGTTCCGTCAACGCTAATAAGCAGACCTACTTTATTATAGTAATCGACTACGGGGACAGTTTTTTCACGAAACTCTTTTAGACGTACTTCAAGTGCATCAAGGCTGTCGTCGTCTCGTTCGCCCCTGTCTGCAAGTTTTTGTGCCGCATCAAAACGTCGACGTACTTCATCTTCATTTAGTTCGAGGTTGACTACGGCCTTTATAGGGTGATTCGTTTCTCTTGTAGCCTGCATAATTGCCTCCTGTTCACCGTCCATGCGTCCGACCGAACTTAAGATAAACGGGTATACCGCTAAGTCGTTTCGTGAGAGGTACGGGAGAACAATTTTTAAATACATATCTGTCGGGATGAGCTCTCCAGTAGATAGTAGTTTTTTTAACGTGGCCTGATCAGGGTAGTGACGTAGAATGTCTCCGCCTCCGACCAATTTTCCACCCAACATATCTGCGAGCTTTTCGCCTTGGGTGTCTTTCCCGGCGAATGGACGACCAAACAGATTGATAGAACCGGTGCCAAGCCACCCTTTTATTGCGTCAATACGAGGGTCATTCATAATGATCGATAGTATACCATTTATTATCTTTGATTTAGTGTGATGTTATGCTAGTACACAAGTGTGAAAAATTTGCTATGATAGTAGAGAATGTAAGCATTAACAAAAAAAGGGTGGGTTGATACAACATGTACAAATACCTCAAGTTTTTCGAAGAAATCGCGCTCGACGATATACCACAGGTCGGCGGTAAAAACGCATCATTAGGTGAAATGGTGCGGCACTTAGCACCAAAAGGCATAAATCTGCCAAATGGCGTGGCAACAACGTCGGACAGTTATTGTCACTTCCTAGACCATGCAAATATCCGTGAAGAAATCACTAATAAGCTACAAGGGCTGGATGTGCAAGATATCCACGAACTCAAGCAGCGCGGTGAACAGATTCGCACAATTATTATGAACGCACAACTTCCAGATGACTTTGCTGAAGAAATCCGTCGTGGCTACCGTGAACTTAGCGAGAAGTGCGGGAAAGAAAACCTCACTGTTGCAATTCGCTCATCTGCAACGGCTGAAGACTTACCGAATGCATCATTTGCTGGTCAGCAGGAAACCTACCTCAACATCGAAGGCGAGGACAACGTCTTACAGGCTGTAAAGCAGTGTATTGCCTCATTGTTTACCGATCGAGCAATCGTGTATCGGGTTGAAAACGGGTTTGACCACATGAAAGTTGCTCTGTCAGTTGGAATTCAGCAGATGGTAGCAGTCCGCTCAGAATCTGCTGGTGTGATGTTTACGATTGATACTGAAAGCGGTTTTTCTAATGTGGTGGTAATTAACTCAATTTATGGAATCGGTGAGAATATTGTGCAGGGTCGAGTAAGCCCCGACGAATTCCTGGTATTTAAGCCAACCATGGCGATCTTAAAGAAAAAGATTGGTACCAAAAAAGAAAAGATGGTGCCAACCGATGACGGTAGCAACACGAAGAATTTGCCAGTTTCAGAAGAAGA
>SLHW01000010.1 GCA_007135955.1 Candidatus Saccharimonadota bacterium
AACGAGCATCCGGATTAGCAATAGTTTGATACGTAAACACGACATCGTCAGCCGTAAACGGCTCGCCATCATGCCAAAATACATCATCACGCAGACTCACTATATACTCAAGGCCGGATTCGTCTACTTCGTAACCAGTCGCTAAGTCAGGTGTTAGCTTATTAAATCTATCAAACGTATAAAGACTTGAGAAAAGCAACTTCGACACAGCACCATCAACTGATCCGCTGGCGTAGAGTGGGTTTGCATTGGTAAAACTACCGAGTACGCCTTCTCGGTAAGTACCACCCGGTACTGCACGTACCTCTTGAAAGTGGGGTGATAGCTGTCGCATCTGCAGAAAAACACCAATGCTGCTTAGCACGATTAGCAATAGCCACATCACAACAAACCGTCGAACTGTCACCAGTCGAGCAACACGACGTAGCACGAACTTATCTAAGCGCTTATCAGTTTCAGCGCTTACTTCTGCTACCTGCCGTTTGCCTTTCCGTAGCTGTCGGCGCCACCGCAACCGAGTTTTCGGATCAATCATAAAAAAGTATTGGTTATGCCACTACGTGCATTATCAAAGAAGCACAAAAAACAAAAATGAAAAAAATAGTTATTTGATGAACAGTCTTTTCACTGCCACGTCGCTCAATATTAATATCTTCGCCACCTCCACCAAGGCCAGCACCCAGTGTTGCACCTCGCGTTTGTATTAATATCAAGGTGATCAAAATCACCACTGTCGCCATAGTAATGTAGTTATATATTGTCATCGTTCCTCCAAAATGGTTGTCACTAGATAGTTTACCAGTCCTATCACCATACCGGCAAGCATCGCTGCTGCAAAGCTTGATATTTGAAGGCTCGGATACAGGTAGCCTACCAACATAAGCATAAAACCGTTTACAACAATCATAAACAAGCCAAGGCTAAATAATATCGCTGGCAACGATAGTATGACAACAATCGGCTTGATTACAGAATTAACTATAGCAAGTAAGAATCCGCCAATAACAACTACGCCAATTCGACTATCAAAGTCAATCCGTTCACCACCAAGAATCCCAGCTGCTACCCAAATTCCTAACGTAGCAATACCCCAACGAACCAGAAACCGGATGATTAGATCTTTCATATTTTTTACGTATTCTCTACTTAAAATTGTAACGGTTTTATCCAAAACAGCAACCCGGGACAGTCGCTAACTTCTTCTACTTCTTACTTTCTGTTTGCTAATACCTTGGCTGCTGACAGTCTTTTGTCAAGTTTTGATAGCTAGATTCAGTTATTAGTATGTTGTCTTCAATACGAACACCCATAGCTTCCTCAGGGATATAAATACCCGGCTCAACCGTCAAAACCATGCCGGGCTCAAGCGGCGTATCGTAGCTACCGACATCATGCACATCAAGTCCTAGGTAATGCGATAAAGCATGTGGATAATAACACCGTATATCTTTTTGCTGATTACCTGTGATGAGTGAAAGCTCACGTAAAGTAACTGCCATAATATCCATAAAAGCCCGTTCTATGTCACGAAGTGAAACACCTGGACGAAATAACGCAAAAGCCTGTTGCTGCAAATCAGCCACTCCCTGGTGTACGTGCTTCTGGCGCTGAGATAACTCACCAACGGCAAATGTCCGAGTAATATCAGCACTATATCCAAAAAATTCTGCGCCGCTATCAATAAGCAGTAGTTGGTTGGACGCAATCAATTGGTTGTTCTCGACGTAGTGCAGTGTACAGGCGTTTTTGCCACTAGCAACGATTGGTTCATACCCGTGAGTCATCCCGTTTTGCTGATAAATATAACTGAGCTCGGCGGCTATTTCGCGCTCATTGTTGTAGCTCGTGAGGTCAATAGTAATCTGTTCAAGTGCTTGAGATGTCACTGCTATCGCGTTGCGAAGAGCTACTAATTCGGAAGGTTGCTTGATTAAGCGTAATTCCTGTAAGGTAGGCGTTACGTCCTGAAGACTCGGAAGTTGCTTGATTCGCTTGAGCCGTCCTACTAGTCGATGTGCCGCTCCATTAAGCTGCAAACCAGCCGGCTGGTAATACTGCTTGGCTGGTAGACGAGTATACACAGCACTAGCCTGCTGACAAAGCTCACGAAGATGCCGCCAGCCCGATCGACTAGGATATATCTCATCTAGACCAGAAATCGCCTGTAGCTCACTAGGGGAGATTGCACCGTCAAATATTTCATGTGTGATTGAACGCTGCGGCGCAACTACAAAAGACTCTTTGCGACTTAGGAAAAGTACACATCCTGGCTCTTGTATACCAGTCAGGTACCAAAAATTACTTTCCTGACGAAACGGATAGGCGGTATCTCTGCTTCGTTGCATCAAGCTATGGGCCGCAAGCACAACGACAGCACCTTCTGGCAATTTACTGAGTAATTTTTCTCGATTTTGTGAAAAAAATGACGCCTTGAAGATATTTTCTGGGTTGTTCTTGTCTAATGAATACATCATACAGCGAAGTATTATACGGTATCGTTAGTCGACTTGTCTGTTGCTAGTTGACTATACACAAGCTCTGCCTTCTGATTGCCGATGATTGCTGCGATGTCTTTTTGGCTAGCAAGGGCAATTTTTCTTGTACTGCCAAAGCTCCGCAGTAGCTTTTTTTTGGTGGCAGGACCAATGCCTGGTATGTCATCAAGTAAGCTAGTAGTAGTTCGTTGGCGCTTGAGCACTGTGTGGTATGACACTGCAAAACGATGCGACTCATCACGAATTCGTTGCAATAGCTTTATCAGGTGTGAACGAGTCGGCAATGAGATGACACTATAGTTTGCCTCATTCGTTACGTATTTCGCTTCGTTAATCGTCAGCGTCACGCCAGACAGTTCATTGTGTACGACAATCTCTTCATATCGCTTAGCTAGTCCAATCATCGGCACTTGAACACCAGCTTCATCACGTGCTCGCAAAGCGGCTGCGAGCTGCCCCTTGCCGCCATCAATGATACATAACGACGGCACACCCCATTGTTTTTGATTTGACGGGCTAAACCTTCGCTTGATGACTTCGTGCATATGCAAGAAGTCATCATTACCCGGCAAACGCAGTTTAAATTTCCGGTAGGCTGCTTTATCTGGTATGCCGCGCGAAAACACCACCATACTGGCAACCGTATCAGTTCCCTGCATGTGACTAATATCAAAGCCCTCGATGCGCACCGGCAGTTTGGTCAAGCCCAATAAATCAGATAGCTCAACCAGCCCCTTATCTTTGCTGATGTCTAGGGATTCTTTATCAGAAAACACTATTTCATTACTCAATCTTTGTAGTGTTTGCAACTGATTACGTAGTTTGGCTGCTTGTTCAAACTGTTTTTCTGCAGCAAAAACCTTCATATCACGCTCAATCTGCTTCATTAAGGCGGTTCGTTCTCCTCTTAAATAACGCATCAGCTGCTTGAGGTTGCTACGATATTCCTGCAGGCTGGTTGCACCAACTTCTAGGCCAGGACACAAACCAATATGCACATGCAGACAGGCACGCTTAGGTACACTACTGCTATGAGTCGAATACGGAAACGCTCTACGCAACAACTTCAACGCTCGGCGTACCGTAAAGGCGCTAGCAAACGGCCCATAATACCGAGCTCCATCATCAAGTGGGCGGCGAGTTAGTGTTACAGTTGGATGCTCGGCATTATACGTAATACGAACGTAACTCAAAGCCTTATCGTCACGTAACAAGATATTGTATTTTGGCTGATAGCGACGAATCAGCTCAGCCTCGAGAAATAATGCGTCAAGCTCGCTAGCAGTCTCGGTCCATTCAATATCAGCTATTTCAGCTACGAGGGCATCAGTCTTGGTATCACGATAACGACTGTTTTGAAAATAATGCCGAACTCGATTGTTAAGCCGAGCTGCTTTGCCAATATAAATAATTTCACCGTCAGTGTTTTTGTGAAAGTACACGCCTGGCCCCTTTGGCAAGGTCTTTAGCTTCTCGCTTAAGCGCTTACTGTTCATCAATTTGGCTCAGACGTCTTTTAATGATCCGCTGTTCCCAGTCGCGAACCCGAATCATTCGATCATGCAAGCCATCATCGCCTAAATGCTCTACCCAGACAGTAACCATGCCAGCCCGATTGCCACCCCAAACATCAGCCAATAATTTATCGCCAATCATCGCAATCTGCCCTGGATCAGCCTGAAAATGATTAGTTATACGACGAAAATAACGTTGACGAGGTTTTCGCGCCAGTATGCCGGTTGGCACTACTGGGGCATTGAGAGCTTTGCTGATTATGTCTAAATTATTAGTTACTCGATTACTAGCAATACACCAGTCATCAATAAATTGTTTCTGCTTATCGAGGTACGTTTTTACCTTGGGCGCTATCTTGGTGCTACGATACCGGACCAAGGTACTGTCGGCATCAATAGCAACATACCGTACACCTCTGTCTTTAAGTACCTTGAAATCAACATCTACCAAAGACGTTGCCATAAAATCTGGCACAAACGACGAAGTGCTCTGTTGCCGCTTCAACTCTCTCATATCAGTAGTATAACGTATTCGCTACCTACTGGCGCAACGGGTAGTACCATCTCTATCTTGTAAGCGTTCATCAAATATCATGACAAGCTCTTCAAGGTGACCTTGGGTTTCAGCTGGTAGGACCGTCGTAGCAAAATTAGATGCAATTAACTCCTCTGCTCGCGCTGGTCCAGCGTTATATGCTGTCCCTCCAACTAGCAATAACTCTTTGTCTGATAATCCCTTAGTCTCTACTGAACTTAAAAGCATAGTATAAGCAGCTGCACCCATACGGGTACTGTGTAATATATTCTGTGGATTGTATTCACCATCACCATATCTCTCACGAAACCAATCAAGGTAATTCGGCATCACTTGATACGCACCCTGGGCACCAACATGGCTATCTTCGATATTAGGGGTGAGGCAAGACTCGACCATCCCAGTCGCTACTAAGTGATTAACGTTTATATCAAACTCTTTAGCAATCTCTTCGAGGTAGTCGCCGTGCTCTTGCACAAATGGCTCATCACGCAAAATCATTATCTCACGCTTGTTTTGATAAGGGTCTTGACGAGCCTTTTCGATTTCTGCTTCTGCTTGACGAGTTAGGCGCTCTGCTTCTACTCCTAGCAAGCGCTCACGTTCAATTGCCAACTCTGGAGCAAACTCAAATACTTCTCGTGTTGTGGCATCAATCGGTTCTGATTGAGCATCAGTTACATCAGTCAATTGTCCAGCCGAACCGATGAGCACTAGAGCACCGAAGCCAACAGCTAGCCCAGACCGGCGATGACGCCTTGCCTCTGCTTGATGAATTAACGCCGCTTCTAAACTATCGCTCCTCTCGAAGCGCATAAAAAATGCCATATGGACACACCCCTTCCGCTATTCCTTGTGATTTATTTTTTTATGCAGTAGTGTTTTGTAGTTGCTTCTCGCAGTTTTCGCTGCAGGTTGCTTTGTTTTCCTTACATAGGCTACACAACAACACCAGCCCATTGCAAGCCATATTAATGCAATTTTCGTGATTACTGGTTCTGACTTCGCAGCGAGCGCATTTGCCAATATCTTTTGCTTTATCAGAAAACCCAACGTTTAGTCGCTTATCAAAGACAAAGCACTTCCCCTCCCATAAGCCATCATCTTTATATGTTTCACCATATTTTACGATGCCGCCATCAAGATGATAAACCTCATCAAAACCCTTGTGCTTCATATAAGCACTCAGATATTCGCAACGAATATCTCCAGTGCAATAGGTAAGAACTGGTTTGTCTTTGGGCAGTTTTTCGAGATGTTTCTTAATTTCTTTGAAGGTGTTTATTTTTGGCTTAATAACATTTTTAGTCTTAAAGTAGCCGATATCGGATTCGTAATCATTGCGAGCATCGAGCACGATAGCATCAGGATTCTCCTCAAGGTATTTGTGCCACTCTTTCGGCCGGAGTCCTTTGGTGCTGTTAAATACATCGAACTGTTCGTCGGGAGCTAAGGTTACTAGCTCAGGCCGCACCTTGACGCTCAACCGTGGGAAGTCATCGCGTGAACCAGCACTCCACTTATACTCGACACCCTTAAACGATGGGTGGTGATTCATTTCTTTCTTGTAGGCTTTAAGGTCTTCAATATTGCCGCCAAGGGTACCGTTGATGCCCTGCTCAGCAATAATTATCCGTCCCTTTAGATTTAGCCGTTGACAGAGCTGTCTCTGCCAAAACATGACCGTCGTCGGGTCACTCAATGGCACGAATTTGTAGTATAAAATTACTTTTTGCATAAGTTGCGTTGTTTATTGTATCACTTATAAAAACCGTCCGGATAGCTTTCCGGACGGTTTTTAAGATACTTGTTGAAGAATTTTTTATCGAAGCACTTCGTCAAGCTCGCTAGCATCTAGCTCGTCATCGATGTCAGTTGCTTCAAGCTCCTGCTCGATAGCTTCAAGCTCAGAAGCATCCTGAATAGGCACAACTGTTTCTGCTTCTTGCGAGGTCGGCTGAGTGTCTAATGCGTCGTCTTGGGTCTGAATACGCCAGAAAGCAAACGCTACCACAGCAATCGCCATTATCAATACAAGAACTAAGCCTATGTGTGCGACACCGTCTTGGTTAAGTTTACGCATCGTTTTCCTCCTCATCGTCGTCGTTATCTTCATCATTCTCGTCGTTAGCGTCCTCGTCATCAGATTCCCCTTCAATAGAAGCCTCTACTTGTTCAGCTGCTGCTGCGCGCATTGAGCTAATGAGAGCTACAAGGTTGGCTCGATACTCTTTTAGCGCTTCACGGGCTTCTGTTGTTGCTTCACGGAATCCGTATGTTTGATCACCAAGCGATGGATTGTCGCAATCAAACTCAAACTCGTAACCGACTACAGCCTGAACTGCAGCTTCTGCCTCGGCTTGCGAGGCTGCGACGGCTTCATTTAACTCGTCATAGTTGTCGACTGTTAGTTGACCGGTCTCGTAAAAACCCTGTACCCGATCATAGACGGTGTCGATAGCCGATTGCAATCGAGTCGATTGATTAGCCAAGCGAGGAATCAATTGACTGAATTGATCCTGTCGACGCTCACAGACATCTTGAAGTACCTGTGCACGTCGCTCTTGTACTCGTTCTTGTATTTCGGCTACTCGAGCTTCACGCGCTTCATCTACAGTGCGCCGGCGTTCTTCTGCTGCTACTCGTGCCTGCTCGCCACGGGCCTGCCCTTCTCCACGCTGAGCGCTAACCACAGCTGGTAGTGCCAGAGTGACTATCATTAGTATCGCTACAGCGGTGAGGCCGATACGATTGATTGCTATTTGTTTCATTATTTAGAATCCTCCTTGAGCGTTTTTGTTAAGTGTGATTCTATCTTACAATATGGTTGTGCTTAGCACAAAAAATCTCATGCACTTATCGCAAGCCGAAAACTAAAATAATTACGATAACAAATACAATTCCAATTAATGCTCCTATAGACGCCTGGCGCATTGGAGTTATAGTTTTGGTCGAGCTTTCTTCGTAATTACTATCAGTCTTTTGTGGCAACGTCTGGCTTGTTGGCATATCATTTTGATTTCTGGGCAAGGCTGCGGACTGTATAGATTCAGTGGCCTGATCTGATTCTTGAGACGGGTGTTCGTTAATAGAGCGTTGTTGTTCGAGCGCTTCAACACTAACAGCAGCTTCTTGCAGCTGACGCAAGCCTCGTTCTAGCCGTTGCTCGTGGCGTTCACCGCTTTGAAATGCCTTGATGGTTTCACGAAGGGCTTTTTCGTCAATCTTATCTGCTTCATACATATCACGTAGGCTTTCTCCGTGATAGGTAATCTGCTTAGCTTGTTCCAATACTTGAGGCAAAGGCATAGTAGCGATGCTTTCTTTTGTAGCGAAGCGAGATGTAATGTTTTCAACTTGCTCTTGAGTGTTCTGGGGGGCGATGATTGTTTCGGATCCCCCTGAACGCTGTGATAATACGGCCTCCAGACTAGCTACAGCTGCTGGTGCCATAAACTCCTGACGCTCGAAAGGAGATGGTTTTTCTTGGCGAGCAGCCGAACGTACCCTTACTTCACGCTCTTCGATATCTGATTGTAGTTGCTTAACTTTTTGTTCTAGCTGTTTCTTGACCGGCTCATGCTCGGCTTCTGAATTAATTCTGCCTCGCCGACGACCAAATAAATAGCCGACAAACGCACCGAGTAAAAATTCACCAGCACCAGCTGCTCGTCGATCGCCACGCTCAACATAGCCAGTTGCCTTACGAGCTGCTATCACTCCAGTACCAGCTAGCTCTCCACTACTAGATTGGTTCGGTGCATTGCCAAAAGTCAGGCTATCTGACGTCACTGAGCCGCCTCTACCACCATCCGATGATGTTCCTGCTCCGCCACCAATTCCACCTGAGCCACCACCTCCAGATCGTAGGTTAACTGATGGAGATGTAGCAACAGTGGGACTAATCGGCCGTTGAGACCAAATGTTTTCTTGGTCGAATGAACCTAGGTCCTCATTGCTGCCAATAGGCCCATCGAGCTCAGCACTAGTATCTGAATCACTGGCTTCTGGTGTTGATTCTGATTGCCCTAGTTCAATTACCTCTGATTCACTAGTTGACACTTCTTCGGCTACAACCGCATCTTCAAGCTCACTACATGTCTCATTGGCCGCTTCATCAAGCAATTCGTTGGTTGGCCGATCTTCTGATTCCCCAAGTAACTTCGTCTTTAAGCGCCGGAGAAATGATTGATTAGCAGTAGCTTCTTTCGCGGTAGTAGTGTCTTGACCTCGCTCTATTTGAGCTGCTTCTGCCGCTAGACGTGCTTCACGCTCGGAGACATACGCTATAGCCGCCTGTCGCTGTTCATCAGGTGACAGTTCCGCAAGCTTTATTGTTTCTGGGTCTGGCTCTGTAGTCTCTGGCGCAGTAATTGTGACATGCTCAGGTTTTTCTTTTTTGCTTTTATCAGTGGCTAGCTTTTCTTCGCACTCAGGTTGCTCTTCGCCTAACAGCTCACTAAGAAGTGATGGAGCCTTTTTGCGTTCAGCCGGTTTTTTTTCACCAAACCAGTCCTCCTCAGCTTGATTTTCGTCAGAACGCTTAGCTTGCTCTGTTTTTTGCTGTTGGGCTTTTTTCTCCTTAGCCTTTTTTTCTTTTTTCTTTTTTTCGGCTGCCTCATCAGTTGATTCATAGCCCTCAAAAGAACGCTTTAGTTTTGCGTCTTTGTCGTTTGAGCTATCCTGATAGTTTTCCATCTGGCGGGCCTTTGATTATTGCTACTCTAGCACAAGTCGCTCATTGGCACTCGAAGAAATTTAGCTATTCGCTGGACTTTTCTTCGGCGGCAGAATCGCCAGTCGTGTCGGCATTGCTGTCTGCAGCCTCTTGGTCTTCGGCTGCTTCTTCATCCCCTGGTATGCCTTCGATTTCAGCATCTTCAGCAAGGGCTTCGGCAGCTGCATCAGCTTCAGCTAACTGGTCTTTTGGCTGTTCAACTGTTGCGATTGGATAGGTTTCTTCTGTGAGGATGGTCACCTTCGGAGGAACTTGCAGGTCAGCAACTGATACTGTATCGCCTACTTCTTTTAGAACTGTCGCATCAACAGGAATAATATCAGGGAGGTTTGCAGGGAGCGCTTCAACTTCTACGGTGTCGAGTTGTCGAAGCACCATCAAGCCGGCATGTTCAGCTGGAATATCCCCGTGTAATTCAATTGGAATTTCTGCTTGAGCCTTCTGGTCGCGCTTAATTGACTGAAATACCACGTGTCGGATTTTGTTATTGCGAGGATTGTAGTCAACTTCTCGAATCAAGGCCAGTCGGTCTTCTTTGCCTACTTTGACTTCGACTGGATGGTGTCCGCCAGCAGCGGCCACAACTTTTTCGATTGGCACTTGTTCGCCACTGGCATGAATTGAGGGCTGACCATGGTCATGTATTACTACTGGGATTAGGCCTTTTCCGCGCAATTCGCTAAGTTGTTTTCCAAGCGTCTTTCGCTCGGCTAAAGTAACAGAAATTTTCTCACTGGACATATCGGTTTTAGATCTCCCTTTGGTATTGAATTATACGTCTATCGCGAGCTAGTATAACAGCTTGCATCAATGGATTCTAGCATGAGCACTATTTGAGCATCACTTTTAAGTATCTAGCAGTATACGAATTAGCTACCTTTATAATTTCTTCTGGAGTGCCCGCAGCCACCAGTTCACCACCAGCAGCTCCGCCATTCGGACCCATATCAACGATATAGTCAGCGTTTTTAATAACATCTAGGTTGTGTTCAATGACGATCATACTATTGCCAGTATCGACTAATTTATGTAACACCCCGAGCAGTCGATTAATATCTTCCATATGTAGCCCAGTAGTTGGTTCATCTAAGATATAAAGCGTACGACCGGTTGGGCGACGCGACAGCTCGGTTGCCAACTTAACTCGTTGTGCTTCACCGCCAGATAACGTAGTCGCTGACTGTCCAAGTCGAATATAACCAAGGCCAACATCAACAAGCGTCTCTAGCTTGCGAGCTATTGCTGGAATATTGCCAAAGAATTCAAGTGCTGTCTCACAAGTCATATCCAACACATCACTGAT
>SLHW01000039.1 GCA_007135955.1 Candidatus Saccharimonadota bacterium
AAACCCAGAATTGCAGCACGTCGCTGCGTCGACTGCTCTTCACTTTTTCGGGCTTCGTCAACACTCATTACCCCAAAGTATAACTGCTTATGCTCTGATATGCCACATATTTGTTTATACTATCGTTATGGCAAATACACCTTATCCGGTACTAGAGCTAGTGCTCCACAACATTCGAAGCGCTCACAATGTTGGTGCATTATTTCGTACAGCTGACGGATTAGGAGTCACGCATATATACCTATCGGGCTACACTCCTTATCCAGCAGGTGATTCTGATTTGCGCCTACCGCACATTGCTCGAAAAACCACTGCCGCCATCGCAAAAACTGCCTTAGGAGCAGAAGAAACTGTAGGCTGGAGCAAGCATGACAGATTAAGTGACGTCGCCTTACTGGTCAGCAAGCAGGCAACTCAACTAGTCGCATTAGAACAGAGCCCTGTGGCCGAAAAACTACAGAATTACCAGCCAGCTAAAAAAATTGCCCTCGTGTTAGGCAACGAAGTGACAGGGCTAAATAGTGATGAGCTCGCCATTTGCCAAGAAATAATTGAACTGCCTATGCTTGGCAACAAAGAGTCTTTTAATGTAGCTTCAGCTGGCGCGATGGCGCTACACTGGTTACGGTATTACCAGAAAATATGATATACTATCTTTTGTAGTCATCGTCATGACAAAACAAAAAAACACCCACAAGAAAAAACGCCACGCTGGCCACCACAAACAGAAAACCAAGAAATATAGGTCAGCATATTGGCCATACCTACCGTTACTATTGGTAATAGCCGGGTTCTTCTTGTTTGTGTTAGCAAAAAGTCCGGTGGGCACCAACGTTTTAGCTTTCGCTACCGAAATGAGTAGCGCTTCTTTGCTCGAGGAAACTAACCGCCACCGCCAAGCTAATGACGTCGGGTCACTACAGCTCAACCAACAATTAAGTGCCGCTGCGCAAGCAAAAGCTGAAGACATGGCCCAGCGTAATTACTGGTCGCATGAAACACCAGACGGTAATCAACCCTGGACGTTTATTGAAGATGCCAACTACCAATATATTAAAGCTGGTGAAAATCTCGCCTATGGGTTTTTAACCAGTGCCCAAACAGTAAACGGCTGGATGAATAGCGATTCGCACCGAGACAATATGCTAGACCCTGTGTTCAGCGAAGTTGGGTTTGGCTTTGTTAATGCCAAAGGTTTTCAAAACTCCAATGAAGAGACTATCGTTGTTGCAATGTACGCACAGCCGCTCCAGCAGACAATTGATTCAGCTAATGAATCATTCAATGAAGATCATGCAGACACCGGTGAGACAATCATTGCGATGGAAGTCCCAGCCAACAACCAAGAAGTACGTAGTATAACAAGAATTGAGTCAGTTGTTGGCGGGCAGTTTGCGTGGATGACATTTAGCCTTGGAATAATGAGTGGAGCGGCGGCGAGTGGGCTCTTTGTTACTCATGGAATACGCTTAAGGCGACTCATTAAAAAGAGTGAAGATTTTATTGTGCATCATCCACTATTGGATATTACGCTCATTTCCCTACTACTTCTTGCGGCATTTCTAGCTGATCACGTTGGCTACATACTCTAAGTAAACTGACCAGTAATGTAGAGTTATTGTACTTTAACCATTTCATCACCGACTACCTTGCGAAGTTCTCGCAAGACGGTGTCGTTATTATCGATAGACATTGGAAGCTTAACGGCCTGCTTGTCTTCTGGAGAGCCAAGAACTAGCACTGTTCCTATATCCCCAGGATGCTCATCAATTACTTTTTTAATAGCAAACAACTTCGCCTGATCGGAACTATCGAGCACACGAATGTAGACTCTTGTCGGCTTTTCCGGGGTAGACTCTTGTGCAGCTTGAGAAAGATTGGCTTTCTTTGAAGCAGACGAGCGTGAAGTTGGTGGTTTTTTTACACGCCCGGTTGGCTGATATGAACTTGCTTCTTGGTGCGTTATTAGTCGTGCTTCTGCTGCAATAAACTTAGGTGATTCGAGCGTATTGCCATCACGGTCGACGGCATCAACTTTAGCGGTAACCAAGATAACGTTATCACGCTCATAGATGCTAGGTTGCTGATTGTAAACACCTGGGAAAACCACCACTTCTGCCTCAGTACTTCCATCATCAATTGTGATAAATGCCATTTTGTCACCCTTTTTGGTCGTTATCTCTCGACTTGCCTGGACTATCCCACCTATGGTGGTTTTTTTGCCGTTATGTTCGGTGGTGACGTCGGCTATCCTAACTGCTTTCTCGCTTAAAAATGCCCGAAAAGCCTCGAGCGGATCTTCTGAAACATAAATTCCAAGCAGCTCACGCTCCCATTGCAGCCTTTCATGAGCTGGGACATCAACATACTCGTCACTTAACGCTAGCTCCGCTTTTACTTGACTGCTATCATCATCTCCACTATTAGCGCCAAATAAATCGGTCTGACCGCTCAATTTCTCTTTTTGAACTCGATGATTATACGCTAAAAGAGCATCAATATTGTGAAGTAGTTTTGCTCTATCGCCGTAACGATCGAAGGCGCCAGCCTTAATTAAGCTTTCAATAGTCTTCTTATTGGCAACCTTGGTGCTAACATCCGCAAAAAAATCGTCCAAAGAGCTGAACGGTTTATTTTTACGTGCTTCGACAATCTCTTCGACTGCCGCCGTACCAACATTTTTTATAGCATTCATGCCAAAGCGAATCTGCTTTTTGCCTGGCACTACCGCAAACTCAACGAATGACTCTTCAACGTCTGGCGGTAAGACCGTAAGGCCCATATGCTGACACTCAGCAATTTCAATAGCAAGCCGATCAGTGTCGTCGTAGTCACTAGTCATTAAGGCTGCCATAAAGGCACTCGGATAATTAGCTTTAAGATATGCCGTCCAGTAAGCAATCAATGCATAGCAAGCTGCGTGTGACTTGTTAAAGCAATAAGCTGCAAAATCTTCCAGCTGTTTCCAGAATTCTTCCATTTCTTCTCTTGTGGCACCTGACTTTTCAATTGCTCCGTTAATGAATTCTGGCTTCATTTTATTGAGCACTTCGGGAATCTTTTTGGCAATTCCTTTTCGCAGCGTATCAGCTTGCCCACCAGTAAAACCACACATGTCTTTACTTATTTGCATCACTTGCTCTTGATACACAAGTACCCCATAGGTGTTTTCAAGAGCATCTTTCATTTTCGGATGAAAGTATTCAATTTGCCTGCGCCCATGTTTTCTTTCGATAAAGTCTTCAATGAACTGCATTGGCCCAGGTCGGTACAAGGCAACCATAGCGACAATATCTTCAAACACCGTCGGCTGTAGTTCTTTGAGATACCGCTTCATCCCAGCAGACTCCAGCTGAAAAACGCCAGTGGTATCACCACGACCCAGCAAGTCATAAGTTGCTGTGTCATCAAGCGGGATTTCATGTACGGCAATGTCTTTATTGTGTACTTTGCGCACAATTCTTAAGGCATTATTAATAATCGTTAGATTAGACAAACCTAGGAAGTCCATTTTTAATAATCCCAGCTCTTCGACGTTGCCCATCGGATACTGCGTTGAAACAACGCCTTTTTGTGCCATTTCTAATGGAGTAAACTTGGTGATTTCATCTGGAGCTATCACCACGCCGGCCGCATGAACTCCGTGATTGCGAACAGTTCCCTCTAGCTGCATTGCGAGATCAAAAATCCGTTTCGACTGCTGATTATCACGATACTCTGTTGCCAAATCGTCTTGGTCTTTAATGCTCTGTCTAAGTGGCACATGTCGGCCTTGAACTGGCGGAGGAATCATCTTGGCAAGCCGATCCGCTTCAGCGTATGGTACTTCAAGTACCCGAGCAACATCACGCACTGCATTTCGAGCAAACATTCGGCCAAACGTAACAATATTGGCTACTTTGTCTTTGCCGTATTTTTCAACACAATAGTCGATTACCTCATTACGACGAGAATCCTGGATATCGATATCGATATCCGGCATACTAATACGATCTGGATTTAGGAAACGCTCAAATAGTAGATCGTGCTTGAGCGGATCTAGTTCAGTAATACCGAGCGCATAAGCGATTATTGAACCGGCTGCGGAGCCTCGCCCTGGACCAAACACTATGCCACGTTCTTTCCCCCAAGCCATAAAGTCCCAAATAATTAAGAAGTAACCATTGAAACCCATGTTGTCGATAATGCCAAGTTCATACTCTGCGCGCTCGACAACCTCTTTCGGAAGTCGTTGTTTAATCGCGGGTATATCGGCTGACATCTTTGCAGACTGTTGTTTATAGCGGTCGAGGAGCCCATGATACACCAGTTCATCTAAATAACTTTTTTCGGTGTGTTCTTTTGGTACATCAAATTTTGGGATTAATATATTTCCAAGGTCGAGCTCAACATGACAACGGTCAGCCACTTCACGAGTTGCACGTACAACATCTGGGTGAGTTTTACCCCACCGCTCAATAATTTGCTGTGGTGATTCAACATGAAGTGGAAACTCTTTTAGGCTCATCCGCTTCTCGTCCGACAAATAAGAGTTAGTGCCGACACACAACAACACTTCATGAGCCTCTTGATCCTCGTGACGAAGATAATGTGCGTCAGACGTTACAACTGTGGCTATCTGAAGCTCCTGAGCAACACGTAACACAATCTCATTCACCTCTCTTTGCTCTTCGCTGCACATATAGTGATTGGGGTGACCATGATCTTGAACTTCAAGATAGTACCTATCACCGAATACTTTTTTATACCATTTAGCTATTTCTAGCGCGCCCTGGTAGTCGCCATTCTTAGCAGCACTTCCAAGCTCTCCACCCATGCAGGCACTAAGCGCAATAATACCTTCGTTATACTGCTCTAGCAGGTCTCTATCAATTCGAGGATGGTAATAAAAGCCCTCTAGATGAGCGATTGAGCTTAACTTCATTAAGTTTTCATAGCCCTTGTTGTTCATGGCCAACAATACTAGATGAAACCGGGATTTATCTTTTTGGGAATCTTTATCAGTGTGTTTGCGAGCAGCGACGTAGGCCTCAATGCCGATAATCGCTTTGAGCTCTCTAGCCTTGGCTTCTTTATAAAATTCGATAGCTCCCGACAAGGTGCCGTGGTCGGTTATTGCGCAAGCAGTCATACCCAACGACTTAATGTGATCGAGCAAATCCCCAACCCTGCTCAGACCATCAAGGAGGCTATATTCTGTATGATTGTGTAAATGCACAAAATCTTCACGAGTAATTTGTGCTTGATGAACCTTGGATTCTGCTGCCACTAAAAACTCCTGTTAGGGCTTTTTAAGTTGTGCCCCCAAATATAGATAACACTACAAACTAGCCTTATTTTATTATAGCGCGTCCGGTGGGCTATCGACAGTATCTTGGATGTTTTCAAAAATCGTACCAATAAAAGGAATCGACTCTGCTAGAGATAACAACCACAACAATATTGCTAAGACAATTGTTGCGCCAATGACACTGCCCAAGCCACTAAAAATCCCTCGCATAAACGACATCCGATACAGACGAAAACGGTCGAAGTAGCCGCTCAGAACGATAGCCTCAATCGCTCGTCCGAGCTGCTCATAGTCTATCTTTTTGGGTGGTTTTTTGCTTGGCTCTGCCACTCTATGTGTCTTTTGTTATATAGTCTTTCAGATTTTTAATTGCCTTGTCGGCTTCATCAATAGCTTGCTGAAGCTCCTTATCGCTACTTTCACCTTCATGAATCGCGCTGAGCATTCCTTTTGCCTTGTCCTTCATTTGTGTAGCATGATCAATAGCATCCTGGTAACCTTTTTTGGTTTTATCCGATGCTTCGCTAACTTTCTTTTGGCCCTTAGCGATAAGATCTTGCAATTCAGAATGAGCCTGCTTGAGCTTTTTCTCTGCCTCAACTCGCGCCTTTACTGCAGTATCCTTGATGTCTTTACGTGTTTCTTTGCCACTTTTAGGCGCAGTTAAGATACCGGTGACATACCCGGCTGCTGCAGCTATTACGGCTCCTACTGCGAACTTGCTTGCTTTTTTAGACATATTAAGCCTCCTCTTGCTTAGTTTTATCATGCTTGCTACTAAAGTGTTCGAATGCTTTAGCAACAAGTCTACCGACAGCTATTGAACCAGATGCTTTTTTCAGCGTATCAGTAATGCCATCCAGCTTATCTACCACATGACTGGTTTTTTCAGTAATATCTTTTACCCTGTTTGCTATTTGAATGCACTTGATAATGAGAACGATTCCGAGCAGCAAAAACAGTGCCAGAAAAATACTCAGAAGTATAGTTAAAAATATTAGTGAGCTCTCCATACCTATACAGTATAACAGCTCCTTGCAAACAAGCTGTAACTATCCTAACGTTTTGAGATATTTGGCAAAATCGTCTTTTATGTCATCGTGCTGCAGAGCAAAATCAACTACTGTTTTGACATAATCGAGCTTATTGCCTGTATCGTAGTATCGACCATTTTTTATTTCAAGTGCTAGCATCTGATGGTTATCATCAATCATGCGCTGCATAGCAGTCTGAATATAGAATTCTTGCCCAGACTGTAAATCAGATTTAGTTTGATGTAAGTACGGAAACAGCTTAGGGGTCAACACATAAGCTGCAACACTAGCTAGATCACTTGGCGCGTTTTTCTTGCCTGGTTTCTCAACAATGGTTTCGACGTCGATAAGCCCATCGCCAACTTTTTTGCCGGCAACTACGCCATACTTATCAAAATCAGCATCATCAGAAATCCTAATACAAGAAAAGATACTTTTTTGATGCTCTTCATATGCAGCAACCATCTGCTTGAATCGAGTTGGTTTCGCTACTATAAAATCGTCGGCAAAGGCATAAATAAACGGCTCATTACCCACCAAATGCTCTGCGTTTAAAACAGGGGTGGCGTTGCCATATGGGCCCTTCTGGCGGATATATACAAAATTTGCTAGCTCTGATATTTTCTTCGTCTCATTAAGCTGCTTATCTTTTCCAGATTCTTTAAGATTAATTCGAAGGTCTGCGCTCATATAGTCAAAATGGTCTTCAATAGACCGCTTATGATAGCCAGTGACAATAATAATATCTTCGATGCCAGCATCAGCTAACTCTTCCACAATGTATTGAACAATTGGCTTGTCAACAAGCGGCAACATTTCTTTCGGCATCGCTTTTGTTTGTGGCAGAAAACGAGTCCCGAATCCTGCTGCTGCTATAACGGCTTTTTTAATAGTTTTTTGCTGGCTCATACAAATAATTCCCCTTTTTAGTCGTTAGTGTTTTTTCAGCTTAGCTGTTTGGTTAATAATTCTTTTACTTTTGCTGGGTTTGCTTTGCCGTGGCTGGCCTGCATTACTTTCCCAACTAAAAAGCCGACCGCCTTCATCTCGCCCGATCGAACATCATCGGCTGCCTGTGGGTTATCACCTATGACCTCTATGACCAGTCGTAGCAATTCCTTATCGTCGGATACTTGGATATAGCCTTGCTCATTAGCATATTTTGCAATGTTTTTTGGTTTGGCGCCAGAAAAAAGCAAATCATGCAATAAGCCTTTTGCGTTTGTCGAACTTAGCTTGCCATCACCTTGCAAACGTAGCACTTCTTGATAGACGTTTTTTCGGTGCTCAAGCGAAAACACCGTATCACGGTTAAGAGTTTTTTCATCATTGCGAGCTGGTATTTCTACTTGGATTATCGCATTAGCTAACTTTTGAGCTATAGCGTCACTGATTGTCTCATCTAGGACTAAGTCAATATAGTTATTCTTATCTTCTAATTCAAAAACTATCAGTATCTCGATCTGCTCCTCGCTGAGCCCTCGCTTACGAAGTTGGCTCCGGAAAACATCCGGCATCACTGGCATTGCTTTAGCGATTCGCTCAATAAAATCTTCAGAAAGCCTAATCGGTGGGATATCAGGCTCAGGAAAATAGCGGTAGTCATGCGCCTCTTCTTTACCTCGCTGTGAGACCGTTCGCTGCTTTGCTTCATCCCAGCCACGAGTTTCCTGCATGATAGCTTCGCCTTTTTCTAGTAATTCAACTTGGCGCTGAATCTCATGCTCAACTGCTCGTTCAACTGCGCGAAAGCTATTGATATTTTTCGTTTCAGTACGGGTGCCGAGCTGATCGGTTTGGCTAACAGATACATTAACATCAAATCGCATGTTGCCGTGATATAAATCAGCGTCAGAAACCCCAGCGTAGCGCATTCGTAAATAAAGCTCGCGAACGTACGCTTTTGCTTCCGCGGCGGAATGCATATCCGGAGCTGAAACTATTTCTAATAAAGGTGTGCCTGCTCGATTCAAATCAACCAGACTATACCCACCAACCTGTGGATGAGTATTCTTGCCTGCGTCCTCTTCAAGATGTGCTCGCTCAATGCGTACTTTCTTTTTTTTACCATCAACGACTAGTGACACTTCTCCATTGCGAATTATCGGATGAGCTTGCTGTGTTATCTGATAACCTTTCGGTAGATCTGGATAAAAGTAGTGCTTTCTGTCAAAAGCGCTATAAGCTTCGGGACGAGTGCCGAGTGCAAAAGCAGCTCGGCTAGCTAGTTCAAGTGCTTTTTGATTAAGTACCGGTAGCGCTCCTGGCATACCTAAGCATATATGACTAGTATGCTGATTGGGTTGTGCTGTTCGAGCATCATTGTCAACCGGCGCAAACAACTTTGAAATAGTCTTGAGCTGCACATGACATTCGATGCCAATCGTTGCTTGATAGTTAGTTTTATTGCTCACTGGGAAGTGCTCCTAAATCACGTAGCGCTTGACGAAATCCGACTAATGCCTTTTTAATGTCTTCCTCTTTGATAGGCTTTTCTGGCTGTTCAACCGTCTTTTTCGCCAGGTTGTGAGCAAACCACACCGCATCATTGTTGCTTAGTTTTTTCTGTGCTGAAACAATTCGTTCGCCCATCTTCTTGCCCTTAAATCGGCGCTGCTTCAAGGCATCATCAAACAGCTTATCAGCTTGCTGTAGTGCGCTAGGCCAATTTTCTTTCTGTTTGCAGAGTTTTTGAAGTTCACGCCACTTTACCTGGTACTTATCTTGATTGAACTTACGTGGGATTTTCTTGTATGCTATTCGCACAAAAAAAGCAGTTAACACAACAAGCAGCACGCCGACCACAATAGCGACTTGAGTTTCAAAGCTTAATTCTTTTAACCAATTAATCATCTAACACCTCCTCTAGGACTTGTGCATACGCCAATAAAGTTCGGTCGTCTCTTTGTGGTGCCATAAGCTGGACGCCAATTGGCAATCCATTTTCATCACGACCGGAAGGTAAACTAATTGCCGGCACGCCCACTAAATTTGCCGCCACTGTCATAACGTCTGTCAAATACATCTGCATCGGATCATCTTTGTTTTCTCCGATTTTAAACGCAGTCGTTGGAGCAGTTGGCCCCAGTAAAATATCATATGTTTCAAATGCTTGATTAAATTCATTGATTAACTTTGTCCGCACCTGTTGTGCGCGTCTATAGTAAGCATCATAAAACCCACTTGAAAGCACATAGGTGCCAATCATGATTCGCCGCTTTGCTTCAGTGCCAAGACCTTCTGAGCGACTTTTTGTAAAAGATTCATCCAGTGTCTTAGTGTCTTTGGCAACATAACCATAGCGTTGCCCGTCGTAGCGCGCGAGATTGCTGCTTATCTCGGCTGGACAAATTACGTAATAGCAGGCTAATGACAGCGGTAGTGAGGGCAAGGATATTTCAGTTACTTCTGCGCCCAGTGACGTCATCGCATCAATCGCTTTTTTCGTAGTTGAGGCAATCGATTCAGGTAAACTATCGGGCATATACTCTGTTATGATACCCACCTTTTTACCCTTGAGCTGCAAGGACTCAAATTTATCATAATTATTGCCATCTCGCTCTATTGTTGTACTATCCCATTCATCTTTACCGGCCATAACATCTAATACTAATGCAGCCTCACTAACAGACCGAGCGAGTGGCCCTATTACGTCAGTACTGCTTGCCATTGCTATAACACCGTTTCGCGAAACTAGGCCATACGTTGGTTTAAGACCAACCACACCACAAAAAGCCGCTGGCAAGCGGATTGAGCCGCCAGTGTCGGTTCCCAGCGCAAAAGGTGCGAGCTGCAAGGCCACTGCAGCTGCCGATCCACCAGATGAACCGCCAGGAACTCTTGATGGGTCATGTGGATTCTTAGTGGTAAACCAATCGCTATTCTCAGTACTTGAACCGTGGGCAAAAGCATCAAGATTTGCTTTTGCTACACAAATAGCACCCTCTGCCTCTAGGCGCTCAACTGCAGTAGCTTGATAAGGTGCGGTAAAGTTATCAAGTATTTTACTCGCAGCGGTGGTCTTTGAGCCAAGCGTCAAGAAATTATCTTTAACAATAAATGGAATTCCAGCTAGACGGCCTAACTGCTCGCCACTTGATTGGCGTTGGTCGATTTCTTTTGCTCGCTGCAGTGCACGCTCACTACAATCACTGATAATCGCTCGGTAGTCTTTCTCTTTCTC
>SLHW01000008.1 GCA_007135955.1 Candidatus Saccharimonadota bacterium
CCGAGTGTCGTGTCCGATCAAGTCGGTCGGCTAACTTTTACTAGCGAACTCGTGAGAGCAATCCATCACTTATTGATGGGGCAAGCAGAGTTTGGTACGTATAACGTAACCAATAGCGGTGAGAGTGCTAGTTGGGCAGAGGTGACTCGTGAGATCTTTCGTTTGGCCGATTACAACGGCAAGGTAACTGATGTTACAACAGAGGAGTACTATCAGGGAAAAGCCGGTATTGCACCGCGGCCATTTAAGAGCACGCTTGACCTAGCAAAAATCAAAGCTACTGGCTTTGAGTCAAATGATTGGAAAACTGATTTAGCCGAGTATATCCGTAAAAATACTTAACGAATTATGTATTTTTTTGTTGCTTCTTACGCTTGAATGCTCGCTTGATGATTGCGATAGTCCTTGGTTCGGCCAGCTGACTGGTTGGTATGTCGTCAAGTTGGAACGATTCGAATGCACTAACGTCGTCTTGGGGTGTAAGTCGTTTATCGGTCGTTAGGCTTGCCCAAAACCACATTGCGACTAAGGGCTCGATTGTGCCACTCCAATGGTATTCTTGGTAGCCACTATAAACATAGCTTGGGGCGGTAATGTCAGCTTCGCTCAAGTTTGTTTCTTCGTATAGCTCTCGATACAATGCTGTTTCAGCGTTTTCACCGTAGTCAATAAAGCCACCAATTGGATCGAGTTTGTCTTTGTCTGGTTCGTGGGCTCGTCGACTAAGAATTACCTTGCCAGTGGTATCAAAAAGCAGTAGCGCCACCGCCCCTTTGGGGTTGTTGAATTGTTCGCGTTTGCACTCGGTGCATTGGAATTTGGTGTCAGTTAGCTTAAGTAACTCGCCACCGCAGCTGATGCAGTGTTTCATCTTAACAGTCTAAAGTTAATAGTAAAAAGTATAAAGCTGAAAGTGGGCTTAGCTAGTTTTTAGGAGGTGGTTTTTGATGGTGGTGATGTCAATAGTCTGATCGATAATTAACTCGTGTAGTAGCTGGATAGCTGTAATCTCTTTTAAGGCTGGCAGCTGGTCGATTATCTGTAGCGTGTTGACACCTTCAACAAGTTTGCGGTCTTTGCGCATCTCGGCGAGCGCTTCGTTTGCCGGCTTACCCTTACCAAGCAATTCACCAAAAGCACGGTTACGAGTGTTGCCAGTACAGCTCATCCACATGTCATTACCCCAAGACTGACTGGCAATAGAGAACGTTTCTGGTTGGGCGCCGAGTTGCTCAACACAGACCCTACCAATACTTCCGGCTGTTACCGATATGATGTGCGTTTCTGAACCATATGAAAAACCAAGCCCGTGGACAATACCAGCTAGAATAGACACCACGTTTTTAAGCGCTGAGGCGTATTCAACGCCCAGTAAGTCGTCGGTAGTTGTTATGTCGAGATTATCAGAAGTAAAGAGCTGCTTAAGTTCGTTGCCGGTAGCCTTGTCTGGGCTGGCAATGTCAACGCCGAGTGGTTCATGGTGAAAGAAATCATCAGCCGTTGTGCCACCAGCAAGGGCTGCGTAGCGGTAGTCAAAGCTAGCGAGTTCTTCAGCAATAACCTCTGATATGCGTTTACCGGTTTTCTTGTCGAGCGCTTTGGCTATATTAACGATTATGACCCCTGGTCGGGCATGTGCCTTGATAGTGCGGGCAACATCTCTTGATGAATCTGACGAGACGGCAAGCACGACAATAGCAGCATCGCGTAGTAATTCTTCTGGCGTGGTAACAAAAACTGGCGATTCACTGATTGATGTTGTGGTATGAAAAAACGGATGTGTCCGCTTGGTTGTTAGCGACTCCGCAACTTCTGGCAGGTGATCATAGCCAATTAGCTGCAGGGTACTGTCTTGTTTGTTGTCGAGGTGCTTTAAGATGGCATAGCCGAAGGCGCCGACACCGTAGATTGCGATATTTTTCATAACTTTAGCGTAGCATACGCATTAGTTGTTATTTAGCGCGCTACTTTTTACTTATATAACGCCTTATGGGCTTGTAAGCAGCGGGTAGGTAAAGTGTGCATTGGGTCACTGTTTTGGTATATGGCGGATGAGATAATGTAAGCATTATGAGCAACACATCTATTATTGAAGTTAAGAAATTAGTTAAAAAGTTCGGTCAATTTGCAGCACTTGACGGGTTAGATTTGTCAGTTAAGCCCGGCGAGGTGCATGGTTTTTTGGGGCCGAACGGATCCGGTAAATCGACCACTATTCGAGTATTACTTGGCATACTGCGTAAAACATCTGGTCAAGCAACGGTGCTCGGGCAAGATCCTTGGAATGATGCAGTAGAGCTCCACCGACGATTGGCGTATGTACCTGGTGAAGTCGGCTTATGGCCAAACTTAACTGGCGGCGAGCTGATTGATTTATTGTGTACGCTTCGTGGTGGCACCATCGATACAAAACGACGGGATCAGCTAACAGAGCGTTTTCAACTTGACGTACGCAAAAAATTTGGCACGTACTCTAAGGGAAATCGTCAAAAAGTAGCACTTGTCGCTGCACTCGCTTCCGATGTAGAACTTTACATAATGGACGAGCCAACATCGGGACTTGATCCGCTGATGGAATCAGTTTTTCAAGAGACAATTATGGAGTTAAAGGGTCGAGGCAAAACCATACTGCTTTCGAGCCATATTTTAGCTGAGGTTGAGAAGCTCTGTGATAGGGTAACTATTATTCGAGAGGGCAGAACCGTTGAATCAGGCACCTTAGCTGAATTGCGCCACTTACACCGCACCACGATAAAGGCAGAAATAGAGAACAGTCCAGCTGGATTGAAAAAACTAAAAGGCATTCATGAGCTCAAAGTTGATGGTAAAAATATAGAATTCGAAGTAGACAGCAAGGACCTCGATGGTGCGCTTGAGCAGCTGGCGAAGCTTAACGTGCGTGCGCTCATGAGTCACCCGCCAACGCTGGAAGAGTTGTTCCTGCGTCATTATGATGAGGCTCCCGCAAGAGACAAGAAGGCGGTTGACTAATGAAGGCGTTTACTGGAACGTGGCAGCTAATTAAGCTTGCTTTGCGGCGTGACCGGATAAAGCTTCCTGCCTGGATAATCATCAACAGCTCCCTAGTAGCGGTTAGCATTCCGGCAATCAAGGATGCCTTTCCAACACTTGAAGATCAGATCACTTACGCAGCAACGGTCGCCAATAGTGTCGTGTCGCGAATGTTTGAGGGTGCAGTAGATGGCCCGTCAATAGGCTCGATTATTTCGACAGAATTGTTTGTTTTTATGGCGGTACTTATGGCGTTTATGAGTACGCTGGCAGTTGTTCGTCATACGCGGCAAAATGAAGAAACTGGTAGCGGTGAACTAATTAGCTCAACAGCAGTTGGGCGATACGCAAGTCTGACCGCAGCATTAGCGGTAGCGATTGGGGCAAATATTGTTACCGGTTTACTTATTTTTATTGCACTGGCGCAAAGCCCCGATCTGTCGACTCAGGGTGCACTTGGCTTTGGTGTCGCGTTAGCTAGTGTCGGCATAGCGTTTGCTGGTATTGCTGCGCTGGCAGCGCAAGTAGCCGAGAGCAGTCGAGGGGCAAATAGTTTAGCCGGCACCACGATTGGCATTGCGTATATTTTCCGAGCAATTGGGGATGGTTTTGGATCGGTCGATAATACTAGTCTCGGCGTTGAGAGTATGTGGGTGTCGTGGTTGTCACCAATTGGTTGGGGACAGCAGGTATTTCCGTTTACTCGTGAAAACTGGTGGATATTTTGGATATTTGCTGGGTTCATACTGGCAATAACTGGCGTGGTGTTTATGGTATTGAAACGACGAGATGTTGGTTTAGGGCTGGTGCCGTCTCGTAAAGGGCCAGCACGAGGTGCCAAGTGGCTACTTAACCCATTTGGTATTTCCTGGCGTTTGCAACGCGGCGTGCTTTACGGCTGGACTATCGGATTTGTCGTGTACGGTGCCCTGATTGGTGGTGTCGCTAAAGAATTTGAAGAGTTAATTGCTGAAAACGAGATGATGCAAGAATTTATCGGTAGCGCCAATGCTACTGCTGAATTTAGTGACTTACTGTTTAGCGGGTTTTATATTTACGTTGGTGCGATAGCCGTAGGCTACGTAGCCCAAGCACTACTTAAAATGCGCAGTGAAGAAGTCAAAGGACACCTTGAAAATGTCGCTAGTACAGCTGTTGGTCGCATGCGCTGGATGGTTAGTCATATCGTTTGGATAGTGCTTGGTGCGGCATTGATTATGTTTACAGCAGGTGTTGCTACTGGCACCGTGCACGCGTTGGTAAGTGATGCCGGCTGGAATGAGCCACTTCGAATTGGTCTAATTGGTTTGGCGCAACTACCACCTATTCTCGCTATTGCGGGAGCTATTGCTTTGGTGTATGGGCTGCGCTCGAGCTGGTCGACGATATTTGCCTGGGGAAGTTTTGTTGGTGTATTGGTAATCACCCAGTTGGGTGCCTTGCTACGATTTCCGCAGTGGGTAATGAATATTTCGCCATTTGGTCATATGTCGAATTACCCAGTCGAGCCACTGGCACGAACACCGATTGTGGTGATGCTTATCTTTGCATTAGTTACAATTGTGCTCGGATTGGTGGCGTTTCGAAATCGAGATATCGAAACGACATAAACTCACTTAATAGTAGCCGCGCGTTAGCTACCGATATTGTCTCAAGGATAATCTTTTGTCTACCAATTCAGGTAGAATGAATGCATGAAGGCGAAAAAAGTAGCGATAGTACATGATTGGCTGTACGGCGGTGGCGCCGAGCAGGTAGTGCTTGAGCTACACCGTATGTATCCGCAGGCACCGATTTACACATCATATGCCACTACTGAGTGGCGAAACAAGCTAGACGATAAAGTGGTGACCGGCTATTTGAATAGGTGGCCGTTTTCGCGGCTGAGGAAGTTTTTGCCACTACTGCGGCAGCGGTGGTTTGCGAAATTAGATCTGTCGGAATATGACCTGGTGCTGTCGAGCTCGGGCAATGGTGAGGCCAAGTTTGTCCAGGTAAAAGGCGATGCGCTGCATATTTGCTACTGTCATACACCGACCCATTTTTATTGGCGGCACTATGACAAGTACCTTGAGCATCCTGGTTTTCGGCCGTATTGGTTGGTGCGATTTGCGCTTCGCTTGTTAGTTAAGCCCCTCCGCAGACGTGATTATCAGGCGGCGCAACGAGTTGACTACTTTGTAGCAAACTCATCGCATATTCGAGACGACATACGACAGTATTATCAGCGAGAATCAACTGTGGTGTTTCCGCCAGTGGATGTTGAGCGCTTCAAGAAGCCAATTGCCACTCAACGCTCGGGCTTTGTCACTCATGGCCGACAAGTGCCGTATAAGCGGTTTGATTTGCTGATAGAAGCCTGCAATGAAGCAAAGGTTAAGCTAACGGTAATTGGGCGAGGCCCGGAGCATCAACGACTCAAGCAACTAGCTGGCCCAACCGTGAAGCTGCGAAACGATGTTGATAATGACGAGTTGCCAAAGTTGCTGGCGAAAGCTAAGGGTTATCTATTTGCAGCACATGAAGACTTTGGCATTGCCCCAGTTGAAGCAATGGCAGCCGGTACACCAGTTGCCGCTTATGAGGCAGGCGGGGCGCTTGATTATGTTATTGCTAACAAGACAGGCGTGTTCTTTGCCGAGCAGTCAGCAGCAGCAATTATCCAAGCGATAGATAAAATGCAGTCAATCGATTGGGACTATGACGTAATCACTACTCATGCGCGGGCGTTTTCAGCGGGCTCATTTCGTCAACAAATAGCAGCAACTATAAAAAATATAACAACGGAGCATGCACAACGTGAAAAATCAGCCAGATAAAATATTGCTAGCACCGAATGAACACTACACCTTAGGCGCCGACGAGTTCGGTATGGAGGGGCTGATTGCAATAGAATCAGTCGGCCCATTTACTGAAGTGCTAGTAATCGGGCCGCTGATAACGGTGCATGATTCGGTGATCTATGCTGGTCAAGGCATTGGGCATCATCCGCACCGTTTTAATGAACGGTTATTTTATCTAGAAAAAGGCACCTTCGATCACGATGATGCACTCAATAATGTGCAAGGCCATATCAAGGATGGTGGCATGGCACGGTTTACTGAAGGTCAGCGTGGCATGGTGCACAAAGAATGGAATAACGGCAATATGGACAGCGAGATATTTATCCTGGTTGCGACTACTGACCCGATACCAGAAGATATGCTATTTGAGATCCTTGAGCGCAACGATATGCCAGTTAAAGAAGAAGCACCGGGCGTGCGAGTACGTTATATGGTTGGTGGCGGAGCGCCAATAAAGATTTATAGTGACATTCGAACATTTACTGACACCGAAATGAATCGACATAGCAAAATCACCTGGGAGATACCGGCCGATGAGGGTGGCTTGCTGTCAGTTAGAGAGGGTGAGATAACTGCAGCTGCTGATGAGATGGCGAAAAAATGGACACTACTATTGCCACCAAGTAAAAAGCCGCGAACGATTAGGCTCGTTGCTAACACTAAGGCACGGATTATTCGAACGACGTTTGGCTGGGGCGAGGGGCTGGTGACGCGGAGTTCGCTTAGTACTAACAAGTATTAACTATTAACTATCAGAGCCTTGAATTTTTTTGGCGATGGTGCCAACTTCTTGAGAGTGGCTCTTATTAGTTACTAAGATGCCGTCTGCGGTAACTACTACTGCGACGTTGTCGAGGCCAATAACACCAACTGGTGTGTCAGTTTCGTTACGAACAAAGCTATTGGTAAGTTTTTCGGTGAGCACATTGCCGCTGACAGTGTTGCCACTGTCATTGACTTCATTGACTTCATGCATATCCTTATAAGAGCCAACATCCATCCAGTCGAACGAGCCAGGCACTACCAGTAAATCTGGAACTTGCTCAATCAATGCAGTATCGATTGGCTCGTTGGGAAACAAGAGGTAGTGCTGGTCGTGAGCTTCTTGATGTTCGGCTGCAAGTAGTTTTTGATAGTTTTCCCATAGGTGTGGGGCATGAGTTTTGATTCGTTGCTCAAATACAGCAAGTGGTGCAACAAAATAGCCCATATTCCACAAGTAATTACCACTATCTAGATAGGATTGAGCAGTTGACTTGTCTGGCTTTTCCTTGAAGTTAACAACATCAAATACATGATCGCCGTTGGCATAATCACCTCGCTGTATGTAACCAAAACCAGTTTCTGCTCGCGTTGGAACGAGCCCGAGTAAGACGATTTTTTGATGTATTTGCGAGCTCTCGGCTGCGAGAACGAGACTTTCGGTAAAGCTGAAAATATCACGAATGTGATGATCGGCGTGCATAAACACTACTGGCTCTTGGTCGTCATGGTGTTGCTTTATCTTTGCCAGTGCCGCGATGATGCAACTGGCAGTGCCGCGGCGACCGGGTTCTACGATAATATTTTGCCTAGGTAGCTCGGGTAGTTGTTGGTAGACGTGCTCAATATGGCTAGCCTCAGATATAACGTAAATATCACTCGCAAGTCTGCTTGCCCGGTCGTAGGTGTTTTGTAGCAAGCTGTTTTTGTCGGTTATCTTGAGGAGGTGTTTTGGGTAGTTGTTTGTGGAGAGTGGCCATAGCCTAGTGCCTGAGCCTCCCGCGATAATTACAATAATCATGCAGCCAGTATAGCAAGAAGTTAACAGTAGAATGGTAAAAGTAAAAATGCAGAAAAAAGTCTATTCCTTGCGTGGCTATAAGTAAATAGTATCGGATGGTGGTAGAGTATATGCAATGAAAGACGACGAACTGTTAAGCAGTGCTCGCAAGCGAGCAGACACCCTTGAGACTATGTATGAAAATCGAGCTGATAGATACCGTAAATTCTCTCGGCTGAGCTTGGCGAGTAGTTACGTTTGCTACTTGGCTGGTGCAATAACGGTTACATCGGAACCAGCTTCTATTCGTTCTGTTGCTACTTCGGCAGTATTGATTGGGGGTGGTGCAATGCTAGGAAAACTAAAAAAAGAGCTGCGATTTTCAGAAAAGAATGCTCGACTACAGGCAGATTGCGAGCAAAATTTTATCGATAATCTAGAGGAAAGGATCACCGATATGCTACGTGACCCAGACGAGGAAGCCGTAAACGAATAGCGATTACTTGGCGCCGATGCCGCCAAGGACTGCTCGGATGGTACGGAGCAGTATGCTGATATCGAGCCAGAAGCTCCAGTTTTGCACGTAATAAATATCAAGTCGTCGACGTTCATCGAAATCAATATCACGGCGACCAGAAATTTGGGCGAGACCAGTGATGCCAGATTTGACACTTAAGATAGCGTGACGCTTAGAGTAGGCCTTTAGCTCCTCTGGTACTAGTGCGCGTGGCCCAACGAGACTAAGATCGCCCTTTATTACATTGAGTAGTTGTGGCAACTCGTCAAAACTTGTCTTGCGCAGCACTGAGCCAATCTTGGTAACTCTAGGGTCGTTATCGATAAAGTCGCCTTTTTTGCGGTAGGTTTTCGCGAGGTGTGGTTTGCCCATTTTGGCAAATGCCTCTTCTGGGGTCATTCCGCTATAAGCAGATTTCATCGAGCGAAACTTGTATACAGTAAATGGCGTATCAAAACGAGTTAATCGGGTTTGCTTAAAGAGAACTGTGCCGCGCGGGTCGGTTAGTTTAACTAAGACTGCAATAAGCAGTAGTAGCGGTGAAAGCACAACCAGCACAATGCTGCTTACCAATAAATCAAACAGTCGCTTGACGATGCGGCCCCAGCCAGTGAGCGGGGTTTGTGATATGGCTACAACCGGCACTCCAGAAAATAAATCTACCTTGATGTCGCCAACAAATAAGTCGCTATTACCAGGAATAAACCGATACGAGGCGTGGTTTTCTTGGGCGTAGAGTAGAATCTCATTGTTTTTAGCGGTGTTGCCGTATAGCTCGGTTTGGATAATGCTGTGGATTGGCTCCTTTATAGAAGCGACAGCCTCTTGAAAGGAGCTGTAATTTGGTATGCCAGCTACTTTGTAGTCAACTGTCGCAAGGACTCGCTGGCCAGTTTTAGAGGTGTCTATAAGTGCTCGTGCCATCTGTTCGGTTCCAGAAGTTTTACCAACTAGTAGAACATTGCTCACACCAACGCCGTAGCGGAATAAGGCTTGCTTTAGCCCTCGAGCTACCGATCGAAAGACCACCAAGAAGCTGAAGCCAATGAGCGCACCATAGATTGGCACAAGTCTGCCTGGGAAGAGTTCGATATTTTCGTTGAAGAAATCATATGACAATGCAGCCATAATGCCAATAACTGCACCGATGAATAGTCGACCAATCTCAGCAAATCGTCGCTCGTAGACTGATTGGCTATAGAGTCCAATCAGGGCGTGAATTAAGATCCATATCGGCAACGTGCTGGTAATGGCAATTGCATAAACGCTTCCGGGTATCGTGGATTCGCCAGCAATTTCTAGAATTTCAAATCGTAAAATATAGGCTGCGATAAATGCCAAGGTGAGTACCACGAAATCACCGATTATCAGGAAGAACGAGTAAAGGACTGAAGCGTTGTTGCGCATATAGGGGGTATTATAGCAATTAGTGGTCAG
>SLHW01000001.1 GCA_007135955.1 Candidatus Saccharimonadota bacterium
TTATCACTTATTTATATATTTGTCAATGTAAGCCTGTACGTCAAATTTCCTTTTTAGCCCAGCGTACGTCATCGAGCGAATAGTCCCATACACCGAACGTTCCTGCCATGGTCGATCGTGCAGACCAGCAACAGACCACAAAATACCAACATAGCCATTGGGATCGCCACCATCAATTGAATAAAAATCATTAAGATAAATGAGAGTATCTATTGCCGACTCAGCGCTGTCTGACCATTCGAGAACTTTTTTTGCCCAGTACATTCGCATATAGCCATGTATCTTGCCCGTTTGTCGTAGTTGTTGCTGTGCAGCGTTCCAGGCCATGTCATGAGTTTTGGCTTGTTCAAACTCAGTTAATGAATAGATGTACTCACGATGGTCATTGGCATGCTTGGCGATTGTTTTTTGCGCCCATTCTGGTGCTCCAACTAATGAGTCGTAGGACTGGTTATAGTAACAATAATTATCAGATAGCTCTTTACGGACACCCATCTCTTCGAGCAAGGCTTCGTAATCTTCACGTAGTTTTGGGGTTTTTTCTGCTACAAAACTAGCCTCCAGTAATATCCGCAAACTACTGATCTGGCCAAAATGTAGGTACGGGCTGAGGCTGCTGAGACCATCAACAGTAGGATCGTTTCGCTTGCTAGCATAGCCGTCTAAGCGATTAATCAAAAAGTCCTGTAAGGCGTCCCTGGCAGCTTGCTCACCCGGAGTAAAGCCATGATTAACGCCAGCAGACGTATAATCTATTTGATTTTTCAGGCTTTGAAAATCTGAGGCCTTCATTTTTAGTTTTGATAAAGCGGTAGATGATTGTAGTGAATCAGGCTCAACAAAGCACTTATCAAGTTGCCTATGAAACTTAGGCCGAAAAGTGCGAGCTGCGTATTCCTGTTTATTACTAGCTTGCCAGAGCGGTACGATATTGTGTGTATCGACTACATAAACTGGCTGTTCAGCCTGCTTAGCAAATTGCAGTCGTAATTTGGTCGGTAATTGCAGTGGGCTCATATCAAAGTAGACCGCAGCCGGCCGATACTGATTAACAAAATCTCTATATACCTCAAAAGGGTTGCCTACCTGAACAACCAGCGGAATATTATGCTGTTGCAGTGCCAAGCTCAGCTCTTGAAGGCCATCGAGCATAAAATCAACATACTCTTTAGCTCGCTTGGTTGATTTGGGGTACAGGGCAAAGCCAACGATTAACGGAAGTGTGAGCTCGATGGCTTTGTTTTGGGCTATTAGAAGTGCATGGTTATCGTGCAGACGTTGGTCGCGGCTCATGATGTAGAGAACGCTCTTAACTTCATGTGGCGAAACTTGGACAGTGTTGAGTTGCTGTTGACGAGTAACCAGTGTTTCCATTTTGCAGCCTCCTTGTTAGCTGTAGCGGACAGGCATTACTTTGAACTGAAGCTCTGGCAACGAGGACGGGAAATCGTCTGGGATATGCCGTGCCGCCTTGATAAGCGAAATGTGTGGCGACAACGTCAATGCATAACGAAGGTTAAGGCTACCCTGCATAAATGGCACCGGATAACTGATGCCACAACTCTTAAGAAAAGAATTCAAATTAGCTAGGGCTGCTTTATGCGCCTGGATAAGAGCCTGATCCGGCATGACCGTAAGCGCCAATACCGATGAACGATAGCCAAAAAACTCTAGCTTAGTTGGCTGAACTGCAACTTCGGCCGGCAGCGCCGCCTCACTAGTTTCTATAAATTGCTTGGCGGACTTAGTAAAGTCGCTCCAGATAAGCTTACTATTTTGTTGCGATAGTTCTCGAAAAACATCAGCAGCAATCCCAAAATGAATCACGGTTACGTGCAAGCGGTCTTGCTGGACAGGTCTTCCTTGTGGGTTGGCCTGCGTAGCCCTTTTTTGCCAATGTAGTAATTGCGACAAGGCCTCTTCATTTGGTTGGTATTGTAGATAAATGCGTTCCTTGGACGTAAGCATTAGTACTCCAGTGTAATAATGTTGGCAACATCAATGCGGTCACCCGGCTCGATACCTTTGCGCTCTAGTTCGTGCATGATACCCATTTTGCGCATAATATCACGCAATCGAGCGACTGCCGGTTCGCTTGCTTCATCAGTTTTGTGAGCAAAGCGTTCGATTTTTTTGCCAGTTACGATATATTTTTTCTTTTTCTGAATGATTTGCCAAGAATCTTCGGCATCGGGAAGAGTTATGACTGGTGTGGTGTCCGCTGTAGTTACTAGTTCTTCAGGGATGGCTGCCGCTTTTACCTCATCTACCAACAGAGTGAGCTCACGAAGCAAATCGCTGATACCCTGTTTTGCTTGTGCAGAAATTGCGACAACCTTGACATTTTTAGGCAGCACCTGACGCAAGGAAGCTTTTCGATCTGTAATTAACTCATCATCAAGGCCCTCGATTTTGGTAATAGCCACAATTTGCGGCTTCGTGGTTAGGTCTACTTTATATGAAGCAAGCTCAGTCTGTATCGTCTGATACGCTGCAATGATATCATCCTGATAGGCATCGACTAGATGCAGTAGCACACTCGTTCTTTCAATGTGACGCAAAAAATCATCACCGAGACCTTTGCCGTGACTGGCGCCCTCGATTAATCCCGGGATGTCGGCAAATAGCAGGCTCGTCTGATTATCAATGTCGACCACACCCAGGTTGGGCTGTAGCGTCGTAAACGGATAATTTGCAATCTCTGGTCGAGCGTTACTGACAACTGAAAGAAGTGTTGATTTGCCAGCATTCGGCAAGCCAACCAATCCAACATCTGCAATCATTTTAAGCTCAAAGCTTACGATTCGCTCTTCACCGGGCACACCCTTTTCGGCTATACGAGGCGCTTGACGAGTTGAAGAAGTAAAGTGAGCATTGCCAAAACCGCCAGCACCACCCTGTGCAACGACAACAATCTGATTTGGTTCTGTTATGTCAGCAACTAGTTGATTGGTCTGAATATCTAGAACCTCTGTGCCAACCGGGACGTCAATAATTAAATCTGAGGCGCTTTTACCTCGACGTTTTCGCTTGCCACCACTTTGACCACTATCCGCCTTGAGCTCTTTTTGGTGACGAAACCGCGCTAGGGTATGTTGATTGTCCTTGCCTCGAAGCAATACATCGCCACCTTTTCCGCCATCACCACCATCAGGCCCGCCACGATCAACGTATTTCTCGTGCCGAAAACTAACCACGCCGGGTCCACCGTCGCCCGCTTTGATTGTTACTTGTGCCGTATCTACAAACATACGGTTCGTATTATACAGTTAATTGTTTAATTTCGGTGAATATAGAACTGATAGGTAGAGGCTGGCACCCAGCCACTGGTACCAACTCGGTTAAAGCCAGCTAAGCCATTCATGTCAGAATAGCGAATCATCGAACGATCTTCTGAGACTTCTTCAACTACAGCTACATGACCAAGCCAGTGCATAGAGGTTGTTTGGGCGATAGAGCCTGGCCGCGGTGTCGCATCTACGCTCCATCCGGGCGTTGCTCTAGCACCAGCCGCCCAGTTACGAGCGTTACCCCAGTTAGTTGGTACTGATACCCGACTAGCGACATAATAGGTGCAGTATCCCGGAACATAGCCGTTATATCCATAAATGGCACCGCTACCAAAAGAAAAACCATAATATGATACGGCGGCCGCCTGCTGCACTCGACGCTCACCATCCGGTATCACGATCCGTTCCCCAACCTGAAGACCCTCTATCTCTGCATCATTAAATCGAATAATAATCTTTTCGTCTGCGCTAAATCTCTGGGCAAGCTTCTCTGGAGTGTCATCAGCCTGGACAGTGTAGACGATACCGTCGATCGGTGGAATAACAAGTTGTTGGCCGGTTCGAAGTGATTCCCAGCTCGCAAGATCATTTGACCAACGGATTGAATCCGATGTTACGCCAAACCGATTAGCTAAACTGCCGACGGTATCCCCCTCTTGAACGGTGTACGAAACGATGTCGTCCTTAGTTTTGATGTCGGTGTTCATAATCTTTGGATTGGCTACCAAGGTATCATCGTGCGAAACAACTGAGCTACTCGAAGATACGCTGTCAGCTTGGTTAGTAACAGCAATAGCAGTCTCCATTTGTGCCATACGTGAAACATGAACAGCGATTTCAGTTGATGATAATTGATCAAGTGGGTTAGCCGCCTGAGTATTGCTGCTACCGTCAGCGGAAAGTAATGCAACTTGCGGGCTTACTACTGTGCTGGCCGTATTGGCACTCGTGACAAAATACACTGCACCGCCAAGCATTAGTACATTTATGCTTATTAAGCTATAGCGAATAATGCGCTTACGATTACGCCGAACAAATGCTCTATAAGCACGTCGGAGATGACGGCGGACGCTAGATGATGATTTTTCTTTACGCTTCGTCAGCGTATGTGTAATGCTACGAATGGTGTTCTCCTGTCCGTAATACAATCGGACTGAGGGATATATCAGAATTAGTTAACTTATAAATTACTTCGTTAGTTATGTGCTTTATGATATATCCGGTACCTAGAAACAGCTCTGTCTTCTTACAAATTACTACATTAAACAGTAGTGTTTTAGATACCACAAGAATTATAACAATTTTAACTAAAAAATCAATAGGTTTTTTACTTCTCCACCCCTGTAGACTATCTGTTCCATGTAATCGCACTACACCTGTAATCGTATTATCTCTAGAAACAATACGGCAGGGAAGATGTTTAGTGTGGTTGAGAGCAGCGAATCGGGCAATATTGCTGGACATTTTGTTCATGTTGCTGAAGCGTAGTTGAAAAATAGTTTACACACGGCTCGTCAATATCCGGCAAGCAGCCATCTGCTGATACGAAATAGAGATAGTTAGTATCTGCGGGTTGAGCAACTGCCTGCAAGCTTGATTCTGAAACATTGCTGATTGGCGACGGAGGCAAGCCATCATTTCGGTAAGTGTTATATTCTGAGTTATAGGTTGGGTGCTCGTTTGGATCAAGTCCTGCCAATACTGCTCCGTACCTAGCTGTAGCGTTGGATTCCAGGCGAACTCCTTCCGCTAGGCGGCTGTAAAACACTTGAGCGACTTGTGGTCGATCATCGGGATTTTTATTGCTAACTTCGCGTTCAACAATCGATGCTAGTATGATGCCCTCGTGAACCGTTAAACCTTGGCCCTTTATACCTTCTCGTATATCTGGCGTTAATCGTGTTGCCATTTCGTCAAGTGACCACTCGATAATTTCTTGAACGGTAGTTGTTTCTTCGATTCGAAAGGTTTCAGGGTATAGGTAACCTTCCAGGCTAGCGGTGGCTGGCTTGTCAGCCAAAGCTGGATGGTCTTGATACAAGGCTGGATCGAAGGCCGCCTCAACTTCTTCTGGAGAAAAACCTTCATTGATTAAAGCTACTTGTATTTGATCAATTCGCCGCTCCGGCAGTATGGTAATGGTTAGTGTATCTGATTCGGTCTGGCCGGTAATAATTGCTGCAATTTCGCTAACCGGTTGACTGGGGCTAATCGCATAAGTGCCGGCTCGTATGTCACCCCGTAAGCCCTCGCTTCTTAAGTGCCAAGAGAATGCCCAAGCCGCCCGAATTAAGCCAGCCTCCTCGAGCTTGTTAGCGACAGTTTGAGCACTATCGCCAGCACTTATTTCAAATAATCGTACATCTTCTGAAGTAGTGACTGGTTCGAGCTGTTGCTGATAATATCTCTGCGCTCCAAATAATGCTGCTCCGAGTATTAAAACAATACCAATGGTGCTCAATAAAATTACCAGAGGTTTAGATAAGCCTGATGATGATTTAAGCGAATAGCTCACGGTGTGCCTCCTGTTGTAAAAAATCGTCTAAGATGTAGGTTGCCGCCAAGGCATCGACTGAACCAGCTGGACCCCTACGGATTTTTTTATGCTGGCTCAACTCCTGGGTTGCCTTCTTAGACGTGCCGGCTTCATCCTGAAAATAAATTGGTAGGGCTGTGCTCTCTTGTAGCTTTTTAGTGAAGTTCCGCACCTGCTTGGTTTGCTGGGTGTCTTCACTGCTTAAGTTGCGTGGTAAGCCAACGACCACTGCTACAGCTGATTCAGTATCAAAAATTTCAGCAAGCCTGTCGTATACCCTAACATCATTAACCACAACATCACAAGGCACTGGAAAAAAACTGCCAACTGTAGCCCGAGCAACACCTATACGTACATCACCTACATCCAGACCAATAACAGTACGATTCTTTAAAACGTTCACTCTAGCTCTGTTGAGTCCTCGTTATCAAAATCTGGGTCAGGTTCTAGGTCAGGCTGATCGCCTGCTTGCAATATGGTTATAGTGACTTTACCTGGATCGTTGGGCGTCGTGAAGACATAGAACGGTTCGTAGCTAATCTGTACATCACGCACTCCATCACGTAAGAAAATCGTTGACTCGGTTTCACTTCGACTCAGCCCTGCTACTTCTTCGGCTAAAGCCTCAGTATCGATTTCTGCGCCGATAGACACGATTGTCCTGAGTCGCAAGCGGGTCGTATCTCCATCACGCGAAACAATACGAAGAGTTGCTTGTTCGAGACCGTCATCAACAATCGACTGTCGGTCAAAATCAAACTCTTCACCAAGCTGTAATCGGATAAGCTCCCGTACATCTTCTCGACCAACACCAAGCATGGCATACTCTGCAGTTAAGCTAACGGTTACCTCGTCGGTTTGATCACCTGACTCGTGTGAGCTTGATGTGCTGCTATCTCGCTCCTCAAAGCTTTCCAGTATCGGCACTAGGTCTTCAGCCTCAAGAGCCTCTTCTAGTTCAACTTCAGCTTTTGGACTGGCAGCCTGCTTTAGTTGCTCGCGGCCAGTAGTTATATCGCGAGAAGTAACCGCAGGCTTAATATCATCGCTTCCGCCAGACATGTTTGATCCATCTCCAAATACCGTATTTGATGGGAAACCTGCCACCGTATAGCTGGTTGAGCTAATGTTGTAGTCAGCGCCTAGCTCATCAGCTTCTACTGAGATGGTTTCAGACTCGTCTTCAAGGCAGTTCGCTGGCTGAAATGGAGGTGTTCGATTACTAGGGCTAATGGTTACCGTTTCTCGACTACGAAAAACAAATCCATTTGAAGAAGTCATAGCCGTACCGCTACTAATAGTTACTGATTGGCTGTCACAGTTCGTTACAGTAACCTGACCACTCGCACGATCACCAACATTGACTTCGCCGGTTGCTTCAACTGCTACCTCATCTTGAAATGTATACGTTAGCCGAGTTGCCGGGATAGCAACGCTCTCTTCATCTAACCCATCTAGGCCAAGCACCGCATCAAACTCTAGTGTTTCTGCAACATTCTGAGTACTTGTCTCGACTGTTATCTCGGCGCGAGGCAGTACAAATGCTGCTACGTACCACCCAATAATCAAAAGAACCAGAAGCACGCCACCCAATATTAACCACAGTCTAAATTTATTAAAGTTTGGTACCTTGATGCCAGACTTTTTCTTTTTTGGTTTTTTGGCGCCTTCGTCTTCGAGGCTTAGGTCTGGTAAGTCACCAAGGTCGATTGTGTCTTGTTCTTCGGTAGCTTTAGCTGCTAGCTCGCCGACTGGCTGATTCGGATCAACCTCATCGTCAGCTGTTTGCTTAGGTGTAGATTTCGGCGCGTCAGGGATATACGGTTTTGATTCAGTCGTACGCGCAACGTGAATCCCAGCAGCTCCCGCGAGCGGTAGGATTGTTTTGTCACTCGTTATGAGTACGCTACGTTTTTTGGCTTTTTGAGCAGCTTTTTTTAGTAATTTTATATTGATAACGGACTGAAAGGCCGGTGCTCGTTTCGGGAGCACAATAGCAACAATCTTGCCTTCAGTATCTTGCATGCGTGCAATTACCGACGTGATTTCATCGCCTGTGTCAACGTACAGGATCGATTTTTTCTGATTCGTTTCGCTCATATACGTAACATCCTATCAATCTTTTGGCGTACAGTACCACTATCGGCACCCTCTTGTTGTTGTAGTGTATCAAGACCAACTCGTAAGAGGCCCATAGCCGTTACAAACGTATGATCGGTAACATCGCCAGTTGTATCGGTAATATTAACTACTTGCTTAGGATCGATGTGCTTGACGATGGGTTTTTTAGTAAACGGTAGATCGCTATACCACTTTTGTTGTTGCAGACTGGCAACCAGTGGTTCAAGGCTCGAGCCACCACCACACAAAAGCAGTTGGTCAGGTAAGTAATCTAGATGGTCAAACTCACTAAGCGCCAATTCTACGCCGCTCGTCCAAACTTCAAGCGTGCGATTTATTGCCAAGAGTGCTTGCTTGTTTTCAGCTCGTTTCGGATCGGCTTTATCGAGAGCAAGTTTACGCTGCTCGGCATCAGTAAAATCAACATTTAGTTCGCGTTCAATTGCCCGAGTAAAGGCTCGTCCGCCGATGCCAAACATTTCGGTTCCTTGTAGCCCGCCTTCTTGGATAACCGCTATATCAGTAGTTCCGCCGCCAATATCCATGAGGACAGCGTTTTTGTTTTGATTGGGGTCATTGCCAATAACTGAACGAGCAACCGCAAATGGCTCAGCTGCGACCGCCAATAAATCAAGGTCGAGTTCCTCGGTCGCTTTTTCGATGGCACCGATGTGAATCATCGGAGCAAATGCGGTGTAGAGCTGAACCACCACATCTTTACCCTGAAAGCCAATTGGGTTTGTCACTGGATAGCCGTCGATTTCGATACCAACGAGAGCACTGTTGACAAGTCGGATTTCAATATCTTTACCGCCAAGATCAACAAATAGTTCGCGGCGAGCCCGCTCTGCTGCACGTTCTTGCACTAGGTTTATAATACGTTCTACTTCTTCGATAGTAAGAGATGTCTCAGGGTTTTTACGAGAACATTTAACAGTGACAGTTGTACCTTTAACCAGTTCACCGGCAATACCGACGACAGCGCTACGGACACTTAGCTCAGCCTGCTTCTCGGCTTGCGAAAGCGCGGTATCACAGTTTTGTACAACGGCTGCAATATCGGCTATGGCACCAGCTTGCATATCTGATAGCGCCTGATGTGCCCGGCCAACACCAATTATTTCAATTGTGTCGTGTTTGACTTCACCAATTAATGCTTTGACAAATTCTGTACCAATATCTAAACCGACAAGGTATTGACCCGTTTTTTCATCGTCATTGCGACGCCTAAACGTCTGCTTCATCCCCTGGAGTTTCTTGAGCATAATCAGTTTATAGTATACCACGGAGAACCGGGAGTAAAACGGTGATTTATTTTAAAACTGCTTTAATGCGGCGGACGCCGGCGCTACTGGATTCTTCTTTGGTGATTTTGAATTTTTTGTCGCCTTCAGCAAGTTCTTTAGTATGCCTAACGTGCGGACCGCCACAGATTTCAAAGCTATAAGCTACGCCCTGATTGTCAGTCATCGAGTATACCTTGACAGTATCTCCATAGGTGTCGCCAAATGCGCCATAAGCGCCACGTTCTTGTGCTTCATCGGTTGGCAACTCTTCCCAACCAACATTAAGATTCATGGCAATTCGCTGGTTAACCAGTTCTTCGACTTGCTGTTTTTGGTCGTCGGTCATTTTTTCAGGATGAGAAAAGTCAAAACGTAGCCGATCATCAGTGATGTTGCTACCACGCTGCACTACATGATCGCCAAGTACTTCACGAAGCACACGGTACAGCAGATGAGTTGCCGTGTGGTATTTCTTGTGCATATCATCTGAACCGGCTAAACCACCCTTAAAGGCGCCTTTAGCTGCGGTCTTAGAGCGCTCACGTTGCTTTTCAAGCTGGCTGTTAAACGAATCCTGCCAGTCTTTCTCTAGCTCAACATCATGCTTGTAGGCTTCCTCGAGCGTAAGCTCTGTCGGAAAGCCATAGGTATCGTACATCGTGAAGATGAGTTCACCAGTAACATTTGGCTTATCGCTAGCATGAGATAGTTTTTTTATTTCTTTTTCAAATACTTTCACACCCTTTCGCAGAGTTTGACGAAAAGCTTTTTCTTCTCGTGCGAGCACCTGCATAACATCATCGCGCTGCCTGGCAACTTCAGGAAAATCATCATGATACATATCAGCAATTACTGGCACAACTTCCTCGAGAAAGTTTTGCTCAACGCCAAGCTCAAACGCAAAACGAATTGCGCGCCGAAGCAATCGTCGCATAACGTAGCCCTGCTCTTTATTGCTTGGGGTTACGCCATCCACGGCGAGAAAAGAAGCTGCCCGCAAGTGATCAGCAATCACCCGCATACTCTCGGTGTGCTGTTCATAGCTTTTACCAGAAAGCTCTGCCAGCTTTTCGATAATTGGCCAAATAATACTAATCTTAAAAACATCTGGACTATCAATCGAGGCAGCAGCGATACGCTCTAGGCCGCCACCAAAATCAACATTCATTTGGTCAAGTGGTTCAAAGCCCGACTCGGTGCGGCGATACTGCATAAAGACCTGGTTGCCAATCTCGATAAACCGACCTGAATCAGTTGCCGGGTGTGGCTCGCCATAACTTTCGTCGTGATACTCGTCGCCATAATCATAAAATACTTCGCTATCAGGCCCACACGGATCGCCAAGAGGTGTTTTATCGAGGCCGCCGCCACGACTCCACCAATTTTCACCATCATCATAAAAGAATATCCGCCCACCTTGCATGCCTAGTTTATCGCCGTCAGATTGACTGCCAATATCGACTACTCTTGCGTCAATACCCTTTTCACGAAAAAGTTCTTGCCAGATTTCTGCAGATTCATTATCACGTGGTATGCCATGCTCTTCATCACCGATAAAACAGGTTGCGTATATCCGATTAGGATCCAGGCCAACTTCATCAGTTAAAAACTCAAAGAACCAGCGAATTTGCTCTTTTTTGAAATAATCGCCCAGGCTCCAGTTGCCAAGCATTTCGAAAAACGTAGTATGGCGATTATCACCTACTTCATCTATGTCTTGTGCTCGTAAACATGTCTGACTATTGACCAGTAGACTGCCTTTTGGATGCGACTCTCCTAGTAGGTACTGAATGAGTGGCTGCATGCCACTACCAGTAAATAACGTAGTGGGATCATCTTGTGGTACTAGCTGGGCTCGCGGAATAATCTGATGATTTCGCTCAGAGAAATAGTTTATATACTTTCGTCGAATATCTTGTGCTCTCATACAACTAGTAGTCTATCAAATCTTCTCTGAGGCCGTAAAATTTTCTCTAGCTAGCTTTCGTGATGATTCCACCACCGAGGCACTCATCTTGATCATACACCACCACTGATTGACCAGGCGTGGCAGCACGTACTGAACGCTCTAACTCAACGATTGTTGCACTAGTAGTTTTTTCCAAACTACAGGGAAGCAGTTCACCACGATGCCGAATTCGCGCTAGAAGGTCTTTTCCTGGCTCTGGCGCTCCGTCTATCCAATGGACTGCAGTTAGCTCCAGCTTTTTTGACCAGAGTGATGTGTCGTTTAAATCACTGGTTACGTATACTTCGTTTTTCGCCATGTCTTTACCAATCACATAGTATGGCAAACCGCCACCTATTCCGAGTCCATGTCGCTGGCCGATAGTATAAAAAAGTGCACCACTGTGTTCGCCAACCGTTTTTTTGGTTGACGCGTCAATAATGTTTCCGGGTTTTGTCTCGATAAATTGTGACAAAAACTCTTCAATAGGCACATCTCCAATAAAACAGATTCCTTGACTGTCTTTCTTTTGAGCGGTCGCTAATCCTCGTTGCTTTGCGATCTCGCGAACTTGCTCCTTGGTGAGCTTGCCAAGCGGAAAGAGTGTCTGTTCTAATGCTGAACGCGTAACTCGATAAAGAAAGTATGTCTGGTCTTTATTTATATCGGTCGCTGCAAACAGGCGACCGTTGCGATTTTTAGCATAATGGCCAGTGGCTATTAAGTCAGCGCCATCACTGAGTGCTGTACTTAAAAAGAGTTTAAATTTAATTTCTTGGTTGCACATAATGTCTGGGTTGGGTGTCAGGCCTTGTCGAAAGCCATCAAGCATATAATCAACAACCTGCTGACGATATTCAGCCTGAAAATCATATAGCTTTAGTTCGATGCCAAGCTGTACAGCCACTCGCATGGCGTCTTCATAGTCTTCTTGCCATGGACAATAAAAACCTGGCAGATCTTCTGACCAGTTTTTCATATAAACACCAGTGACGTGATAACCGGTATCCTTGAGTAAGGCTGCGGTAACTGAGCTGTCTACCCCCCCAGACATACCAACAAACACGCGCTTTGTTTGATTCATAACTTAAGTAGTGTAGCAAAAAGACTAATTGTGCAAGTTAAAACGGTCGCTCACCACGTTCTATCTTGTCACGAATGCTCTTTAGCTGGTACTTCTTGCCTAGCCAAAATGTCGAGATGATAAACGGAATCAAAAGTGCCGCTGGCTGCCATAGCACTCTCGCAGTAGCGGCAGCTGTGTCTAGTTCTGTCGGAGTACCCATATCTTCTTGTGCTAGCGGACCATTAGCGACACCGACTAATTGCAAAAAGGCCGGGCTGCCATTGGCGTCAGTTACCTTGATGACAATATTATAGACACCAGGTCGTTCATATACGTGCTCGATGTTAAATGTTCCTGGAAACTCAAGGCTAAAAAGGTCTGGAGTTGTACCATCTCCCCAGTCAACACTCACTGCATAAGGGCCCTGACCTCCAGATAAATCTATTGGCCAAGTAAGCGTCTGGCCAGGGTTGGCGCCACGTTTGGCAAAATTACTTGATAAGGTCGGTCGACCGACTGACGCTACACCAGCATCCTCAAAAAACACTGTTATCGTGCTCGATGGCGGACCAGCTTGATCTAAGGCATCAAAAATAATTGCTACAAGATCGTTTTGACCGATAAATAAATCGATTTCGATTGAATAACTACCATCCTGACAGGCAGCAGAACCACTAAAAATATTATTCTTAAAAATCTTAACGATTAAGTCATCTCCCGGTGGACAAACGCCAGAAACAGTTATGGGGACAGAAGAAAACACCTGCCCATTTGAAGGTACTGTAATCGTTGCTGCTTGAGTTGGTGCAGGCGCAGTAATGCTACCTTGCATACCGACAGCACCGCTCTGTGGGTTTTCCGGTGGAGGAGATACTTGACCGGCTACTTGCGGTACAAACCATACTAGTAAAAGCGCAAAGATACTGACTATGCTTAGTGCGATAATGGTTGAGTTAATGCTATAGTTTGTGTTTTTCACGGGAATTTACTTTGTTTACCGTCTAATTTATAGTAGCGTCTCTGTTAAAAAAACACAAGCCCAACTCAGTAACAAGTTGGGTGAGTGTTCTTAGCTACTTTTATTCTTAAGCTAATTTCGGCGTTTTTTATTGCTGCTGCGGCGATTAATCAGGCTTACGACTCCAAAAGCTATTGCTGCAAGAGCTACAAACAAAGCAATTAGCGCCCACGCTGGAATATACCAAAATGTTGCTCGAGCGTTTAGCGGTTCACCGCCACTTTGCATATTGCCAATATTTGCCTCTATGGTGTAGCGACCGAACCAGTTTCGCTCATCAAGATCGTCCTGGAAGCGACGTATCGTATCAGGGAGAATATAGGCTCGGGGTGTTGAATCATTTAATTCATAGCTAGCCACCACATCACCAAACATGTTTTTTACCTGCACAAGACCGTGTGGCTGAAGGTGAATGTCACCACTGTTGCGGAGTCGAACTAAAACACTAACATCACCGCCAGTGAAAAATGAGCGTAATGAGTCGTCTTGAGCGGCAGAAATCTGTACAAGATCAAGTCGTTCATTTAAGTCACCGGGGACTCGCACTAGCGCAATACTACCCACGCTAGCCGATAAGGTAACGTTGCCGGCATCCCTTAAATCTGCTGGTTCAAACCGTACGATACCGTAGTATCCGCCCGCATTAGCGTCTGCCGGTACTTCGATTGGTACTTCAAGTTCAGCTCGTTCGTTCGGACCCAATTCGATATTATCAATTTGGCCAACTAACGTTTTAAAGCTATTTCTTGGTGCTGGAGCATTTTCATCTAAGATAGGGCGGACCTCGCCATCTTCATTCTCGCCAGCGATAAAATCATTAACGATTGCGACGGCAGTAAGTGGCACATTTGTCGGGTTTTCAACCGTTATGTTCATAATTTCGGACTGACCAGGCTCAATAACAAACTCCGATGTTACTGGCGAAATACGAAAGCCATTGCCGCTAACGGATCGTTCGCCTGCTGGCTGGGCCCCTAAGTTGCTCAGCGGCAAAAAAGCAGTTAATAGAAAGACTGCAGCAATAATAATCGCATAGGTTGATTTCAGTGTTTGACTCATTTTTTCCTCTCTTATTTCTTTACACGAATGTGTTGGTTAGCTATTTGATAGAAAAAGCATAACAGCTATCTAGAAATTTGCCAAGGTAATAAACGACATAGTTGTAGAATATACGCCAGGTGCCTGATTATCGGTCACATTGATGATGTAGCTTATCGTAAATTTACGAAAATCACTCGGTATTGCGCTACCAGCTATCACAGAATTATTCGCAAACATAAACCGATTGGGGATATTATAAGTAGCCGCTGGGTTCGCTGCTCCGGGGCCAGAAGGATCCGCACCAATATTTGGGTTGGAGTTATTGCGTAAATTTATGCCGAATTGACTGGCGCCAACTTGAGAGAGGGTTGGTGTATTAGGTGAAGGAATAATGTTGTTTCCAGAAGTCAGTGTTGTACCGATAATACGAGTTGCATAGCCACTTTCCGCATTAGTAGCAACCAAGAACTGCGAAGTGGCAGTTGTTGTACTAAACTCTGAAAATTCGCCTAAGTTAATAAAAAATGTCTCGATTGAATCACACTGAAACTGGCTTATTGCGACTCCGGTGCAAAAAGTAAGATACGGTGGCACTTCGGCCTCAACATTGAGATCTATACTTGTTGATAAGGCGATACCACCAGCTTGAGTGTATGGGCCGGATGCGTCATCGGTTGGATAGGTCAATATTCGAGCATAAAATGTTCCTAAGTTATCTGGATTAGTGATATCACTTAGCTCGTAACGTAAATCAGCTGCTGTTGGAATAACTGGCAGTCGAGATAATATAACCGTATTAGCATCTGAGTCTGCATGGATACTAAAGTCCACTTCGCCAGTTTGGCTGATAATTGATGTACTGCTAGCGTCAAAACCAGCTGGCGGGTCACAAGTTTCACCAACAATCGGGCTATTAGCGCAGTACTCGATACGAATCGAACCAATTGGTTGAGAAAAATTAGTAATCGTAAAGCCTACCCTATGAAGTCCGCTATCGCCTGGGCGAGGGTTTTCTAACTGGATAAAACGATCTTGAACTAAAACAGCTGAAACTGTAAACGGTGATAGCGCCATTATCAGCGCTACCACCGTTACACATACCGTGCTTACAACTATGAATCGAGAGCGGTCAGTCGTTTGTAGCTTCCTCATATTTCATAGTGTAGCATTACCGTTTTCTAAAAACTCCTAGTAGCGTCCTGTTGCAACGAAGTCAAGGGTAGTTGTGTAAATTCCCGGTTCAGTGGTGTTTGACACACCGCCAAGGAACACAAGCACGCCAGTTGACCAGTCACCTGCAGTTTTTTGAGCTATTGGACTTCCGTAAGTAGAAGCAGTGTCGGTGTGGAAAGCGAAGGTTGCACCATTGTCATTTATGGCACCTTGACCTTGAATTGTTCCATCACAGGCTGCACTGTCATACGGAGCAGTTGCTGTTAGGCCACCGGTTTCTGCTGCACCGGGATCGCTAAAGACACAGAGACCGAATTGCTCGGTGTTGGCTGTGTAGCCAGCAGCTGTATCACCGATTGCTGCGATAGAAAAGCTTCCTGTTTCTAGAGTTCCACCATTCATGCGAACAGTTGCACCAGCTGAAGCATTCGTCGTAATGTTAAACATCGCTTCTCGGCTAATCGATGGCAGACTTGAATCAAGTACGCCGTTATCGTTACCAAGTACGACTGGATCAAGTAACTGACTACAGTCGGTTTGATCGTTAGCTACTGGGTCACCAGTTGCAATAGCAAAGACACAAAACGTAATACGTTCCTGCACCTTAGCTTCGATGGTGATTACCTCTGCGGTACTTAATGCAATACCGCCGGCTTGCTGCGGGTCTTGCGTTAATTCTGGATCATCGGCAGTGGTATAGGCTGTGGCATCAGCGCCATCAGCGTAGACCATGATACGAGCATAAAACGACTCGTTGACTGCTGAAGGGTTGGTAACGTTTGTTAACGTAAATACCACATCACCTGAAGCACCAGCTATTGGTGTACCGGTTAGTGTAAAGACGTTATCTGCTGTACCAACTGTGGCAACATTGCTCACTGCCGCAGTAAAACCTGATACGTCTACTAATCCTTGATCGCCGTCTGCGAATGCATTGCTGGCAATCGCAAATCCAGTTGGCACATCACAAGTTGCATCACCGATGATTGGCGATCCTTCACAGAAGGTAACCACAATACCCCCGACATCTTGTGTGCCATCGAGGTTAAAATCAACTCGGTAGTTAACACCAGTCGCATCTGCAACTGCAGTCTCCATCCGAATTTCACGATCACCCAACAATGTATAAGCGCTTGCAGTTCTATGAGCTAGTAGCGGCACCGCACTCGCAACTAACAGTAAGGCTGCAGCAGCTAACGACGTTGAGCGCCGTAAGTTTTCTACAAAAACCATACGTAATTCTCCTTTGTATTGGTTCTTTTTATTTTAGTACTAGCACTTACGACGATAGCATAAGCGTGCCGTACTAGCAACTTAATACTTCTCTACTTATCCACACCTGTGGAAGGTTGCCTAGGAACTAGTAGCGGCCAGTTGCGATGAACTCGAGAGTTGCTTGGTAGATACCTGGCTCGGTAGTTGTCGAGATAGAGCCTAGAAACACCAGTACACCCGTTGACCAGTCGCCAGCTGTCTTGGTTGCTATAGAGCTACCGTACGTACTGGTGATGATGTCGTTTTCAAAGGCAAATAATGCGCCGTTATCGTTACCGATACCTTGGCCCTGAGTAGTATCTACACAATTTGCAGGTGTTCCGCCACTATCATAAGGAGCCAGTGGCGTCAGTCCACCAGGTGCAAACGGACTAGTACCGTCGCTGTAGACACAAAAGCCAAACTGCTCGGTACCAGCACTATATGTCGCAGCGGTATCGCCAATCTCGTCTATTGAGAATGAGCCGGTACGCAGAGTGTCACCTTTGACGCGAATTGTCGCTCCAGCTGATGCGTTGGTGGTGATGTTGAATTTCGCTTCTTTGCTAATTGACGGCATACCAGAATCCAGTACACCATTCTCGTCGCCTAGCACGACTGGATCAAGTATCAAACTGCAGTCGTTGTCATCGTAATCAAGTGTAGCGGTGCCTGCAGCAGCAAAAACGCAAAACGTTATACGCTCCTGCACCTTGGCTTCTATAGTTATGGTTTGTGCGGTGCTGAGCGCGATACCGCCGGCCTGCTCTGGGTTGTTATTGTTTGCAACGGTGTAACCAGTCGCATTAGCCTGCGTCTCATAGAGCATAATCCGAGCATAAAATGATTCATTGACCGCTGATGGATTGGTAACACCTTCTATTGTAAGTACTACAGAATTACCTTGTGCGCCTGATGCGCTCGAGGCACTACTGAGAGTTACTACATTATCGCCGATTCCGCCAGTTGCTTGTTGGCTAAAGCCACTCGTAAACGTAGATAGGTCTACATCGCTTGGTTCAGTAAAATCTAGTGATGCACTCGCAAGTGTAAAACCACTTGGTACCGCACAGTCTGGATCGCCAATAATTGGCGATTCATCACAAAAGGCGATGACCAAACCCTCAATGTTAATTGCAGCAGGCAACTCGAAATTCACTAGATAAGAAACTCCCGTAGCATCAGCTACTGAACTGCTGATACGAATTTCACGATCGCCAAGTAATGTATAAGCACTCGCGGTGTTTGTTAATAAAATTGGTAGCGCACTGGACAGCACTAGTACTGCTACGACCAACAAACGAATATGCAAAATCACATAGCGTCTGTAGAAAGATAATCTAAACATTTTGTTTCCTTTTTTTGTTTATATCTTTTTATATTTTTGTGTATTTAGTTGTAGTTAAGATAGTAACATTATGCTTATTGTTAATGCAAGGCTTCTGGCATGTTCGCTTTAATACTGGCCAGTTGCTACTAAGACTTGCCGAAACTGATACTGTCCAGAAGGGGTTGCGTTAGATATGTTGAATATATATGAAATCGTATAAAGCGTTACACTGGTGCTCTGTTCCGAAAAAGCAACTACGTCCCCTTTGTTGTAGAGAAAATTATTTACCTGTGAATAATCGCTTGCCACTTGTCCGAATGAAAACGATCCATCGGGTTGTTGAATCAGGCCTTCACCAACGCTTGGATCTGAGTTTGCGACAAGATTTATCGCGAATTGCTCAGTGCCTGGCTGAGAAGCTGTAGGTACTTCTGATGTTGCAAATTGATGCCCACTTGAAACATTAGTTGGCGGGTCAGCATCGGTTGTAACAGAATAGCCGCCTGCCTGCCAGGCCCGAACATAAAACTGTCCTTGCGCGGTTGTGACTTGGTCAGTACTCAGAAAACCAAGGTCAATATTATTACCAGTTACAACAAACTCAATAAATGGCTCATCGGTTGTCGTAAAGCCAGCAAATGCCCGAAAGTTATCACTATTTAGCTCACCTATACCGAGCTCACCAAGTGCTGCTCGCGCTTGAAAACTATCTGACTCTAGCCCGGTTTCACCTCCTGAGCCAAAAAACGTTTGGTCAACTCGATAATTTGGCGACGAAGAAGACTGGGCAAACACAGTAACTGGTACAAAGAGCAGGATAATTGCAAAACCAAATAGTATAGATTTCATGATCTTATTTATCTTTATGTGTCCTGAAGGTTTTATCTTTCATGATACATACGTAGAGTACCATATGCGTTTTGCTTCAAAAAGCTTTATCGTATATGCTTATTTGTATATAGTACATAAGTAAGGGATTAAATTCCGCGTGGGCATCTATGGACGATAAAAAACAATCAGAAAATAATGACCTAAATACTCTTGAAGACCAAGGGACCGCTGTAAATCAAGAAGGTGGAGGCGTAGTCGCTCCGCAAAATCAACCAAAGAAAAAAAGAAAAATTTCAGTAATGGCTCTCATTTCTCGAGTGAATATTTACCTATTATTTTTCATCTTGGTGGTTGTAGTCGCTGGGCTAATAGTATTTATTGGCTATCAACGTGATCAAGAAGGCTCAGGGCAAGATCAAATCGGTACCGAACGCCTTACCGCTGAAGAGCTACAAGAACTTGCGCAGAGCGACACTCGTATCGGAGACCCCCAACAGCTACTCACAGTAGAGTCTAATACTATCTTTACTGGCCAAGTGCTCGTACGGGACAACTTAGATGTCGCCGGTCAAATCAGCGTCGGCGGAAGCTTAAGTTTGCCAGGAATTACCGTATCAGGAACCAGTAACTTTGAAGAGATTCAAGCTGAAAGCCTGTCGATTGGCGGCGACACTAATATACAAGGACAACTGACTGTTGATGGCGGCATAGCTGTTGGCGGAGGCGGTAGTTTCGGTGGAAACCTATCTGCACCTTTAGTAACTGCGGGACAACTGCAACTTGAAGGTGACCTGCAGGTTACTAGACATATAGACACTGGAGGGCCCAGCCCATCAGTAAATAGTGGTAACAGGATCGGATCAGGCGGGACTGTATCAATAAGCGGTAGCGATACCGCTGGAACAGTCACAATTAACCCTGGTGGCGGCGCAGGCAATGGAGCAATCGCAAATATTACATTTGCCAATGCTTTTAATCAAACACCTCACATTGTTGTTACACCGGTTGGTAGAAGCGTCAGCTATTACATAACGAGGACAACAACTGGGTTTACTATCCACGTAACCCAAAGCCTAAGTAGTGGCAGCTTTGCCTTTGACTACCACGCATTTGACTAGAATACTCTACAATTTTACACGTCTAAAAAGACAATGACTCGGTTTTCTTTTACGTGCATCACGCCTTGCTGAATGGTGATTTTTTCTTGTTCGCCGTCAGGTTTTCGAATCACTATATCACCGGCTGCCAAGATAGAAATAAAGTTATAGTGCTTGCCAAGGATATCAAAATCACCAGTATCGTTTTTAGCTGATATGCTAACAGCCTCGCCATCAAAGTATGTTTTATAGGGTGCGTACACCTTTGCATAGATAATGCTCGTATCTTTTTGAGGTTCGTTAACTTGTTGGGTGGTTTGTTGAGTGTCTTGAGCCATAATTTACGCTACTGTATATTTGCTATCGCCTTAGGCAATAATTTCTTCGATACTTTTTAGTGTTTCTTCACGATTAGAGTAGTCACCGGGCACACCGGTATGTTTGGTCATAACGGTCATATTTTGCGTAAAGTTCTTTATTAGTTTCTTGGCTTTTGCATAATCAGCGCGGTCGGCCGGTGATAGTTCGTTTTCACCAATAATTGCGATGATACCCTTGAGTGACTCATACTTTTGCAGCAGTGATTGCACCTGAACGCTTAGTACATAATGACGGTCGCCAACTACTTCTGGAGTAAGTAAGGATGAAGTTGTTCGACTTAAGTCTACTGCTGGACGAATACCTTGTTCGGCTACTTTTCGGGATAGCACTAAAGTTGCGTCAAGCTCATGCTGGATCATCTGCACCGCAGGGTCGGATAAGTCGTCAGCTGGCACGTAGATAGTCTGCACTGAAGTAATTGAACCCCGTTCGTTCGAGCTAAGTCGGTCTTGTAGAATTTTAATGTCAGAGAATATGGTTGGTTCATAACCGCCTTCGTTGGGTACCTGATCAAGGATAGTAGAAAGCTCGTTTCGGGCTTGAATAAAGCGGTACATGTTATCTGCAAAGAATAGAATATCTTTGCCTTCTTCATCACGAAACGACTCAGCTAAAGCCACCGATGTAGTTGCAATGAGCGATCGTTGCACAGGGTTTTCATTCATCTGCGCAAAAAACATGCAAGTATTCTTTAGTAGGTCATTTTCGGTTAACGTATCCCATAGTTCGTGGCCTTCACGGATACGCTCACCAATCCCAGCAAAAAAGGAAAGTCCGCTACCACTTTGAGCGACGTTATTTATTAGCTCCATCGTCAAAACCGTCTTGCCAACACCAGCACCACCGATGATGCCAATTTTTCTTCCCTTTACAAATGGTGTAAAGAAATCAATAACCTTGATACCGGTTTCCAAAATCTCTGGTTTAGCTACCTTAAACTCGCGAGAACGAGCAGGAAGCTTGAGAATGTCCTTATAGACAATGTTTTCGCCGCTTACTGGAGCCAAGCCATCAAGTGGTTCGCCAAGAGCATCAAGTATGCGACCAATCGTTGCTTCACCAGTAGGAATTTCAATACCACGTCCAGTTCGCTTAACCGGCATACCCTTTTGAATGGTGCGACTACTACGAATATTTAGACACATCGCGATACCACCCGCTTCTAAGTGGTCAACCAGCAGCTTCGTATCCTCGCCGTTGTCTACTACGAGTACTTCACCGATACTCGGTACGTCACCATCAAACTGAGCGCGAACCACTAGGTCTTTCATTGAAATAACTACTCCAGGATTCATACATTGGCCTCCGCTCGAGCTTTTTTCATGCCATTAATAATCTCTTTGAGTCGCTGATCTTTAATGCCGCGTCGAGAACGATTATACTCTAGTCGTAAATCTCGCTTGGCTTCATCTGCTCGTTCATGCGAAGCACTCATAGCCCGGAAACGACTAGCGTATTGAGCGAGCTTAGACTCAAGTATCAGCTGGCTAACAGCAATCTGCATCATGGTATTTTCCAGATGATCAACAACATCATAAGTGCTCGGCTCAAATATGTAATTTGCTTCAGTAATAATTTCTTTTTCGTCTTCTTCTTGTTCAGCCTGATGACCTCTCTGAGCAACTGCGCTAGACAATTCGATTTTTCGAACGTCTTGCACCATTAAGCTTACGTATTGCTGATAAAAGACTGTAGTGTTTTGGTATTTTTGTACTTCATTAATAATTGGTAAGACATTGATGTTTTGGTCTTTTTTTGGTAGCTTATAATACTTTTTGTATGATACGCCTCGTTGAGCTAATTGAATTGCACCATGATGCCCAATCACGATAATATCGTTTTTTTCTTTATCGTAATGCTTGAGCAGCTCTTTGATAAGTTTTTGGTCAATATCACCACTGAAACCACCTTCCGCCGTTATGATAATGAGTAGCTCTTTATCAATAACTTCAGCTTCGATATTACTACGACCGAAGCCAAAAATGGGACTCACCTTTAGCTGTGAATAAATTTCCCAGAGTTCATTAAAAAACTGAGTGGCCTGCAACACTTGATTTTTAATCTGAGCAATTCGCATGCTAGCGATGCCTTCAAACGCACTGGTAAGCTCAATCAAGGTTCCCATGGCTAATTCTTCTTTTTCGATTTCTTGCGGACGCCTCACTGCTTGATCTCCGTAACTTCTGCTACCTGCTCAGCTGTTTTTTTATCGTCTTTTTTGGCTTTCTTCTTGTCAGCTTTTGCTGAAGCTTTTTTATCTTCAGGAGGGACTGATTTATCACCAACTGCGGAATCAGGCTTACTGTCGCTATCATCTTTGGCTTTTGTCGTCTGGCTCTCAGCACCCTTAAGCTGAACGAGACATTTCTCCTTGAGTTGTGCTTTGACTGGCTCATAGTCATCATCACTTTCTACTTTTGCAGCATATTCCTGCAAGTGAAGCTTGAGGTTGCCAACATCAACTTTCTCGCCTTCTTCTGCGTTCAAGACAATATCTAGTGCCAGCTGCTGAGCAACCAATGAATACGTGTCGCCTGGGGCCTGCGTAAATAGCTCGTTTAGATGCTTGCCGACCTCTAGTGCTCGTTTAGCTTCGAGTGCTAATTCAGAACCAAAGTGAGAGAACTCTTCGGCCTGTCGGTAGTCTGCTAGTAGCTTCAAAGTTTGCGATGCCAGCGCCTTTTGTCGCTTATTATGACCAATTCCGCCGGCACGTGTCACTGACAACCCCATGTTTAACGCCGGGCGAATACCGTCTCGGAAAATATTCATATCTAGTATCCATTGCCCGTCTGTAATCGACATAACATTAGTTGGTAGATAAGCAGTAATATCGCCACCGGCAGCGTTGATTATTGGAATGCTAGTTAGGTGCTTGCCTGTTGAGTTTAACCTACCTGCTCGCTCCAAAAGACTGGAGTGCGCATAAAACATATCGCCAGGGTAAGAGTCTCGTCCTGGACTAACTCCTGACATCAAAGCAACTTCACGGTAAGCGTGAGCGTGACTGGTCAGGTCATCGTAAATGATAATGGTATCTTGTTCACACTTCTGCCAAAGATATTCAGCCATCGAACAAGCAACGTACGGAGCAATGTAACTCATAATTAACGACTCAAACATATTTGATACGACAACGATTGCCTTTTCAAGGCCGCCATTTTCTTGGAGACTAGACAAAAGCGCGTCTACGTCGCTACGTCGTTTAGCAATTAAGCAATAAACCACTACTTGATCGGTGTTTTTCTGATTGATAGTTAGTTGCGTCGCCAGAGTACTTTTACCCGATTTACTATCACCCAGTAACGCCATACGTTGTCCTCGAACAACTGGAAATAAAGAGTCAACGCTTAATACTCCGCTTTCTAGTTGATCGCTAAGCAGCTTACGCTCATAAAGTGGTGGAGCTGTATTAAACACCGGCCAAACACCGTCTGCCGAAATCGGACCCTTGCCATCAATTGGTTCACCGGTCACTGTAACAACTCGTCCGACAAAATCTTTGCCAACACGACTTACCAATTGCTGATGCTGAATAACAGCAATCATACCGACTCGTAATTTTTGATCTCCTAGATGCAGTACTGTTACAGTATCTTTTTGAACTTGGTGTACAAACCCTTTACTGCCATCTTCAAACAAAACTAAAGCATGAATCGAACACGGCTGCAGACCGCTCAACTTAATCAGATAGTTATCAACAGCGATAACCTCACCGACAGCGTTGCCATTAGCAACTAACTTATCGAAGTGTTGATTACCAGAATTCACGACTGCACCTCTTGTTTTTGTGAAGTTGCTGAAGATTCAGCAACCGAACTAACAGCTTCTGATGTATCAGGTGATTGGTGAGCATCGCCAGAAGCTGCTTGTTTAGCCTCAAGTTTTGCGACGTATTCCATTAAGACACTGCGCTTTTGGCGGAAGTTTTCTTTTAAGCTCAAGTCAAACACTTTGTTAGTAGAGCGCACGACACACCCGGCTCCGATATTGGGCTGAAGTCCAACTTGCACTAAAACAAATGGATCAATAGCTTTGCGCAAATACTCCATTAATCGACTCAAAAAAAGCGGTGACGGATCGACACTAAAACTTATGTGGAGCCTTGGAGCAGCATCGCGAACTCCAGTTAAGAATTCAGTTAGCCCCTCTCTGTCTTCTTGTTGCAATAAATTTAGTCCGTTTGACTGTACTACTTCATCGAATAATCGACTCATCTTTGGTAGATTCATAGGACTGCCAGGCTCACGAATTGACGCTTGATGCATAAAATCATTGAGCGAAGTCATCTCACGATAGAGGCGATTGATGTCAATCACACCAACCACACTATTTGGCAATTGCAAAGTGCGGCCGCTATGATCCATCCTTCAAGTCCTGTAAGATTACGTTTTTATGTTGCTCGATATCAGAGATAATATAGTCAAGTTGATCATTAAGGTCGATTTGATCGCCAATAGCTGCCAGAACGTAATGATTGACGATGTCGCCAATATTTTCTTCAAACCGTTTTATCATACGGTTTTTCTCGGCATCAATTTCTTTAATAAGTTGTTGACTCATTACTTGGCGTTGCTCTTCGATTGCTTCTTGGGTTTTCGTGATGGAGTCAATTGCCATTTGCTTTGCGTCAGTTATGGATTCTTCGTATTTGCTAAACTCTTCTTGTAGTTTTTCAGTGATTTCATTTTTCATAAACTCATTGAGCTGCGAGGTAGTTAGTCGCAAGTCTTGCTGGAGAAACATAGCATTTTCTCCAATAATCTTCTCAAAGTGAAGTCGGCCACGGTTACGAAGCTCTTCACGAAATTCATCATTAAAAATATGCTCAACTTCGTGCTCAGCCTGATCTACATAAGTACCACCGGCAGCGCCTCTTTGCTTGCCAAGTGGGCCATGACCATGACTTAGTCGAAGCGCGAGCCATATCAAGGCTATAGCAATAGCTGCAATTCCGATGAGTATTGCTGCTAGTCCATATATATCCACTTAACGCCCACCTCTCTTTATTTGCATCACAGTCTTAAGATTAAATATACCCCAAATATACCGATTATGAAAATAATCAGCCCTACAAGTATCACTTGCAACATACCCTTGACAATTGATTTCTTAGACAAGGGATTACGCCCGATTGATATAATACTGCTTCGAACGCCACTATACATCAGGCTTGCCGCCACAAAAGTACTTACGATAAAGACAAATGTCGCTATATATACTCGGCTTGCTGGTACTGGTTCACCGACAATAGACTCAGCCGCTCGCCGTAAAAACTCGGGTAAGTTTGCTTCTGCCGGTGACTGGAATGGGTTTTGGCCAACCAAGATATCGGCGTTGATCCGTCCAATTTGCACCGTTCGATCGCCTGCTTGAGCACTACTGACTGCATTGCTGCCATCAAATGGCTCCAGTGCTCGACCAATCACTAACGGTGCGATATCATCTACTGCCATCCCGATTCCCTCGAGGGAAGATATCGTGATGAAGTCTCCGGCCTCAATTGGACCGTTTTGGGTACTAACCAGTAGCCTAAAGCGTCCATTAGTTGCGACAAACGTTTGCTCGGCGTCCTCATTAGCAAGTGTCACTGGCGCATCATTTGGGTTGATAACAACACCGTACAAATCTTCGACTCGCTCGAGAGTTGCTGGCACTACTTTATCTGAATCTTCCTCATCGAGGACGACAATTATGCCACGATCAAGCGTTTGATCACTGTCGAAACCCTGAGCAAACTGCTGAGCATCAAGTGCAATTGGTGAGCTTAATGAAAACATAAATAATCCAGCTAGTCCGATAGCTGAAGCGACTTTTTTCATTGACAACCATTGTCTTATTTTTGTCTTATTCACTGTAAAATACTGCGGTCGTTTCGTTAGTATTATCGATACAAATATACAAACTCCATTGTAGCATAACGCTTTAGTTTTTAAGAATACTCTCTCGCATTTTTTCTAATGTTTTTTCGAGATCTACTAACGTAGTCGAGCGCCCGAGCGTCATTCGCAAGCTAGCTGCTGCCAGCTCATCCGTTTTACCAATAGCTTTGAGTGTTCGGGAAGGTATCTTAACTTTTGCTGCGCGACACGCTGATCCAGTTGCGACCAATACACCCGCTTGCTCTAGCTGCAGTTGTAACACTTCGTTGTGTGTTCCTGGAAATGTAACGTGCACATTGTTGGCAATACGATGTTTTGTCGAACCATTTATCTCAGCACCAGAAAAATTCTCCAAAATATGCGATATAAAGATATTTCTAAGCTGCGTGAGTCGCTTTGCCTCCTCGCTACGACTTAATTGCGCTACATCTAATGCCTTAGCAAGCCCAATCGCAAACGCAACGTTTTCAGTGCCACTACGCACCCCTCTCTCTTGTCCTCCGCCAAAAATAACTGGCGCAAGCTGGAGGTGTCGACTGACATAGAGACAGCCTGATTGCTTAAAGCCATAGACTTTTCCACCATTTATCGTCAGCATATCTACTCCCAGTGTATGGACGTGCAGGTCAAGATAGTTTGCTGCCTGGCAAGCATCGGTATGCAAATACAATGGCAGTTTATTGCCTGATTTTAGGCGCTCTTTTCGAATAGCGTCCAGCTCGGCAGCGATTTCTTTGAGGGGTTGGATAGTGCCGATTTCACTATTTACGTAATTAACACTTACTAACACCGTTTTGTCATCGATGTAATTTTTTATATTGCTTGAGTCGATTAACCCATCTGGGTTAACTGGCAGTTCACGCATAGTAAACTGACCGGCTGGCTCATGCACTGAATCGTGTTCTGTCGCACTAATAACGCAGTTTGCCTCCGGGTACTGACGCATAACGCCCTGAATTGCAAGGTTATTTGCTTCAGTGCCACCAGCAGTGAAAAAAACTTCCTCGGCTTTACAGCCCAGCCAAGAGCCAATCGTTTGCCGGGCGGCGTCGACATCCTGCTTGACCTGTTTAGCTGGCAAATAGCGAGCCGATGGATTGTAAAATCTATCAGTAAAATATGGTTGAACAATAGCTAAAACCGCCTCGTCAACTGGAGTAGCAGCGGCAGAGTCAAGATATATCATATATATAATCTACACGCGAGAGTAGAGTTTTTGACCGACAGCATCACGGTAAGCCCGAGCTGCCTGAAGTAGGTGATCGGCTTCTTTGCGGCTAACTGGCTGATAATGTCCGTCACGAACTCTGAGAATGCGGTCTGGTCGAACCTCATACCGTGTGGCCTGTACTTTGCGTTCACCGGTCTGTCTATCTGTCCACTCTTCGTGCCATACCCAAGTATGCTCATCAAGGCAAAAGAACTCTCGCCGCCCACTAGCTGGCACATCACCAAACAGCCGTCCGCCAATTTTTGCTTCATGGCGCAATAATTTTTGCTCGAGCGCCTGATTGCGTTGCATCTGGCGTTCTTGTTGGCTTTGTCGAAGCATCTTCTTAAGCATTAGTTATCGCCCCCAATAAATAATCCGCCCTTTGAGTACATCTGCGCCTCTTGTCGTGCCAACCTTGATAACCCCTCAATGTTCATTTCAGTAAATACTGTCTTAGTGTCTACATCAGCAACACCCTGTGGAACTTCAAGTTGACGGACGTCCAGTTCTTCGAGTTCAGGTTGGACTAGCTCTTCACCATATGTCCGAGTATAAACACCCTCGAGAATTGAACAGGCGGTGTCAATTCCCCGAAGTCGATGCTGGATTACAACTTCATGATAATTGCTTGGATCTTTTTCTGGTGAAAATAAGGGTAATTTCATAATTATTTCAGCCCGAATAGTTTAGTGGCATTACGCGATGAA
>SLHW01000059.1 GCA_007135955.1 Candidatus Saccharimonadota bacterium
AGCATAAGCAGAGGCAAGGCTAACTATGGCTCGAATTTCCGGTGTTGTTATACCAGATAACAAGCAAGTGCATATAGCCTTGACGTACGTCTATGGTATTGGGCCAAAAATCAGTGAACAAATTTTAACCAAAGTTAAAATCGACCCAACAGTCCGAGTGAAAGACTTAACCGACCAAGAGATTTCAAAGATTCAAGACTGTATAAATGAAGAATATACTGTCGAAGGTGAGCTCCAACGCTCAGTTGGTGCTAACATTAAGCGACTAAAAGATATCGGCACCTACCGTGGACATCGACATAAGATTGGCTTGCCTTCCCGCGGCCAGCGTACACGCACCAATGCTCGTACCAGACGCGGTAAACGAATCGCAGTCGGTGGAGCCAAGAAGAAAGCACCAGCAAAGACCTAAGTCTTGGTAAAGGAAATATGATTTATGAGCGAAGATAGTAAGCAAAACACTACTGTAGATAAACCAAAAACGAAAAAGCGCAAGGTGAAGCGCTCGGTTCCATATGGGCAGCTTCACATCCTTGCAACGTTTAATAACACTATTGTGACATTCACTGATCGATCAGGTGGAGTTCTTGCAAGCTCAAGTGCAGGTGCTTGCGGCTTTCGTGGTAGCAAAAAGTCGACCGCGTATGCTGCACAAATTGCTGCCGAAAAGGCCGCTGAAAAAGTCAAGCAACTTCACGGCATGAGCAAAGTCGATGTTTATATCAAAGGAATCGGCCTAGGACGCGAAGCAGTTGTTCGATCGATGACCGGACAGGATATACACGTAGAGTCATTAACTGACGTAACTGGGGTACCGCATGGTGGATGCCGACCTCCGAAAGCAAGAAGGGTGTAAGTATGGCACGAGATAGGCAATCAATTGTTAAAATGAGCCGCCGTGAAGGGTACGCATTGCACCCTAAGGCTCACAAGGCATTAGTAAAGCGATCAACACCGCCTGGCGAACAAGGAACTGGCAGACGATCAAAGCCAAGCCAATATTCTATCCAGTTGCGTGAAAAGCAAAAAGTAAAACGACTGTATGGTTTACTTGAACGTCAGTTTAGTAATCTTATGAAAGAGGCATCAAAAACTAAAGGTCAGTCTGGCGCTACGTTGCTGCAATTTCTAGAAAGTCGATTAGACAATACAGTATATCGTGCTGGTTTTGCCTCGTCTCGACGAGCTGCGCGTCAGCTTGTGACACATGGTCACTTCATGCTGAATGGACGCAGAGTAGACATTCCGTCAATCCGCGTTAAGAAGGGCGACAAGATTAGTCTCCGTACAAAAAGTCAGACCAATGAATACTTTAAAAAGATTGACGACACCAGTCCAGCACCCTCTGAAATTCCTACCTGGCTGAAAGTTGACCGCAAGTCGTTTCAAGTCGAAATTACTGGTTATCCGTCACGAGATGACGCCGAGCCAGATATCAATGAACAATTAATCGTAGAATACTACTCACGGTAAGGGAGGCCGAATAACTATGTCAAATCTTATACACACACCGGGGCTCGTCAATATTGACGATCATAGTGCATCAGTTGCAACGTTCACGATTGAGCCACTACACACAGGTTACGGTATGACACTGGGTAACTCTCTGCGTAGAGTACTGTTATCTAGCATTGCTGGCGCAGCAATTACTGGATTTAAGATCGAGGGGGCGACCCACGAATTCACGACTGTACCTGGAGTTAAAGAGGATGTTGTCGAAATTATGCTTAATCTTAAGGGCATCCGCTTTAAGGTGTTTGGCGAAGGATCACAAACACTTCAAATAACCAAAAAAGGCAAAGGTACAGTGACGGCAAGTGATATTGTTGCCAACGCCGACGTCGAAGTTATTAACAAAGACCACCAAATAGCAACTATCGATGATGCCAAGGGTGCTATCTCTATTGAAGTAATCGTAGAACCTGGCCGTGGTTACCGAACCATTGAAGAAGTGGCTGAGAAAAAAATATCTGACCATATTGCTGTAGACGCTGTCTTTAGTCCGGTAACGCGAGTCCGATATAAGGTCGAAGATACTCGTGTTGGTCAAATCACTGATCTCGATAAGCTGCTACTTACTGTTGAGACTGACGGAACCATTACTCCTCGAGAAGCATTTGAAGAAGCAGCTGCAATTTTAGTTAATCAGTATTCAGCACTTGCAGGCCAAACACAAGTTGAGGCTGGCCCACCGCTGACCGCACAGGTAAGTGAAGCTGAACCTGAAGCCGATGAACCTGCAGAGCTTATGACGCCAATCGAAGACCTGAACCTATCAGCCCGTACTACCAACGCACTTATTAACAACGATGTGCACACCCTCAAAGATTTGTTTTCGTTAAGTGATATTGAATTGCGTGACCTAAAAGGCTTTGGTAGCAAGGCACTCGACGAAGTTAAAGATAAAATGGCTGAATTGGAGCTATAGTAATGCATCGTCACGGTTATAAAGGCAGAAAATTCCACCGAGAAACTGATCAGCGCCGCGCTCTCATGAAAAGTCTTGCCGACTCATTGATAGAGCACGAGTCAATTGAGACGACACTGCCAAAAGCAAAAGAACTTCGACCGTATATTGAGAAGTTAGTTACTAAGGCAAAAGTTGGCGACTTGCACAACCGTCGGCTAATCATCAGTAAGATCCAAACGAAAGAGAATGCTCATCGTTTAGTCGATGAGATAGCTCCGAGATATGCCAATCGACAAGGTGGCTACGTTCGAATCGAGCGGACTGGCTATCGACGAGGTGACAATGCAGAGCTTGCAATTATTTCATTCGTTGACAGTGACTCATCGTCAGCTCAAGCAACCGTTACGACTAAAGCTACAGAACCTAAGACTGCCCCTAAAGAAGTAACCAAGCAACCGAAGCAAACAGTCAAAAAAGAGCAACCTAGCAAGGCTAGCAAATCAGGAAAAGGATAAGATATGAAGACATATAGTCAGAAACCAGCTGATGTAGCCAGAGATTGGTATGTAGTGGATGCATCCGAAGCTCCACTAGGCCGACTTGCTACTGAAGTTTCGCAATTACTCGCCGGCAAACAGAAACCAACGTTTACCCCACATGTAGATGGTGGAGATTATGTTGTGGTTATTAATGCCAAGTCAGTAAAAGTAACTGGCGACAAGTATAAAAACAAGATTTATTACAGTCACAGTGGCTATCCTGGAAGCATTAAAGGTATAACATTGCAGCAACAACTCAACAAAAATGCTGCAACAGTTATCGAAAAAGCGGTATATGGAATGTTGCCAAAAAATAAACTTCGTGATGAACGAATGAAGCGACTAAAAGTCTACGAAACTGCTGAACATGCTCATGCACCGCAGAAGCCCAAAGAGCTATCGCTAAAGGAAGGTAAGAAGTAATGGCAGAAACACAGCATTATCACTACAGCTTAGGGAGACGAAAAAGCGCCACAGCTCAGGTTCGACTCCAGAGCGGTAAGGGCAACTTTGTTATCAATGGCAAAGACGCAAAGGAATACTTTAGTCAGGCAAAACCACTTTTCTACGTTCTAACACGACCATTTAGTGCAGTTGATCTAGAGTCGAGTAAATTCGATATCAGCGTCGTTGTTAAGGGCGGCGGACGAACTGGTCAAGCCGAGGCAATTCAGCTTGGGATTGCAAAATCATTGGTCAAAATGAACGAAGACCTAAAGAGTACGCTACGTCGAGCTGAACTACTGGGACGTGATCCCCGTGAAAAAGAGCGCAAGAAGCCTGGTCTTCGTGGTGCTCGCCGCAAACAACAATTCACCAAGCGATAATATTCTGCTTGACAGCCTAGTGAAATACGCTATATTTTTCCCTATGCAGCAAATTGCGCAAAACTATTTTACCTATTGGTTTACCGGCTCACTACAGGCGGTTAGTTTTGCGTATACTCAATAATTCATAGCAATAATAAGCAATAACGATACACCGCCGATAACTGGCGGTTTTTTAATGGGAAAGGAATATCATGCAGTCAGAAACGCAAAAAATTCAAATTATAATCAATCAAACAACTGGGAGTAAAGAGCTCGTCGGCATCAATGGCGAACGAGAGGTTACTCCAGATATGATAACTGCTATCAGGCGTCAACCTGAATTACTTGGCTACATCGCTCTGCGTTTAGCTCACAACCGGACCGAAGAGCAGTGCAATAGTGAGACACACAGTGTCTTAGGGTTAGGCAATAGAATCGGCAATCATATTATCGCAGCAGAAGTTGAATTGCGTGAGCACGTAGCCAGTTCTACTAATTGTACTGCCAAACTATCACTGGATAAGATATAATAAGATTAATCTATGAGCAAACCTGTTGTACTTACCGGCCTTCGCGTAAATAATGATTTACATATTGGAAATTATCTTGGTGCGCTACTGCCAATGATTGATTTTGCACGCAATAAAGCCGATGACTACCAAGTAAATTTATTTATTCCCGATTTACATAGCATCACTACGCCTGTTGACTATCAGCAGCTACAGCCATCAATCCAGGCTACTGTAAAGACGTACCTGGCGCTTGGTTTGCCGATAGATCACCAAGATATCAACTTGTATAGACAAAGCCGTCTACCGGCACACAGCGAGCTCACATGGATACTTAGTTGCTTCACCAGTTTTGGCGAAATGCATCGCATGACACAATTCAAAGACAAGTCACAACAATTGGGCAATGAGCGCACGTCTGTCGGACTATTTAGCTATCCTATTTTAATGGCAGCCGACATTCTCCTTCATGACGCAGAATATGTCCCGGTTGGCGATGATCAATCACAGCACTTAGAGTTCACTAGAGACATAGCAGAGCGTTTCAATAAAAAATTTGAAACAGAGCTTTTTATTGTGCCAAAGCCCGTCAAGCAACAACATGAATTTTTTGGCAAAGAGCAAGGATTGCGCATTCGTGATCTTGTTGATCCTACTAAAAAAATGAGCAAAAGTGATGAATCTGGCAAAGGTGTTATATTTTTGAGTGATGCACCAGAAGTGGCACGCAAGAAAATTATGTCGGCAACTACCGATAGCTGTAGTGAAGTAGCTTACGACTACGTGTCTCGCCCTGGGGTTAGTAATCTTCTTGATATCTTAGAGCTTTTTGGTGGCAATAAAAATGATTTTATCGGCCAACAACAGTATGGCCCACTAAAGCAAGCGGTTGCTGATGTTGTAGCAGATTTTTTGAGTCAACTACAAGAAAAAATCCAGTCAGTAAACACGGCAGATATCGAGAAGATTTTACAATCAGGAGAAGACGCTGCTACCACCACCGCAAACGCGACATTACAACGAATCCAATTAGCTGTTGGCCTAAAGTAGTGCCCAATTCTATGAAGTTTACTGTGAACCCGGAGCAAGATCGCGAACGACTGGATAAGTTTTTGGCTGGACAACTACCTGACATCAGCAGAAGCTTCTTGCAGTCGCTTTGCAAACACGACAAGGTGATGGTCAATGGCCAGCCACAAAAATCTGGCTATAAATTGCATTGGCACGATACGGTAGAGGTGCTACATGATATCGAGGCAATCGGTCAACCGAAGGATATAGCTATCCCAATACTCTTTGAGAATGATGACGTAATCGTGGTGAATAAGCCATCTGGTGTCTTGAGCCATGCGTTAAGCAAGTTCAAGGATGAGCCAAGTGTCGCCAGCTTTTTACGACAACACAGTAAAAATGCAACACAAAACATTCGCTACGGTATCATTCATCGCCTTGATCGGCTTACAAGTGGGGTAATGATTTGCGCCAAGAATGACGAGACTGTCACTTCGCTGCAACGTCAGTTTGCCAATCGACAAGTGGAAAAAGAATATATAGCAGTAGTTTCTCGGCAACCAAAGCATCAAGAAGCCATCATCGATATTCCGCTAGAACGCAATCCCAAGAGGCCTGCTACTTTTCGACCAGGTAAAAATGGTAAACCAGCACAAACTCATTACCAAGTGCTCAGTGCTGGTACTTCTGGTGCTCTGCTTGCTGTTAAGCCAAAAACCGGTCGTACTCACCAGATTCGAGTGCACCTGCAGCATATCCAGTGCCCGATAGTTGGTGACACTCTTTATGGTGGCAAAAAAGCAGACAGACTATACCTTCATGCAAAATCTTTAACATTGTACATTCCAGGATTACCCGATCTAAAAACGTTTTCTGCTCCAGTACCAGATGAGTTTAGTAACCAAATAGGTAAAAACATTGATCATGAGTAATCTTGTGTTTCACCCAGCTACAAAGCAAACTATTATGCGCGTAGTATCGCAACGACCCCATGCGATTGCCTTGATTGGTCCCGAGGGGGCAGGGAAGGTAGCTACCGCCAGATACCTTGCAGATAAATTTTTAGATGAGGCAAGGCAGGCAGGCAGTACGTACTTTGAGATAGTGCCAAATGACAAGGGCATAATAACAATTGAGCAGGCTCGTGAAATTAAGCAATTTGTAAAGTTGAAGCCCGCGAACAGAAAAAATACCTCGAGGGTCATAGTTTTACAGGACGCTCACTTGCTCCAAGTTCCTGCCCAGAATTCATTATTGAAAATACTAGAAGAACCACCGATTGGTACTATTTTTATTCTGACAGTTGCTACAAAAGAATCGCTTTTACCTACACTGTGGTCACGATTAACAGATATAGCAATTCGTCCGTTAGCGTTTAATCAAATTAGGTTACTGACCGATGATGACATATCAGCAGAAGAGTTAAAGCGAGCTTTTTACTTAAGCGGTGGCTACGCTGGTATGACAAGTGAATTAATTAACGCCGGCGAAGATCATCCACTGATAAAGAACATGGCAAAAGCTAAACAGATACTTATTAACAAAAAGTATGCTCGGCTATCTGAGGTTGATGAGATTAGCGCCAATCATAAAGGGCTTTCTCAGACGATGCTGTGTTTGCAAAAAATACTCGAGTATAAACTAAAGACAGACTACAGCCCGGCTACCGCAATAAAGGTTCGCCACTGTATTACAGCGCAAGATGACCTACATCGTCGGGTAAATAAAAAGCTAGTCTTAACTGACTTATTTCTGAAATTATAGTAAAATACAGGATGGATGCTTGAACTAGCTTTAATTTTCGGATTTGGTGCGTTAACTATTCGTAGTCTAAAAACTCAGAGCGAAGACAATGTTATTATCCCTCGCAAAATCAGTGACAGGCTTGGCAAGCTATGGGATATTGCACACCAGGGCATGCGTGAGAATCGTCTAAATCGAGCCGAGAAGGCTCTATTGACAATCCTAAAGATTGATAAGAAAAACGCTGCTGCCTATAATCGGCTTGGCATATTGTACGCAAAGCAAAAGGAATATAAAGATTCTATCGACTGTTTCGAGATTGCTAGCAGTATTGAGCCGACCGCTTCAAGTCTTCATAACCTGGGCCTTATCTATTATGAAACCGAAAACTATGAACGGGCAGCCGTTGCATTTGAACACGCTCTAAAGCTAGAGGATAACCTGGCAGCTCGACACATAGCTTATGCTAAAGTCCAAGAAAAGCTCGACAACAAAAAGCTAATGCTCAGAGAACTGGAAAAAGCTGCAGAGATTGAGCCAAGTCGTGAAAGTTACTCATTACTTATTAAGGGGTATCAAGATGCAGGAATGCAGGCCGAAGCCGATCAGCTTGAGGATAAGCTAAAGCGAATGCGTAAAACGAAGAGTAAAACATCCCAGAAATCTGTAAAGCGTCCAAGAAAAGTTGTTATTTAACCTCTGTTTTGCTACAATTTTCTGGTACCATATTAAGTGCTCATAGTATGGGTAAAGGATTAATAGAATGCCGTTGTAGCTCAGTGGTAGAGCACTTCCATGGTAAGGAAGGGGTCACGAGTTCAAATCTCGTCAACGGCTCCATAGCACAAAGCGTACTGATTATTTAACAATCTGGGCAGGGGTAGTGAAGCGGTCAAACACGGCAGACTGTAAATCTGCTGGCTTATGCCTTCGGGGGTTCGAATCCCTCTCCCTGCACCAAATACATATGCCCGAACTAGTTTCGGGTTTATTTATGAGAAGAAGAAACACCAAAAAAACAATTTTATAAAATTTTGAATGAGTCGATACTTTTGGTAAAATTCTTTAGTTGGTTATGCCACCTTAGCTCAGTTGGTCAGAGCAACGGTTTTGTAAACCGTGGGTCGTCGGTTCGAATCCGACAGGTGGCTCCATATTGAAGTTTATACGACTATCTGTTATTATCTATTAGTTATATTGCAGCTACATCAGGCTGCACTAATCATAAAAGAAGAGTGAGTTATGGCAAAAAAAGGCGACAAACGAAAAATTATTGGTCTTGTTTCTGAAGAGAGCGGGCACCGACACTACTACACGACCAAAAACACGATGAACACTCCTGATAAAATCAGTATCAGAAAGTATGACCCAGTAGCAAGAAAGCATGCTGTTTATACTGAAACCAAGAAGAGTCTTGGGCGGAACGAAGTAAAACCCAAAAAGTAATTCCTTATTGTTTGTCGGCTCTCGACAAATCAAGTACCGTGTTAACGAACTCCGCATGACTCCAAACCAAAGGTGTAACCGAAATTGGGTCGCCTTTTTCTGGATGTACCTGCTCAGCCATCACGCCACTAGGCAGCATATGCTTCATCGACCAGTCTAATAATTCTTTAGCCCTAGCAATATTCTTTTGACGAATGTAATACTGCGCTAACCATAGAGTAGTTACGAACCAGGGGTTCCCCATATATGGTGGGTTGGTCGTAAAGTATTGGTCATGCTCATAGCGTGGTAGCCCGCCACTTGGTGATTTATCTAAGAGGTATTTTTCCAGTGCCTTGACGCTATCATGAAGTTTTTCTTCATGGCTATAGTAGTCAAACATCATCACACCATACACACTCGACACATCAAGTATGTTGTCATAGTGAAGTTGAGGTTCTTCACCAGTTGAAAGAATGCAGCCTTTACGGTAATAATTACGATCTGGATAGAAGAAGACATCGCTAGCAGCTCGGAACGACTCTGCTTGCTCGCGCCATTTTACTGCATCGTCCGGATAGCCGAAACTATCCGCAAAATCAGATGCCACAAGCAAGGCTTGGTAGACGGTAGCAACCGTGTAGGTGGATGTTAAGAATTTTTCTTCCCACAAGTCATAGCTAGGATGGGGTAGGCCGGTCTCTTCATCGGTGAAAGAGCACATAAAATTAGCCATCGGACGAATCATTGTTTCGTAGAGGCCTTGTACAAAATCACTATCATCAGAATAACGATGGTATTCACCGAGCATGTATAGGACGATGGCTGTTTCGTCTTCTTGTATTGCCAGCTCTTTTCGATCATTGTGTAGTAGTGGATGCCACGTGGAGCCGATAGATTTGTCTGGCTGGTATTTGTGCATCAGATACCCATCATCGGTAATGATATCTCGACAAAAATTAAAGAAATTTTTCGCTTCTTTGTAATGACCTAGCCGAATAAGTGGCCAGATTGCATAGGCTCCATCACGTGGCCAGACATAACTGTAGTAATCTCTGCCGTAATTATAAATAGCAGAATCGCCTGATGCGATTATGCCACCTCTTTTATCGGTATGGGCCTTGATAATCATTAAAGATTTTTTCACTAGATCAATGTACTCGGGCTTTATCGTATGCAGGGCATTGGCGGACTGCCCAAACCATTCATGCCAACTGGTGCGATTATCTTTGTATATCTGGCTGAGGTCAGATTTCTTTAGTTTTTTATGGAGTTTTTCTGCAGTGAACTGTGAGTCTGAGGCTACAATCCAGTACTCGATAGCCTTTGATTGCTTCGGATCAACTGTTGTCGTAAAGCGAATAGCAGAATCAACTCCGCCGTGCTCAACCGCACTACCTGAAAGTTCGCCGTCTTCGGCGTCTTTGTAAGTGCCTTCTTTGCCCTCGATGCCATAGTTGCCGACCGCGTATTGGTCAAAGCTAGCGCTGCCCTCTTCGTGTTTTCCACTTATGAGCAACGAGCACCGCCCTTTATAGTCCATGATGTAGTGGTCATCGGGTACATAGAGTGCAGTATCACCTCGGCCACTACGAGAGATTTGAAATACTTGGTGCATGAACAGACGAATTTCTCTTTGGCGTTCTGCATTATTGGTAATCGTGATGTGGCGCGTAAAGATGTTTTCTTTTTGGTCGACGAGATCTTTTAGTTCGAGGCTTACCGCTAGGGTCTTATGGTGTAGCTTAACAGTACTGATAAGTGCATCAACCTCAAAATCAACACTTACATCCCAAGATTTATTGTCGACCCAAGCGAATGCGCCATCAACCCAGATTCCAATACGATGACTACCGAGCCTCGAGTTGGTCAAGTTATCGAGTCCAACGTAGGGGTAGTAAAAGTCTTGTACTAGCCCCACTTCGTTCAGGCCGACAGCGAGGCTTCCGTTACTTAAGAAAACCGGACGACTCATTCGACTAGTAGGCCTTTCTGGGCAATGCGGTACTTTAGGTCATGATAACTATTCATAAAGTTCATAAATGCTTCATAAGGAGTTGCGTATGGGCTGAAGTAGGCGTGGATGTCGCCATCGTTGAACCATTTCGTACACATGTAGTAAAAATGGTCAGATGTTTGTAGCTTCCTCCAGTCTTCAATGAGGGTGAAGTCACCTGACTTCACTATTGCAGTCTGTAGATCGTAGAGCGCAGTAATCGCTTGGTGCTGCATCGGATTACCAAGCCAAGCAGATAAGTCTCTTTCAGTGTCGGCCCAGGTTGTGGTGTAGGGAACATCGACTTTATCAACAGGGTCGTAAGCATCGGCAGCTTCAGAAACGGTCATAAATGAGTTTGTGCTGTTGCTTAGCCAGTCGCTAGGGAGGTGGCGCAAGAAGTCAAAGATGCCAGTATCTCCCCACTGGTGCTCGCCAAAGGTTTCATAATCCATAAATAGGTTGAAGTTTGTCGCGTCACCGGATTCGTTCAGCCAATGGGTAAACTTATCAGCAGTTAGCGGCCATTCAGTCCAACCTTGGTTTCCAAAGCGAAACGCTATATCGTCACTTAGCTTGTAGTTTTTCATAAGCAGTCTGATGTTGTTGGTGTAGGTTGGTCGGTAGACGTAGTTCGGGCTTCGCCAGCCGAGCACGGGATCCCAGCCCTCAGCTAGTATTGCCTTGTATCCGGCCCTATCTGCCCAGTAGGCGAGATCATTATTGTAGGCTAGTTCGGTGTTACGAAAGGCGGTTGGTGTTTGTCCAAAGAGTCGCTGGATAATTTCTCGGTGCATTTGTACTTGCATCTCGAACTCCGCCAGCGAATAAAAAAACGCTAAGCTGTGATGGTACGTTTCGCCGACTATTTCTACGCGACCAGTTGCGACTAGTTCTTGGAATGACTTAAGTGCGGTCGGATGCCATTTTTCTAGTTGCTCGAGAATGGTGCCAGTGATAGATAGGCTCAAGCGAAATTCAGGATGTGTATCGAGGAGCTCTTTGAGTATTCGATTGGTCGGGAGGTATGACTTCTCGGCAACCTTGTGAATGATGCGTTCATTGCTTGTCCGATCATCATACTTGGCATCGAAGTAGTTGTGGTGTTTGCCAGCATCAAAAATTGTGTAGTGACGAATACGATAAGGTTGATGAACGTGTAAATACAGCACGATGGATTTTTTCATAATTGTACTCTCCCTGAGTGAAGTGCATACGTGTTTACTAATTTTTTTGCAGCATCAGTCCAGCTTAAGCGGACATATTCTTGATACACATTACGATGCAGTTCGTCACGGAGCGAATCATTTTTCATGACTGCTGTAATTTGATTGGCCATCTCATCAACATCCCAGAAATCAACTTTTAGGCAGTTTTGTAGTACTTCCGAAACTCCTGATTGCTTACTGATGAGCGACGGTGTGCCATAACCAGCCGCCTCCAGTGGAGTCAGGCCAAATGGTTCTGATATTGAAGGCATAACGAACAGGTCGCCTATTGCGTAAGCATCACGCCAGTTTTTACCTCGCTGAAAACCTGTAAAGATGACATTGCGACTAATGCCGAGTTGCGCAGCTAGTTCCAGGAGCTCTCTTTCTTGATCGCCGCTACCAACCAGTAGAAATATAGTCTTAGGTTGTTTTTCTACGACGGTTTTAGCTGCGTAAAGAAGGTTTGTGAGTCCTTTTTGGATAGTAATACGTCCAATGTTTACTACCACCCGATAACCATGCTTTTTCATCTCTTCGAGATAAGTGTATGCAGTAGTAGTACAGAGCGGCTCCATGCTACCAATATCCATACTGTTGTGTACAACGTCGATGTTTTCTGCTGGTATTTGATAGTCCTCAACAATAGCTTTTTTTGTATGGTTGCTGACAGCGATGACTTTGTCGGCCATCAGCATTGACAGCTGCTCAATCTCACGAACTATTGGATTGCCGCTGTTGCCACCGGCCCGATCTCGTTCGATAGAGTGTACGTGGAGGATCAATGGCTTGCCAGAAGCTTGCTTTGCTCTAATGCCGGCACGAAAAGTTAGCCAGTCGTGAGCATGAATCACATCAAACTCAGCATGGCGGACGAGCTTGCCAACCGCCTGCTCGTACATATGCTGTTGGTCTTGGATGTCGATGTAAGTGACTTTGGTGTCTTTTTCTATGTAGCGATAGCTATCATAAGCAGTCAGGAGGTTTTCTACCTCATCGATATGGATGTCGTGAGCTGGACGAACTTTCATAAATTTGATGTGACTATAATCGGCGCGGTAAGGGACGATAAAGTCGATATCGACATTGTGCTTGGCTAGCTCCATGCACAATTGGTAGCATGCTACACCAAGACCGCCACTGTTATGCGGTGGAAGTTCCCACCCAAGCATAAATACTTTCATGATTACTTATGATTCTCACTGTTTATGTACTTAAGCGATAGTATAGATATATATTTCGCAAAACACAACCGTTTTATCTCTGTAATTTTGCTTGTCTGGAATCATTGCAAAAATATGACTATTTTGATATGTTTTGACGCCAGATCAGCAAATCCGTATAAGTTATATAGGAATCCTCAGTCTTCGGTATTGTCCAGCAGGTTACAGCAGAAAGTAGCATCGGTATGTTTGTATGAGGTTTGCATAATTGTTATAATTATTTTTAAATGGCAACAGAAACAACTACCTTAGAACTAGCTTACGTTGAAACATCTGAAGACTATCGTGATACAGCAGAATTTTTAATTAATCAAACAGTTTTTAGCGAGGGACATGCTAGCCTTGCGGAAGCTTGGCGCAAAGGAAGCACCTCTCTGTGTCGATATGGTCGTATAGCTTTGAATGCAGTAGGTGGAGAAGTTACGAGTGTCAGCGACACCGATGCAGCACTAAATAAGGCCTTTGATCGCAAAGTTGCTCACTTGTATCAAATTCAAAAAGCAGATAACGTCGTTGGCATCGGATCAATTATTCTCGGTCAGAAAATAATTGATAGCCAAGGTCAATCTGGCCCAAGAGCAAATCTAGAATACTATATTGATTCCGACAGCAGTGACGACATGCATTATGAAGCAGCAGGACTTCTATTGGAGCAGTTATTAGATATGTCTCCTCCGTCAAAAAAGCTATGGTTTCGACAAAAAGAATTAAAAAATGTCAGCATGAAATACTATAGACGCTCACATAATAATAGTACTAATTTACTTATTAGGGCTATGTCAGGATTTGCTGCAGTTCCGGTAGCGTCAGACGGCTCATCAAGGGGCTTTGCTGATCATCCAAGTTATGCTTCGACCAAGGACACTTTAGTACTAGAGACAGTTTATGGGCCTGACGTGTACGATGTTACTTATAATAATTCTTCGATTAAACTTTACGAACCAAATTAAAAATACCTTTGCAAGTTGGCAAGAGTAGGCAAAGCCGTAACTTTTCCTATTAGCTTATCGACGACTCTTTTTGATGATAGCGTTTCATAGTTCTGCCGTAGCAGATTTTGTCTCAACTATCATCTTGCGAGATAAAATTTTTGTTTAGCGCTATTTTTATCGATGAGCTAGCATGTATGGTTATTGCCTTGGTTTCAATGAGCTCTGCTTGATTCCTTAGCTTAAGTATACATGTCTTGCCAACTTGTGAAGGTACTTGTACATCGTTATACATAAGCGCAACGAAAAAAGCAAGCCCTTCATATAATAAATTGTACTAATCACAACATATTTAAGATGAGCTTTCTGAAAATAAAAAGTATATAGTACCTATGCCGGTGCTATTTTATGAGTCTGAGTTTCCTAGTCGTATTGCTCGCTTAAAGTTCTTTTCAGCTTCTGTGTCAGCTAGACGTACAATCGGCTGGTACATTATTACATTCCTGTTGTGCGATTTACGATCAGCTGTTTTAATTGTGTCAACAAAAACTTGCTCCATCAGCCACTCTCTCCCTGGAGCCGTATAGCCGTATACAACGATACGCCATAAATCATCTCCCCATTTTTCAATCGATTCGATCTTTGGTTTTTTAGTTATCAGCAAGGTTCCCGTTGGAATTCCATTCAATATTTTTCGAACAAGAACTTCACCCTTGTCTTTGTCATTAACAAATACATCTACAGCAATAGTTCGGATCCCTCTAGGCGTTACCTTGACTCCATGAATGTGCTGATTGTGCAACCAGATAACTTCACCTGTTAAACTGCGAAGTTTTGTCGATCGTAAAGTTGCCCGCTCGACGACTCCACTTACATCAATAAATGGCTCTACGCTTATATAATCGCCAACGTTGAACCAGTTTTCAGCAATCATGGCAGTACCAGAAGTTAGGTCTCGTAGCATCACACCGATTGTGCCACCGGCAAAAACGATGAAGAGTGCTCCGGCACCAATGGCTGCGGTTTGAGTGGTGGCCATTGGACTAAGTAGTTGCCAAGCGTAATATGCAACCACTGCTACAGTAAACGCACGAACAACAGCTACAGTTATGCTGAGGTATGTCTCTATTCGTCTTAGCTTAAATTGATGGGACTCATCGGCACTATTATCTGATCTGGTGCCGATATACTGAGCAATTTTTATAATGCCTTGTGCTAAAAACCTACTTAACCAATACGCCACAACAATTGAGACAAATAGAATTAGTAACGAACGAAAGGCGTTCGGCTGAGCAAGGAAGTTTTCTACTTCACGAATTGATTGAATGAGTTCGCCGTTATTCATGATGGCTAACAGATTTTATGAAAAAAATATGATAAATACCAGACCAGCTTAATTGTAATAATTGCACCATTAATGCAATTTATTTATTACTAAACAGTTACCGTTGGTTAATCTAGTTATAGTGGCTGATGTTATGTAGAGTTGAACATATCAGTATCGGCTATCTCTTTTGGTAGATTACTCTCGGAATGTTTAAAATCTGCCTGCCATGAATAACCCTTGCCGTAGCCAAGGTCTTTCATCAGCTTTGTTGGTGCATTGCGCAAATGTAATGGCACGGGTAAATTGTCGTACTTATTTGCAAGTGCTTTTGCGGCGTACATGCCATTAGTAACTTCCCGTGATTTTTGGCATTTTGCTAGTACGAGGGCGCAATGGTACAAGTTATATTCACACTCCGGCATACCTACTCGCTCCACAGCCTGAAAGGCCGAGATAGCTATATTTAAGGCCTGTGATGCAGCTACTCCAACATCCTCGCTTGCAAAAACAACCATGCGACGAGCAATAAACTTCGGATCTTCTCCAGCCTGCAGCATTCGAGCCAGATAATAAAACGTTGCGTTGGGGTCGCTACCACGCATTGACTTTATAAAAGCACTTATTACGTTGTAGTGGTTATCACCGGTTTTATCATAGGCAGGAGGTTGTTTTTTTATGGTGTTGCCTATGAATGTAGGTGTAATTTTTTGCTGTGGAGGGGCAAGCTTTAGGGCTAAATCGATGTTTCCGAGCGCTACCCTGGCATCTCCGCTAGCAGTTTCGGCCAGTAGGTCAATAGCCTGAGCGCTAAATCGGTTGCTTTTCTTGATAGATTTGAGTGCATTTTTGACAATCTGCTTAATCGCTTCAACGCTTAATGGCTCGAGCACAATAACTCGACAACGGCTCAGCAGAGGAGTTATCACCTCAAAGCTCGGGTTTTCAGTAGTGGCACCTATTAGTATGATGGTACCGTCTTCGACGTGCGGCAGGAAAGCGTCTTGCTGAGCTTTGTTGAAGCAGTGAATTTCATCGATGAATAGAACTGTTTTTTGACCGAGTCGTTGGTTGGTATGGGCTCGCTCTACCACGCCAACTACGTCTTTTTTGCTAGCGTGTACAGCGCTCAGTTCAACAAATTCTGCCCCGGTATTGTCGGTAATTATCCGAGCTAGGGTTGTTTTGCCACTTCCCGGCGGACCCCACAAAATAAGGCTAGTCAGCTCTTTATTTTCTACGAGTTTTCGCAATATTTTGCCCTTACCCAGGATTTGATCTTGGCCGAAAACTTCCTCGATAGTAGTCGGCCGCATTTTTTCAGCAAGTGGTCGATTATCCATATCTTATAGTATAGTGGAATACAATTATCATAGATATAGACACTAGAGAGAGGCAGACATGGCAAAAATCAAAGAATCAGCTACAGCTAAATCAACATCGTCCCATTCACTACCCGATGAATTGCTTGCTATTGTAAAGCTGTCTCGGCCAATCCTTATTACAGCAGGTATTTTTTATCTGATCGGCAGCCTTAGTGTACTGCTCAGTCCAGAGCAAGTAGCTCGTGAGGCGATAGGCTTTAATTACACTGAAGCAGAACTAACACTTATTCGCCTAGCGGGAATCGTGCTGCTGATTGCTAGCTTATTGTTTTTTTATAGCGCTAAGCTTATAGGCCCGACAGCAACGCTACGTCAGTTGCGTCTCGGCAGCATTTTGGCATTACTAACCGCACTACTGAGCATCGGCGGTAGCCAAAACCTATTCTCGATAGTTATATTGCTTATCATTGCTATGCCAGTGATTCTTATCGGTTGGCAGGCACATAAGCTACTCCAACACAAAATAGATGCTGGCGACAGCTAGCTAGCTTAGGTATGTTTTGTAGTCTATTGTTCTAAACGGAGCTGTGCCGGCTCGCGTAGGGTAATCTGAGGTCGACCCCGGTAGGTATCGATTTTCCCGGTAATTGATACTGCTTTCCCCTCGTAGTCGGAGATATTTCTAAAATTACTCTTATCATCTACAAAGACAACTGATGAAAAAGGACAGGTCTGAAAATCTTCACAAAAATTAATAAATGTTGTATCAGTAGCCGAAACATACACATTATTGACCACGCCGCTGACGCAGGTGGTTGCGCCAATATTATCTGGTGCTTGTGAAAAATGGATACAGCCGTCTGGTACTTCGCTAGTTAGCGTCGATAAACCTTCATCAAATGCGATACGTACAGTAGCAGTGGATCCGGCGCAGGTGTCTTCCGCCCAGAGCCCAACATTAGCTAATCGGGCAGCATCTTGTGCTTGTTGAAACTCTTGTTGAAGACTATAGGCAGTTCGAAAGGTGTACTCATAGGCATAGCCTTCTTGTATGAGCAGCTGATTAACATTAGTGTTGCCCAAGTAGACATAACGTAGTAGCCGGTCATAGATGTCGCGATCATCTTGGGTAGGATCTACCTCAAGTAGTACAGCCTCGTTTAGAAGAATGCTTTGCGTAAAATTTGAGGCCTCTGGCCCAAAGCATTCTGTTTGAGTGAACGGACTGTCTACTTCAGGGGTGTCAATACCGATGAGACGTACTGTTTCTCGTTGACCATTTTTTTCAACGACGATTGTATCACCGTCTATGACACGTACTACTTCGAATGGGCCTGTCTTGTCGTTGGATTGTGTGGTTGATGGTAGGTCGTCACCATTGCTAAGCGTTAGGCTAAGCAACAGCGCGATAACCACTACCGCTATCGCAGATGGCGTGCTGTGCTTTAACTGCTGAATAAATGATAAGGCGACTTTGGTTGCTTGTTTTTTAGTCATCTGTACTCACGATCTCGTTGTGCTCAGCAATCGACAGGATGCCAAACTGATGAATAGTATAGGGTAGCTAGTGTCATTACGTACTTGATGTCGGTGAGCCCAAAAAGTAGTGCGAACTACCTGTTCTGACCGACTCGTTCGCTGCACAGTGTTAGTTTACGGGACTTTTTACTAAAATTACAGAAAAGATACAATACTTGACGTGTCAAATACTTTCTAATAAAGTAGTAACAATTATTACAACGTATGCTATTATCAGCGTATAAAAAAAGGTTAGCACCATAAAAGTGAAACAAATACTAACACCAGAAACAGCTCCGACGATGTATTCTGGTCGGGCGCTAATTATTAATGATGCAGGACTTACGCCAATCGTTCAGCGGCCACTTTCGTCTCATAACAATCCAGGGCTTTGGGAAATTCCTGGTGGAAAAATCGAAGAGTTGGATTTACGTGACGGAATAGCCAGAGAGGTATTTGAAGAGGTAGGTATCGAGGTTTCTGTTTATCCAGAGCTTATCCTCACTGAAGACTACATATTGCCCCCAGATAGCAAATATCCTGGTGTACGACGTCTTGGAGTTTGTGCTCTGGCAAAGACCATTGAGCCCTATCCAGAAGTAGTTCCACAACGAGAAGAGGTGGTCAATCATGACTGGGTTACCATCGAAGATTTACTTCTTCGCCCCGATATTACAAAGACCACTAGATCATCAGTCATCACTTTGGGTGAATACGTAATCGAATCTTACTACCCTGATTTGTTCAACTACCCAGTACTGCGTCAGAGTAGCAACTAAAACACAGCCGCTTCTAATCAGCTGGTCTTTATTGAGTGTTCACAATACCTTTTTCTGTAACGATAAAATCCATTGAAACATCGTGCGGCTCAGTCGGTACTGCGTCAATTTCTTGCACGGCATGAGCGACACCAATTTTAAGTGTCGAGTCATTGATTTTGCCAAGTACTTTGTCGTAATAGCCACCACCACGCCCAAGTCGACGTTTTTGTTTGTCAAATGCAACGATTGGAACGATTATGGCATCCAACTTTTCAGTAGGAAAGGACAGTTTTATTGTAGGTTCGGGGATGCCAAACTGGTTCTTGGCTAGCGCTACACCTAGTGTATAGCTGACAAAAACCATGGTATTTTTTGACATAACAGGTAAGCAAATATTCTTGCTTGCACTCCAACACATATCGATAAATGGCTGCATTCCAATTTCGCCATCGATTGGCAGGTAGAGACCAATGTCTTGTACTTTAGCAAACCATTGGCAGCTTTGTAGATGATTTGCTATTTGTACGGCGTTTTGCTGCTGTTGGTTTGCAGTAAGTTTACGTCGTTGGCTGCGTAGGCTATTTCGCAGTGTCAACTTCTGTTGTTTCTTAGTATTCATAGGGTGTTTTGTTAGCGGCCACCACCACCGCCTCCGCCGCCACCACCACCAGAGCCGCCACCACCAGAAAAGCCACTGCTGGTGCTGCTGGTCGCAGTAGTTGAGATACTATTCATCGCAGAAGTAAAACGGCTCGCACTAAACGAGCTTGATCCGACGTACCATGCAGGACGTTGATTGATTTCTTCGTAGTACTGACCAATCACGCGGAACCAGTCTTTTTCATGTCCAAGCACGACGGCGTAGGGTAGAAGTCGTTCGTATAATCGTACTAATTCTTCTTTGTTTTCGGAGTTTATTTTTTGGCGACGGGCACCTTCTGGGCTTTGATGAAACCGCAAGCGTTCAACTTCTGCGAGCTTAATGTATTCATCAAGGCCTTTGAAGTGGTTGATTACTTCTCTTCCTTTTTCAGTAGGGCGCTTGAGCGGTTGGCTAAGTAGAGCCACCGTTATGATGCTTGCAATAATAGCAACTGGTAAGCTCCAGAACCGGACATCCGAAAAATCATACGTAAAGCCAATACTGCTGCTGTAGCTAACCATAATAATAGCGAACATTACACCAGCTATTGCCAGCATAAATAACGGCCAAGTAGTCGGTCGTTTCTCGCGGTAGCCTTCTTCTACTATCTGTTTTTTCAGTGCTTCTTGATATTTCTGCAGGGCAATAGAGGCCTTCGTATCCGACTTAGATAGCGGATGTTTCATGCTCGGCTTTGGTGTTCGTTGCATAAGCTTAGAGAGCATAGCCAGCTCTTCTTTGGTTGTGCTGCTCAAGTCTTTTATCTCAATTTCGTAGGTAGTTTTTTTTCTCCCAAAAGAGCGATCAGCCTTAGCTTCAATCAGATTAATTTTCCGTTGAACGGCTAGCTCTAAGAGTTGGGCAGTGACTGCCTTGGTTTTTGCGGACTGCTTGCCGTAAATCACTGCCGCCTTGAGGATCGGTAGTTCTTTGATAGGAAGGTATTCCCTGGGAATAATCTGACCTGGTAGCCGATCACGATGTTTGCGGTATATTCGAACCGCGCCAAATGTAGCCAGCAGTGAAGCGGCAATTGCACTGATTGACAATACGCTTCGCAGCATGACACTCCAGGCCGGCTCTTCATACGGTGCAAATGTACCAGGAGCAAACTTCAAGGCAAACGAGACGTTTTCCCCCGGGCCTAAACTTCTAGTAGAGGCAAAGACCGCGCCCGTTTCATTATTGTCAACAATAGTGCACTCATTTCGCGACCCCTCGGGTCCCTCAAAACAAACTAGTTCGCCAGTAAAAGCATTCTGTAGTTCGTTGTCCAAAATGACCGTTGCCGAAACACTGTCAAATCTTTGTCGCCACTCGGTACCATTCACATTCCAAAACAGTTCCTGGTAGTCACCAAAGTCCAAGGTGACATCACGCAGACTATAGACGAACTGATACTCCTGCGTACCAAGCACATAGTCATCAGTACCGGTGCTAATTGTGACCATCCCACCGCTGGTTGACTTATCATAAAGTGGCTCTGGTTCGCCGTTTCTAGTTAGCTCCTCTAGCTCAAATGATAATGGTCGACCATTAAGTGTAATCGGCAGGTTGCGCACTAGGCCTTTGTTTTGATTAAACTCTGGGAACTCAGCAACTAACGTTTCGGTTATCAGCATGCGAGACCGGCCATCATCATCAAGGCTCAAGCGGTATTCAGCAGTAAAAGATGAAAAATAAAAGCTTTGTACATTTTGTGCGTGCAAGTTTTCACCCGGAAGTAGTAGAGTGAGCGCAAAGAGCAGGCCTATAGTCACACCAAAAAATCTTTTCATAACTTAATACTAGCAGTTTATCCACCGCGTTTTGTAAAAAATAGTTGACTTGGTGATAGCATGTGTTAAATTTGATATGTATCGAACGTTCGTTCTAATTTGAACTACAGATGACGCTCAGAATCATGCGAAGACTGCAAAGAGTGGTAGATTCATGCAGAACGACTCAGATATACATTAATAAGATAAGAATAAAATAGAAGAGGGAATTATACGTATGAGTAAAGCAATATCTTTGCCGGCAATAATCATCAGCCTAGTGCTGACCGGCTTACTAGCAGTAGTGGCTATCGTACCACAAGCACAGGCACGGCCAGCTTGGGCATCTGCTGCGCAACCAGGCAATCAATCAATAGTTGAGATTGCGCAAGGGGACGATGATTTTAGTGTGCTTGTTGCTGCAGTAGTGCATGCAGGTTTCGATGGTCTTCTAAGCGGCAATCAACAACTCACAGTTTTTGCGCCAACGAACGATGCATTCGTGAAGTTCTTAGATGGAGTGGAGACTCCAGCTGAAGCCATTGGAGCAATCCATGATCTAGATCCAGAAGTAGTTGGAGATATATTGGCTTACCATGTCATTAACGGACGTCGAACCAGTCAGTCAGTATTGGCCGCACCAAGCTACCAAACGCTCAGCGGTCAACGCTTGACGCAGGATGAACTAGTGCCTAAGCTCAATACTGAAATGTTAAATACTTCTGCCAGTAATGGTGTCGTCCATGTATTGAACGAAGTCTTAGAGCCATAACAAAATTAACAAGACAGACTGCACAACCTAGCAGCCCCACAACAGTGGGGCTGCTTTTTTAATTCACGAACCTGCATCATTTACATATATGGGGGCGTTAGTATAATGAAACTAAATGAGAGATAAGCTACTAAGTCAGCGGATATCGGCTATCAAAGAGAGTGCAACACTCGCGCTTAATGCCAAGGTCAAAGCCTTGGCTGCGTCTGGCGTAACTGTCTATAACCTGACTGCTGGTGAACCTGATGATCAAACACCGCAGTACATCATCAACAAGGTATCAGACCACCTTCACGAAAATAAATACACCCCGATATCAGGAATGCCGGTACTCAAAGATGCCATAGTGCAACATGCTCGTTCTTTTTATGATGCTAATTGGATGGATAGCTCTATGGTCGTAGTGACCGCTGGCGCTAAGCCGGCACTATCTGCAATTATGCAGTCTTTACTAAATCCCGGCGACGAAGTAATCGTTCCAACGCCGGCTTGGGTGAGCTATACCTATATGGTGCAACTTGCTGATGGGGTCATTAAGCCAGTACCGCTTCAGTCGGACTTTGATTTAGATGTTGATGCCTTACAGGCAGCGATAACCGATAAAACCAAGGCAATTATTATTAATTCGCCCAATAATCCAACTGGGAAAATGTACAGCAGTTCAGCACTAAAAAAGCTTGCTAAAGCACTAGAGAACACCGATGTATTCATAATTGCTGATGATCTGTACACCAAGTTAGTATTTGAACCATTTACACCTATTACATCGTGTGGCTTCACTCCAGACAAGCTAATCATCGTAAACGGTTTTTCAAAGAGTCAAGCCCTTACTGGCTGGCGAATCGGTTACGTCATTGCGCCTACTGACATAGCTCAATCACTGAATCGAACCCTAAGTCATACTAGTGGCAATGCGAGTGTGCCGAGTCAATATGCCGCTATTGGCGCTCTAGAAGTAGATGATACACCTCCCATGCTCGAAAATCTCCGGACTCGTCGAGACATCGTTGCCCGGGCACTAAGCTCGACGAATGGCATTTCGTTTACTTTGCCGGATGGAGCTTTCTATTTCTTTATCGATATTCACCAGCAAGCCGATGATGCAGCTGATTGGTGTGCTGATTTATTAGAACAAACTGGTGTCGCACTAGTGCCAGGCAATGACTTTTATGCGCCTGGCTTTGTTCGGTTGTCTTATGCTGTTGACGAAGAAACGCTCACAGCTGCACTCCAGAAAATAAGCCAATTTATCCAGAGTTACTCTCAACGACAAAGGAGCAAGTCATGAGAAAAATCCCGTCCACCATGGCCACCCAACATCCAGACAACGCTGCTGCACCTTTTTGGGACAAAGACGGAAATCCATTTGTCAGTACCGAGCGTGAGCTGATTGACTGCATGAGTACGTATCGCCAGCTCGACATGATTGAGTATATGTGGGACTGGGAAGGCAAGTATGCTGACGCTTCAATTGTCGACAAACTTTATGGCGAGTCCTACGACTATTTTGCTGAGCAACCACTAGGTAAAGACACGTTTTTGACGTTTCGCCTGCCAAACATCTGGGAGGAAAAAGGCTACAGCTTACTTCAGGCTATGACAGTTATGCTTTCAGCTGAGGATTTTGCTAAAGACCTTGGCTTCAAGCAGCGCCCATTGTTCGAAATAATTTTGCCGATGACTACCCGAGCAGACCAACTTATCCAGATGCATAACCTGTACTCCAAGCTCGCCCAGTTCAAAAACGACAACTTCAACACCAACAACGCACGCAACAACGAAATCCTCGAGATGATTCCACTTGTTGAAGGCGTCAACAGCCAGATGTCAATCGGCTTACTACTGCAGGAATACATCGACTCTTATAAAGCTCAGTACAAAGTAGCTCCATCCTACATGCGGCCATTTATTGCTTGTTCCGACCCAGCGCTATCTTCTGGATGGTTGTCAGCGAGGCTCGCTAACCTCGATGCGCTTTCGCAAATACAGCAGATCTCTGATAAAACGAGCATTCCAATGTACCCAATCATTGGAGTTGGTGGCTTACCGTTCCGTGGGGGACTTACTCCCAATACAGCAGCAACCTTTCATGAGCGCTATCCTGGCGTTCGCACTGTGACTATCCAGTCGTCGTTCCGATTTGATTATCCGATTCAGCAAGTAAAACGTAGCATCAAGCTACTTGAGCAAACGCTTCCGCACTCAAAGACGCGGGTTCTCGACGACGACACCACAAAAACTGTCCAGGCACTCGCTATTGCAGCCGAACAACGATACCAAACAACGCTGCAAGGTATCGCTGGCGATCTACAGCGAGTATTCGCTGCGGTACCGCGGCGACGTGAACGTCGCTTGCACATCGGCCTGTTAGCATATGGCCGAAGTTCCGGTACGGTCAAGATACCTAGAGCGATTACCTATACCGCTGGATTATATTCTATTGGTGCTCCGCCAGAGTTTATCGGTCTTGGTCGGTCATTAAAGGCGATGAGTGCTAGTGAGTTAGAGCTACTACGGAACTTAAATCCTCACATCAATGAAGAGATCGAGACTGCCGGTCGCTACATCAATATTGCTAACATCGAGAAGCTAGCGAAGCGCAATAAAGCCTGGTCATCAGTGCTCGACGACATCACTTACACTCAAGAGATACTTGGCATCAAGCTTGGCCCTCGCACCCACGCAGAAAAAAGCCATCAAAACATTACATCCAACGTTCTGCTAATGAAAAATAATCAAAAATTTCTCACCCGACTGATCGAAGAGACCGCTATATTGCGAAAAAGTCTTGGGTAAGTCAGCTTTTAGGGCGAGTGTCTTTTTGAAAGCTTCAAGCGTAGATTTGCAAATGGTGTCAGCACGCTAAACGGCGCTAATAGAGCGAGACTTAACTTATCGCTAGCAGAATATACTTTTTTGGCGGACTGCGATAATCCGGCAAAGACCACCAAGACCAACCAAATAGCTACTATCAGCGGCAACGAATTGTAAGCGCCCAGCTGGCTAATCAAAAAGACTGCCACAGCGACTAAAGACACCATTGTAGATCCAAACGACACTGAGCGGACACGATAGTTCACATCATCGACCCACAGCTGCAAATCTGCCGAGCGGACAAGTCCAGCAGTTTTGCTGTAGTGCTCTGGTTTTGCGTAGTCGGCAACATCTCCAGGCAGTAGATCATCATTGGCATTGATTATTCGCCGTAGCTTAATCGTACGTAGCATAATAGCTGGTTGCTGAGCCGAGCGGATAAACAGGCCAGTACCAGAATATGCTCGCCGGAAGTTGTTAATTAGTGCCTGCCGTGCAGCGTAGAGCCCACGCATCAGGCTATTGCCAGGCAGTAGGTTCGTCTGCCCAACTACTCCGACAATTTCTGTATTGCGAAACGTTTTTACGGCTGGCATGAGAGAACTGGGCTGCAACGCACTGTCAGAGTTGAGTACTATAACGAGCTTACTGTTGAGGGCCTTGCGGATACTGCCAGTTTGCTGTTTCCAGGTCGCCTGGTGTCGAAGCGATCGGTACGACAGCTCTAGCTCAGGATGCTCCTTGCGGTAGTTTTTAATTACTTTCTGACCGGCTTGGGTATCGGTGGTGTCGATGACTATAGTCTTAGTAATCGGGTAGGGGTTAGTTCGTAGACTATCGAGGCAACGAGGAATGTCTGCCGATGCGTCCTTGTGATACACCAGTGCAATAAGTGATGGTCGGTAGCGGTCACGCTTGCCTGATCGCTTGGCAGTAGCGTCTTGGTAACGTCGCCGCATCGTCTGGATATCGCCAATAACATGGAGCAGTATCAGGGCTAAGCTGTTTAGCCCCACAAGCGATAGTAGTACTAGTTCGGTTGTACCGATGTTCATGCTTCCACCTCAACAAATTCAAAGTTCATCAATCGGCGGTGCTCATAAAACAGGCCCTCGCATGTCAATAGTGTTAGCTGCGGAGCATCAGGATCTAGCTCGAGTAGTGACGTATCTGAAGGGTCAACTAGCTCGTCACCAGTATATATATAGTGAAAGACTAGGTCGTTGTCAGTGTGAATGAGTAGCAAGTCGCCGGTTGAGATATCACGGGTCGGTGCTAATAGATTGCGGTTATTGTGGCCATAGATCAACGTATGTCCAGCTAGATTGTTAATCGGTGAGGTCATAGTAGCGATATGGACAGATGTTGTGCTGAGCGTCCAGGCGTCGGTTGCTTCGTCATATTCGCCGTCAACAACTGGCAAATCGATGCCGACCGCCGGAATCTCTAGTCGTACCGGATTACCGGTGAGTGCCTCTGGCTCGACTGGCTCAGGCGCTTCGGCTACTAGCTCCGATATGTACTGATTATTGTCTATGCTCGCCGTTTCAGCTGGTTGCTGCAGGCTGAAAACAACAGGCGCAAACAATACCAAAACGTACAAAGATACCACCTTTATTATCAGTGGTATCTTGTACGTTATCATTTGTCTATTCCTGCTTATTTAGTAACTTTATGCAGTGAATCGAACAAACGCGCCCTTAACGAGAGAGCTAGCCATAGCTAGTGAGGTAGCAACAATAGCTGCGATACTAGCAACAATGCTTGCACTGCTACCAGTCTCTGGCAGAGACCGTACAGTTGTAGCGGCTAGAATTTCACCTTCTTTTTTCTCATCGTCGTCACCGAGAACAACGCCTTCACACTCAATTGTGTTGGTTACAGTAAGGGTGAATAGGTTATCTTCACCATACAGCTCAACATCTTCTGGAGCTGTTAACGTCTCAAGAGGCAATACATCAGCTGTAGATGTACATTGTGCCGGCAAACCAGTTACTTCCTCTCGGACATTGGTCAAAGTTGTTTCACCAGGAACGACTTCTACAGGTGGATCTACGCCTAGTGTCCAGTCGAACTCATCATCTGCGTAGAAAACTACTTCTAGCTCTTCAAGATTGATTCCTTCAGTGTCACCTTCCCATTCTTTATCGAATTGGAATCGATAGGTTTCCGGAATCTCTTGGTTGCAGACGAGGTGTACTACATCAGGGAAGGTACCGTCATCATTAACACCGCTAGAGAACCCAAAGCCTGGGGTTCCAGTTACGCCTTGGTTTGTGAACGGAGTATCAGAGAGTCCTTCGCAGTTAGCTACCTCGAATCCATCACCTTCGATGACTTCGTTAATGCCGTAGCGAGCTGGCTGCAGATCGTTCTGATCATCTAATAGTAAGTCAAGCGTACCGTTGACTTTACCTTCTTCATCGTTATTTGTCAGCGTAAGGACAACGTCAGCTTGGGGACCCACTGTTGCACTGATAGTGAAGCTAGCATCTGTGGGTTGATCGATTAGGTTACCGTCAACGTCGTACCACTCCTTCAGAAGGGTGATAGCAACGGTGTCGTCTCCGTTTTCACCTTCCCCGGGACACCAGTCAGAGATCGTCAGCAGAGCTCTGTCTCCAAGCTCTCCATCTGGAGTCGCAGTGGCACTCACCGGTTCGACGAATGGCATGAAGAACTGAAGTGCACCACTTTCACCTTGTGGGGTCATCGTACCGACAACATCACCATTGACAGATAGTTCGGCTTCTTTTACGTCTGTTGGTCCACCCGGTGTTAAAACCCAGTGCAGCCAACCAGTCTCGATATTGCGCTGATCGTCGTCTGCGAGATCACATTTCTCTGAGTCTAGTCCTTTGACGCCATCCCATTCAATAGGATCGCTTGATCCTACTGGCTTTCCGCCCATTGCCATTAGACTCGGCATGGCTGCAGCGAATATTGAAGCTGCAAACACCACACTTAGTGCGAGGATTGAAACTCGCTTAATATTTATTGATAGACTCATAGACACCTCCAATTGTAAGAGTAATAATAATGTCCCACTCTGATTGCATATATATATGAAAATAGATACTATGTCAAGTATATTGTATAGTGTTTATGCTTAGATTATTGCAAGATAAAGCCGATTAGCAGCACTAGCGTGATTATGCCAACCAGCAAGTATTCGAGTAGCGTATC
>SLHW01000055.1 GCA_007135955.1 Candidatus Saccharimonadota bacterium
CTTTCGGCAGGAGTCAATTCTTCTGGGCTTTTATCAAAGTATGTTTCGCTAGCCTGGATGATACCAAACGCTGATTCGCCAAAATAAACTGAGTTAAGATACATTTCTAGAATTTCTTCTTTTTCATATCTTCGTTCAATCGCGATTGACATAGCCAGCTCTTGATACTTACGCAGAAATGTTCGACGATCAGTTAAAAGGTTGTTTTTGACAAGCTGCTGCGTAATCGTTGAACCGCCATAACGAGTAATATCACGGTTTAAAATGTTAGCATACAGTGCTCCAGCAATGTTTCGTGCCGAAAAACCGGCGTGTTCATAAAAATTTCGATCTTCGCTGGCAATCAAAGCTTCTTGAGTATGAATAGGAATCTCAGCGAGGGTTGCGTTGCGCTCATCCGCTGAACGTCCAAAGCTATAGATTGTTTCACCGTGCCTGTCAGCAAGCACGACGCCAGTATTGTTGCGGTTCATTAGTCGTTCTGGATCGTTGATGTCGCGAACAAAGTATAAATACGTCCCAGTCGGAATGACTATCAAGACAATCGCGCTTATCCCACCGATAACTGCAAGTTGTTGCTTACGATTCAGGCTTCGAAACCAGCGCCATCGATCCTTTGCATAATCGACAGGCATGATTGCGATTCGTTTTATATAGTCAATTTTTTTCACGGGAGTTCCTCTTTAAATAGCCTATTCAAAACGATTAATTATAGCGCAGATAGAGCAGTTTGCATAGATGAATCGCTCTATAGTAACGGTGGTACTACAGGTGATTATTTGTTACACTAGCGTAAGCAGTTAAATTTGAATAAGTTACTCTATGCCGAATAAATCCTCAAAAAAACTTTCTTATAGTGAATGGCTACAACTAAGCGCAATTCGTACTGGGCGAGCCTTTTTTATACTAACTCTAGTATACGTGGTGACTATCGTACTCTATGATGCATTTGCACTAGTGACACCTGATATGCTGCAGATTCGGTGGCTAGTCGCTGCTACACTCGCAACAGGCAGCGCACTACTTTGGTATAGCGCCCGTCGCAAGCGTGCACCGGCAAAGTATTATGCTCGTTTATTGTATGGCTATATCTTATTAGCACTGCTATTTGCAAGCGTGAACGTCTATATCGGTCGAGGCATGGCCTCCAAGGCGGTAGCACTTTATGTTCTAGCGATACTTGTCGCTGGATTGCTGCTGCGACGCGCAGCAATATACATGGCCGCTATTATCGCTACGGCAGCGTATGTACTTACTGCCATGACGTATGCGATTAATAATCCAAGCGAGGGTTATAAAATTGAGCTGTATGGTGAAGTTGGTTTTTATAGTGGCCTACTGTTCATAACGGCAGCACTTATCTGGGATATCGTCCGATCAAAAAATGCTGACGATAGCTAGGAGCCACCGTCGGTGAGGCATAACCGTGGCAGTCCCTTGCCTTTGTATATAATCGGTTCGCTGTTGTTTTTGGTAGCCGTTTACCTATCTACCTTAGCAGTTTTAGATAACTATTCTCGACAGTATCCACCGAACCGAAAATCGACTGAAGCTGTCGACCAGAACCAAGAGCGGGTGCACAGTAGGCTTAGTTTAGTCGATCAGCAGGTGCTACTTGATTGGCTAGATATTCGTACGTTGCCAAATCTTCGGCTAATAAGTGACTTGCCAGCGATCACGGGTGAGCCGGCGGCAGACTCTACGATACGCGAATTAGCTATCTCAATGAACATAAATAAAACAGCTGAACCAGTGCTCGAGCTGGTTGAGTTTACCCATCAAGAAACAAATAGCCGGTCCGTATTGCTTCAGCCTTATGTAATAGATGATATGTCGAATTTATTAAATGAAGCACAGAGAGATAATCTGCCTCTTCGTATTGTCGAAGGCTATCATTCGGTCGATGAAACTACCGATATTTTTCAGATTGGACTCGAAAGTAGTGCCGTTACACCCTCTCAATTAGTTCGTAAACAAAATATCGAAGCGTTAATCACGGTACTAGAGCGCCAGTCGCCACCGGGTTTTTCATATACTCATACAGGGTTTGCGATAAGCTTTTCCTGTGATGAGCTATCAGAAGAGCTTTTCATTTCTTCGATTTGCTACAGCAGGCTCAAACGCAACAACTTTGAACTAGCGAGAAAACATGGCATAATTCCCGTTTTACCGGACTATGATGATCGTCAGCAACTCATAAATTTGAGGCCTTGGCAGTACTTGTGGGTGGGCCGCGATACTACGTATATTGATTAAAATTTGCAAAAGTATCACATCATTATGTAGTATAGATGAAACCCATGGTCAAAATATCGAAAAATAAGCTGAATGTGCACATTGAGCCGTTGAATATGAACGGCCTGCGAGGTCGTGTTTTACGGGCACCAGCTAAGCGAAAAAAGCAAAACAAACAGATTCTTTTGCTCTACGGTCATCATGCCAGTATAGAGCGAATGATTGGCTTTGCCGAAGAACTTCACAAGTACGGTCACGTTACATTGCCCGATTTTCCTGGTTTTGGCGGTATGCAAAGCTTGTATCGGATGAATGAACAGCCAACCGTCGATGCGCTAGCTGATTATCTGGCGGCATTTGTAAAAATGCAGTATAAATCACGAAGGTTTACGATTGTTGCCATGTCGTTTGGCTTTGTTGTCGCCACTCGGATGCTACAGAAATATCCAGAACTAGCAAAAAAAGTAGATATGGTTATTAGCATTGCTGGTTTTGTGCATCATGAAGATTTCAAGATGAAGCAACGTACAAAACTATTTTTTAAGCTTACTGCAAGGATTAATTCGTATCGGATTGCAGCACTGTTGACTCGCTACATATTATTAAATCGATTAGTTATCTATTTAAGCTATCTGCTGGCTGCTGATAAGAATGTCAAGATGAAAGAGACAGACTTTGCTGAACGCGTGCGGCGTATATCATTCGAAGTTGAGCTTTGGCAGTCAAATGATGTGCGCACCTATGCATTCACTGGCCTGGAGATGCTGAGGTTAAACTTGTGTAGCACAGGACAGCAAATTGAAACTCCTGTTACTCACGTTAAGGTGCCCGATGATCGCTATTTTGATAACCGTATAGTCGAACAGCACTTAAGCGTGGTGTACCGAGAAGTTCAAGTAGTCAAGACAAAGCTCAAAGGACATGCACCAACAGTCATAGCTTCATCTCAAGAGGCTGCACCGTTTATTCCGCGTCAGATTCGTTCAATTCTTAAAGCCTGACACTCTCTTAAATAAAGTAGTGCTATACTGTTTGGTATGAAGATTGGACTGGTGTGTCCGTACAATGTTATTGCTGGTGGCGGCGTACAAGAGTGTGTTTTTGCCCTCAGAGAAGAGCTGATAAAGCAGCAACACGATGCCATAATCTTATCCCCTCGACCGAGAGGATACCGTAAAGAGCCTCCAGATGGAGTTGTTTTTGTAGGAAGTGCCGCAAAGGTAAAGTCATTTCACACAACCTCACAAATATCAGCCAGCGCTGAGGCTGATTTAATCGATGAACTACTTGATGCTGAGCAGTTCGATATACTTCATTTTCACGAGCCATGGGTTCCAATCGTCAGTCGGCAGATCCTAGCTCGATCTAATGCCTGTAATATTGCCACGTTTCACGCCAAGCTTCCTGAAGGTCGCATTAATCGCACAATTGAAAAAGTCATTACGCCCTACACTAGTTCAATTTTAAAATATTTTGACCAACTTACAGCAGTTTCAGATGCTGCTGCGGAATACGTGTCATCATTGACTGAAGAGCCAATTGCAATTATCCCCAATGGCATAGACTTACGAAAATACAAGGGTAAAGCAAAGCAGACACAAAAGACGAAGAATTCCCGCAGTGTTCTGTTCGTCGGCAGGCTCGAACGACGAAAAGGTATCAAATATTTATTGGATGCTTTTAAGCAACTGCAGATTCTCTATGAAGACAATGTCACGTTAAACATCGCTGGCGCAGGGCCAGATGAAAAGCGGCTTAAATATTATGTTGAGCAGTACGACATTCAAAATGTGAAATTTCACGGATTCGTTACAGAAGAAAAGAAAATTACATTGTTTCAAGAAGCAACAGTGTTTTGTTCACCGGCTGTCTACGGCGAAAGCTTCGGAATAGTGCTTCTCGAAGCTATGGCCATTGGCACACCAATAGTTGCTGCCGACAACCCTGGCTATAGCTCAGTCTTAAAGGAGCGTGGGTCTACTTCAGTTATTAATCCTAAGAATACTCGTGCATTTGCTGAGCGACTTCACGCCTTTCTGTCAGACGAAGAGCTACGAGCCAGCTGGCAAAGCTGGGGGCACGAGTATGTGCAGCAGTTTACTTACGATGATATTACTCAGCAATACGTTGACTTGTATAAGCGGGCCTGTGTTAAGTAGCTGCGATGCGAATCTGCTTTGCAATCGACGATAGTTTAGACAGGCCAGATGGCGTTCAGCAATACGTTTTAACACTCGGCGCTTGGTATGCAAAGCAAGGTCATGACGTTCATTATATTTGTAGCAACACGAGTCGTCGTGATATCGCAAATATACACAGCCTATCTTCTGCTATTCCTATTAAATTTAACAAGAACTCATTATCTTTTGCTACCCCCTTAAAAAAAGCAACTATTCGCCAATTTTTTAACGATAACCGAATCGATCTTCTTCACGTTCAACTGCCCCATAATCCGCTGTTTAGTGGACAGCTTATTGCCAATGCGCCAGAGCAAACAACTATCTTTGGGACCTTTCATGTTGCTCCGTATGGCAGATTTGAGCGGATTGCCTTAAGTAGTCTTCAGTTTGTTTATCGAAAATCACGGAAAAAAATTAATCAACTGTATGCTGTCTCTGAAGTTGCACGACCGTTTGCTGAAAAAACGTATCGACTGCCAGCAAAAGTTGTACCTAATGCGATAAACATTCAGCGATTTAAATCCGAAGTGGCTGGCAGTAAGTCACGCTCAAGTGACGTTGTTGATATTCGATTTATGGGTCGACTCGTTTCAAGAAAAGGCTGCCAACATCTGCTTACAGCTGTGGCAACGCTTATTTATCAGCATAAAATCACCAACATCCGGGTCACTATCGGCGGGAAGGGTCCGCAGTTAGCTGAATTACGTGCACTAGCAAAAAAGAAAGAAATTGACAGTTACATCGATTTTGTTGGGTTTGTTGCCGAGGACGCTAAAGCAGCTTTTTTGGGATCAGCTGATATTGTGGTTTTTCCCAGCACTGGAGGAGAAAGTTTTGGCATTGTGCTGGTTGAGGCAATCGCTTCTGGTAGTCTCGTTCTCGCTGGCAGCAACCCTGGATATCGTGGTGTGCTGGTGCCAAGCGAAGCGTTGTTTGATCCAGAAGACACAGCGTCATTTGCAGCTATCCTTGCCTACTTTATTGAGCATCCGAAAACTCGTCAGCAGACAGCAAGGCTACAAGCAAACCATATAAAAAAGTTCGATGTCGCAAAAGTTGCACAGCGATTGCTAGGCGACTATCGGCTGCATCAGAAAAAAACATAGCCTAAGTTTTTGTCTGATGCCAAACCTGACCGTAGTCAGTATCTCTTACTGTAATTCCGTTTGATGCAAGCTGATCGCGAATAGCGTCGGCCGCTTGCCAATCTTTCGATACTCTCGCTTTTTCGCGTTGGGCCAGTAGTGTTTTTTTATCCGGTGATATATCTGGCCGTGCTGATAGATTAAGTCCTAGCAATTCGTCCAAGTCAGCTAATATTTTTTTTAGCGCGGGTAGTTGCCTTTGATTGACCAGTCGGGTATTTACCTTATCTGCTAACTTGTCGAGTAGCGACAACGCTTTTGGTGTATCGAGATTGTCAGAGAGCGCTGTCTTGACGTTGTGTAGAGTTTCAATATCACCAAAGTAATCATCAACTTCAAACGATTGATGTACTAAATCAGCCATACTGTTGTAGTTATCAAGTCGAGCTGCTGCGGCATCTAATATTTCCCAGGTAAAGTTACCCCCCGTTTGATAGTGACTTGACAACACCAATACCTTGTATGCATTTATTTCGTAGCCTTTATTTAAAATATCGCGGAGTGTGACGATATTGCCAAGCGATTTTGCCATTTTGCCGTCTGCAATTTTTAGGTGATTATTGTGTAGCCAAATGTTTGCGAACGGTTTGCCGGTAAGTGCTTCGGTTTGTGCTATTTCATTGGTGTGGTGTACTGCTATGTGATCAATGCCACCGGTATGAATATCGATAGTGTCGCCGAGAATCTCCCTCGCCATTACTGAGCATTCGAGATGCCAACCAGGAAAACCTTTTCCCCATGGACTATCCCACTCCATGTCTCTTTGTTTGTCTTTTGGGCTAAACTTCCATAGAGCAAAATCGGTTTTATTTCGCTTTTTTGAGTTCTCAACCCGTTTGCCAGCCTCTAGCCCCTCGACGTCTAGCTTGGCTAGCTTGCCGTAATCATCGAGTCGGGCTGTATCATAATAGATACCATCATTTGCAATCTGATAGGTATAGCCTTTTTGTTCTAGTTCCAATACGAAGTCTATTTGCTCTTTTATATAATCAGTTGCTCGGGGCATGTGTTCTGGGCGGAGCAACTTCAGAAGTTCGTAGGCCTCTTTATCTGCGATGGTGATGTATTTTTCGGCGACTTCCCATGCAGTACTTCCTTCGTTTTTTGCGCCTTTTTCCATCTTGTCTTCACCCTCGTCATCATCGCTGACAAGATGACCGACGTCTGTAATGTTTTGTACTCGCTCGACCTTGTAGCTATTGGCTTTGAGAGTTCTTACGAGGATGTCCCAATAGATGTAAGCAACCCAGTTGCCAATATGTGGTTGCGAGTACACGGTAAGACCACAGGTGTAGATACGTACTGCATTATCGCGAATCGGCTTGAGCGATTGCTTTTCTCGGGCAAGCGTATTATAGAGTTTCACTACCGTCTCCTTGTTCATTGACTTCTTGTAGTAATGCCTCACTCTCCTCTAAAAGTTTTGCCTGTACATCCGCGAGCGTGCTGCCGTCGGTAACTTTGAATCCAGCAGCATAAGGATGCCCGCCACCACCGAGTGCTTCGGCGAGTTTCCCAGCTATTGGAAAACCGTTACTACAACGAATGGCGCCGGTTACCTTGCCGTCGTTATAGTTTTTTAAAACTGTTGATACGACAACACCCTCAATTTGTAGCATATCTGACTGGATGAGTGGTGCCGGGTTATAGAGTGGACTAAAGTTAATGATTTCCTGATGCGGAATGTGTACAAACGCTAGCCTCCCATCAAGCTCGAGCTTTGTTCGTTCGATTAGTCTACCTTTATAACGAAATATACTCTCAGGCATTTTGCTATAGGCACGTCGTTTTTCTTCGAGTTGTGGTCGATTTACGCCAAGCTCGACGAGCTCCGCCATAGTACGGTAGGTGCTCGGTTGCGCTAAGTCATTACTAAGGCCTTGGGTATCGCCAAGGATTGATGTCATGATGTGCTCTGCTGCATCGACAGGGATTGGCCAATCGAGTTGTTTCGCAATACTGTAGAGTAGTTCGCCAGTAGAAGAGACCGTCGAATCATTAATTAGCACGTCAGCAAAATCAATTTCGTCTTCGACAGTACCGTGATGGTCCAAAACGACAGAGGGTTTTTTTGCCAGCTTTACAAGGTCACCTTTTTCGAGCACTTTCTCGAGTAAGGTTTTAGTTGAAGTATCGACGATAATGCTGGCATCGAAGGTGTTTGGTAGTTCAGTGACTATCCTGTCCCAGCCTGCCATATAACGAAGATAACTGGGAGTATCTACTGCACAGTACAGATAGGGTTCTTTGCCTAGTTTACCCAGAATCAATTCGAGTGCTAGCGCTGAACCCATGCTGTCACCATCTGGATTATCAGCCTGAACGATTACCACTGTATCAGCCTGCTTTAGCAAAGCAGACAGCTTGTCTACTAGCTCTCTTTTCATAGTGAGGTTCGCCCTTCCAGTGCTCGACTGAGTGTAATTTGATCAGCGTAATCAATATCAGTACCAACTGGAAGACCTCGTGCCAGTCGAGTAATCTTGATAGTATCGTTACTAATATGTTTTTGAATATAGAGTGCTGTCGATTCACCTTCAACGCTCGCGTTAGTTGCCAGAATTACTTCACTGACGTTGTCCTTAATGATCCGGCGAAGTAGCTCTGGGATATGGAGGTCTTCTGGACCCAGGCCATCAATTGGCGACAATAAGCCACCCAGCACATGATAAGTCCCTTGATAAACGCCAGTTTTTTCAATGGCGATAATATCAAAACTATCAGCGACTACTGCAATGGTTGTTTTGTCACGAGACGAATCATCATACAAGGGGCTTACTTGCTGATTTTTCTCAATCAGAGCATAGGTAACCTCGCAGTAATCAATACCAGATTTTAGTGATTTTATGGCGTCAGCAAGGCGCTCTACTGGCATATCTTCTGCCTGGAGCAAGAAATAGGCAAACCGTTCTGCGCTTTTTGGTCCAACCCCTGGGAGAACACTCAGCGCCTCGATAGCATCCTGTAACGATGTCGGTAAATACTGCATAGTTAGCTATAGGCTATAGTCCTAAATCGCCTAGACCACCCATCATTGGTTTCATTTTTTCAGATGCAACCCGTTGGCTTTCTGTTATTGCATCTCGCACTGCTTCCTCTAGCCAGCGCTCGAGTTGAGTTATGTCATCAAAATCAATTAGCTCAGGGTCAAGGTGTACTTTTTTAATCTTCTGCTCACCAGTTATTTCAACCATTACGGCACCATCGCCCTTTTCGACTGAAATAATCATTTTCTTTAGTTCTTTTTGAACTTTTTTCACCTGCATCAGCATCTTCGCTTGATCAAAACGACTCATAGTATAGTTTCCTCTCTTTTATTACTGTTACTATTGTAGCAAATGTTTATCCGCTATTCTGACTGCTCGGTAGAAAATTCTATTTGTACAGCCGGTGTTCTCGGCCAAGCGACAAAGTACCGATGCGTATTATAAAAGACTGACATGCTAATAGCAGCAATGATAACTATGAGTGCGAGACTACGAGCAAATGGATTCCGGGGAAACACTGTAAACC
>SLHW01000062.1 GCA_007135955.1 Candidatus Saccharimonadota bacterium
CTCATAAGCAGCCCTTGGCCAACACCACGATCTGCCGACAAAAAGCAGGCTCAGGTTTTTGAAGAAATAAGGAGTATCGTCACAGAAATACGAAATATTCGCGCAAGCTTGCGTATCCACAACACCCTGACGCTCTACCACAAGGGAGATGAGCTGCTAGAAGAGCAGGGTGAATTGATTGCGAAACTAGCCAAGCTAGTGGCAGTCTCGGAGGTAGAGGATGGCCATGGGCTCAGCTTAACTGACACTAAGCGAAACTGCTGGCTTGACGTTGACCAAGCGAGCGCAAAGCGCTACCTAAGCGAGCTTGAAGCCGACCAAGCTAATGTAGAAAAAGAAATCGCCAGTCTGAAGCAACGCCTAGACAACAAAGACTATGTTAAGAAAGCTCCAAAAGAGCTAGTCAATGAATCAAAACAAGCACTCAAGAGTGCCGAGGAAAAGCTCAGCAAGATTAAGGGTGAACTAGCACGCTACCAAAAAGCCTCTGCCAAATAGCTTCTCAAGAGATCTAAAAGCAAACATAGCCTCTTATCAACAAGTGCGGTTAAAGTTCGCAACGAGACACATCAACCAGAAGCTAGATGCGTAACCCTATTCGAAGCGGAGTGCGTCGCGGACACGCCTAACGCTTTCTACTGGCCGATAAGCATCGAACCACAACACTCTCCACCCAAGCCGCTCTGCGGCCATTATATTGGCTCTGGAGTCGTCTATCAGCAGTATTTCTTCTGGAGGACATCCGGTTTTGCTAGCTGCGATGGTAAATATCTCTTCTTCGGGCTTGATGGCCTTTACTTCAGACGAATCAATGATGCTATCATAGTCGAGTCGCGGCAAAATCTCTTTTTGAAGCATGTTCGGAATCAGCCCTGGCATGATATTACTCAACAGCCCGATGTGATAGTGCTCGCCAGCCCAGTGCGCTAATTCATACATTTCTTGGATTGGCTCAACTGCCTCGAGGTAGTATTCTCGCCAGTCAATACCTGGTTTTTCTAGTTGTTCACCGAGCACGGTGTTGAAATCTTCGATAGTCATTTCCCCACGACAAACAGCATCGTTGTAGTGCCAAAAGGTCGTCTCAATCATGTCGGCCGGCTTACCAGTATCATCAGCTAAGATAGTAAACGCTCGATGATAAAAGTGAACTAAGCAGCCATTAATATCAAAATAGACAAACTTGATACCAGTAACTGATTGCTTTTTCTTTGGAACATCTGGAGTGATATCACTGAGCAGCTCATTGAGTGATAGTCCAAGCGCCTCGGCAATCGAGTGAACGGTAAAAATTGATGGAGCCTTGATGGCACCTCGCTCAATCTTTGCAAGAGTGGAATAGCTCAAATTAGCCTTGTGACACAACTGTTGTTGCGTTAGGCCAGCGTTTTTACGCGCAGCCTGCAATGCCCGCCCTAGCTCTTCCTCATTCATACACCGTATATTACTACTTAATTACAAAAAATCCAATTATAGCTAGTATCAAATGGCTAGAAAATACGTGACGCGTCAAGTATTTTTAATCAGGGATGAAGCTCAGTAGCGTAAACATCAATATAAAGACAATGATGCCGACGACCCCAGCCCCCATGAGGGCATTTTGGGTATTGCCACCAGTACTACGATGGAATTTACTGTAAACCCACGTAGCGGTACCAATAGCGAGTAAAAATGAGATTACACCGTTTGTCATAGTTATAGTTTACGAGAAAGCGAGTAGCTTTGCGAGCTTTTGTATCTTTTCTTCATCGGGGGGCGCTGATTGATCAGGATGTTCGCGGTATTCAGCCAGCGTGTCAAAGCCGATTACATGCACGTGAACATGCGGCACATCTAGCCCAACTACTTGTAGGCCAACGCGCTTTGGTCGGACTTTTTTATCAATTTGTTGGCCGACTTTTTTTACCGTGGCCATGACCGCCTGATAGTCATCATCCGGTAGATCAATAAACTGATCGATTTGTTTCTTAGGTATGACAAGCACGTGAGCCTTGGCAATTGGGTGCAGGGGAATAATGGCTATAGTTTTGTCGTCTTCATATATTTTGTGAGCTGGTAGCTCACCTTTGATAATTTTGGTAAAAACTGAATCTTCCATGCCTCTATTGTGCCATAGCAGGGAAGTGCTTGTACAATGCTAGGTATGCAAATTGTTCGATTTTTTGGAAGGCTACTGGCGATATTGTTGCTGCAATTAGCGATTATTTGGCTGGTGCTTTCAGTAGTATTTCTACAGGTACTCGCTACGCCAGAACCAATAAAGCAGAGTCTGTCAGAAGCTGGTTTCTATCAGGTGCTGGTCAGTGAAGTATCAGAACACCTTGTCGAACAGTCAGACAAACTACGGGGTGACGTAGCAGCAGTAAGGGCTGCGGTAGATGACGCTATTGACGCTGATGTAGTGCAGCGTCAAGTTGAGCAAGCTATCGATAGTACTTATGATTGGTTGCGTGGCGACTCTGAAACACTGGCTTTTGCATTAGACTTCGATAATGCCCGTACAACATTTGTTGAGAGCCTCGGAGACAATATGGCCGAGCAGCTTCGTGGGCTCCCTGCGTGCACCACACCAGCTCAACTACAGACCACGGCTGACCCATGGGAGCTGTCGTGTCTACCGCCTGGATTTGATGTCAATGAGCAGCGTGAGCAGTACGTTGCTTCGCTGCTGGCATCTGAGGACTTTTTACCAGCGGCAACGATTTCATCTGATGAGCTGTTTCGAGAAGGGGAGTTTGACCCTGGCGAATCCAATGCGCCACGGTACTTTCAGCTACTTGAGTACTCTCTCTGGCCAGCTGTCGGACTGGTAATTATGGCATCTCTGGCGGTAGTCTTGGTTAATCAAAGCAAAAAACGAGGCGTTCGCAAGCTTGGTTGGCACTACATCTCCAATGGAGCGCTACTTGTACTCTCTGCAGGCTTACTGTGGCTCATGCTCGACAGGCTAATGGCTATCGATCAAGCAACTACTCTGCAGCTATCGGTACTTGAGGCTCTTGAGCAACTATTTCGTCAGGTGGCAGTTGTAATCGCACTGGTTGGAACAGGGGTTTTGGCTATCGGTGCTGTTTTAAGGGCTATCTTTAAGAAGCCGGAGAAAAAGTAAATAAACGGGGAAGGGGTGGGATGAACGCTCAATGATAGATTATGTCTGTAGACATAGTTCATCATCTCGCTACATACTGTGCAAACCAAAGATTTGACAGTAATCGAACCGCATTGGGTTCGATTCCGCTCTTTCTGACCAGGAACGTAAGCCCGACCACAAGGGTCGGGCTTACGTTCCTGGCGGAAGGGGTGGGATTCGAACCCACGGTACCGTTGCCGGCACGCTTGTTTTCAAGACAAGTACCATAAACCACTCGGTCACCCTTCCTGGCAGTGTGTGATTATAGCAAAGATACAGTGATTTCAGAATAGGATAGGGCTATCGACTGAAGCCTCCTGCATGAGCTTTCGCTTCGCCGAACACCTCGGTTCGTATTTTGCCAAGGCAAAATACCCTTGGGTTCGAAACCCTCGCCAACATAAAAACACTGACGAAAAGCCAGTGTTTTTATGTTGGCGGAGAGGGAGGGATTCGAACCCTCGGTACCGCGAAAGCGGCACAGCTGTTTTCGAGACAGCCCAGTTCAACCACTCCTGCACCTCTCCACGCGAAAACAGTATAGTGGGTTTTGTGTGTGCAGGATAGAGTTTAAGCGGCTCGCTCTTCGGACTCTGCAGTAACAGCTGTATGTCGGGCTCTTGCTGCCTTGGCTAGGGCTCTTGTGACGTCTGAAGTATCAAAGAAGATGACACGACCATCTTTAGCCTCTGGCGAAGTTATTCTATCTAAAAGCGAATTTATCGTTGGAGTGTCTTCTTTCGGTAGATCCAGAAACAACGTATCGGATTGCTTGATAAGCACCGCTGCTCGTTGCTCATTCTCCAAGTCACCCATATCAAAAACTAGAACAGGCAACCCGTTTACCACAGCAACATCCTCAGCTTGCAGCCAAGCTCCTTCGGCGGCAGCAAAAGATTTAATCATTCCATCTATTTCATAATTACCAGAATTTCCCGTCTGTTTAACAGGGAAGCAAACGCGACCTGGCGCAAACCTATTGTCTTTTTGTTGCGGATTTAGTAAATGCACTGAAACATCTTGCTCGCTCAGTTCTAAAAGACGACCCTGAAGACCGGGTTCTGGCTGCTCTAGCTCGATTGGACTTATGTGCACCCAGGCTCCTGTGCTGTTTTTTCCCAGATGATGCCTGATAGTTTCTAGCCTTTTTACAGGCTGAATCTCTCCGTTGGTAAAGGTTGTTATTGAGTGCTCAAACTCCACGATTTCAGGCACCAAAGATAACTCGTGTGGTGGATATTGTGTCTTGTGTCTTTCTTTTATGGCTGGCATTTTAATCTCTTTATTTTTTAAGGTTATGGATAAAGAATAGCCAGAAATCCGGTAATGCTTTGTGATAAAAATCACAAAAAATCTATTTTAGATTTAACGGCTAGTTGCTATGGCTGCAAGTTCAGTTCCTGCGATCATAAGCCAATGAATAAGCCGATCTTGAGACCGACTCTTTCATTGGTGCAACTCTGCCCAATGTTGTGATACATCATATCAGGCGGTGCGGCAGGATTTGAACCTACTCTAGACTTACCCTTCTTCTGGGATAAACTCACCAAAAACAACAAAGCAGATATCCATTGCGGCCGCACTTCATTAAGCGTTGTGTAAACACTCAAGTAACAGTCTTCAAAAATAGTACTGGGAGATTTGCATAGACTGGTGATACCTTGTCGAATAATATACGGCTGCAGTTAATTTGCTTGAGCTACACATAAGTCTTGGATCATATTGATGCATTGATGCATTGATGCAAATATGCTACACTTGTAGCGTAAAAGGAATCTTACTATGCGAACTACCATCACCATAAACGACAAACTGTTTCGAGCACTAAAGATGCGGGCCGCCGAAAGTAGCGAGAGTATTTCTGCAATCGTAGAGGATGCCCTCAAATATCAGATGCTCGAAGATCTAGAGGATATTGAGGAGGCGAAGAAACGGGCCAATGAACCTACCCACTCTTTTGACGAACTAGTCGCTGAGTTTAAAAGGGAAGGACTTCTCTAGGTGTGAGCCTTCAACTCGAATACAAAAGCAGCGTCAAAAAAGAATTACGCAAACTCTCTAGCCCTGATCGTTTAGCGATAATTAATAAAATTCAGCAGCTCAAAACTGAACCAAGGCCAATGGGTTCGGCCAAGCTCAAGGGGTCGATTGACCTATTTCGGATACGGCATGGTGACTACCACGTTATATATCAACTGAAGAAAGATGTGCTCATAGTATTAATTATTCGAATCGGCCATCGACGGGAAGTCTATAAAAAGATGTAGCTATACTGGCAGCCTATGCCTACGGTTGCAGGTTTAATCACTGGGGTATATAGCCAAATAAAATACCCGTCCTTAGACGAACGGGCACTTTATTTGGTACAGCGTAGCGGACGAAGTGAGAACTGAATCGGTGACTACAGCATAGATTTCATAGTGCGGTATATTGACTTGTTTATACCTACGACGAAACTCCTATCGGATTGCTTCAAGTCAAAAGTGCTTACCACGTTTTGCGGATTGGTATCATAATAGACTATCGATACTCTGCCCTCTGATGTAGTGCAGTTTAAGAATACGCCTTCATAGCTGGCTGAGAAAATACGTCCTCCGGTTTCACAATCGCCTCGCTTAAAATAGTCATCAAGTTGACTTGGCGTCATGTCAGTTGAAAAATAGTACGTGCTTGTTGGCAGTGAACCGCAAAGAAACCAGCATCCGTAGTCACGCTTACCTATATACTCTAGCTGCAAGCCTATATCTTTGGGCTGGAATATAAAATTATATACACCTATAGCACCAAAAAACGCAATCACAATAAAACTAATCTTCAATAATTTCATCTTGGTATTACTTAATGGTTGTTTTTTCATCTAACCTAGAGCATACCATGGCAGCACCCGTCTCGACACTGATGGGCTCATAATGCCTTCGTGCAGAGCAACAAAAGTAAATAGTAAAAGACTCAGGTGAATGAGTCTTCAAAACATAAGCCGCTTCGTACAGAGTGGTGGAGGAAGCTAGAACCTTGATCCGGCTTGAAAACATAGTTGGAGGGGCATAGAGTCGGATATTAGAACAGCTACAGCGTAGGGTAATAGTTGTGATTTGTTGTTTAGAGTTCGCGCTCCCAGCCAGGGGCAAGACAACCGGTAGGAAAGGTATACCTGGCACCTGTAGTCGTATGGACTGCAGGAGTGGATACCTGGATACAGGCAGTGTCGGGTTTATACTCTTGTGCTTGGCGCACAGCTTCTTCTCGAGTTTGAGGCTCTCTGCGTAGCTTTTCCCACGCAAAAAAGCCTACAATAAGGAGAACAATAACTATGACAAACACGTATATCTTCTTCATAGGGTTAATAATACGTCTAGTCATCGATGAAGTTCAAATTCCTGACTCAATGGAGAGGATAGCGGTTCTAAGCCGACACACATCATGAACATAGCCCATCAATGAAGATACCGCCACCGGAAAGTAACGGTATTTTCATTGAATGACCGACCGGATTGCGCTTCGCTATTTCATTCCTCGTAGTGCTCGAAATGAAATTTATGCGAGCCACCCTTGCTTAGACCCGGCCTGTTCGCTTTGCTCACTCTTTCGTCAGCTCCAATCGCAGATAAGTCTCCCCAGCGAAAAAGAGCTATCGCAGCAATGATTCTTTTTTTTGCTGGCGGAGCATAGAGTCGGATTTTCGAACTGTATAACATCTGGCGCGTTGTTACTTTACGGGCATAGTGTTACTTTGCAGAAAACCACTCAACAAAGCCACGATATGACTTACAGAGCTAGCTGTAGCTACTTAATTCGTTTGTGGTTGTTCAGCCGCAGGCTGTGGAAGGTCAAAATCTTGATAACGCAAGAACATGTGTGCTTCGGTACGGCGAAGCTGCCCTAAGCCGTCAGCAGTCTGGGCAAAAAGGTAGTTTCTCTCTGGCTTGGCATACTGATAATTCGGTTTGCTGCTCTGGTCTAGTTGTAAGGCGGCTAAAGACATGGTCAAACTTGCCTTAGCTTCGTCAAAACCAGCTTCTTTGGGATTAAAATCAGGCACCCATTCCGCATAAGTTCCAACTAGCTCTAAAGCTGTCCTAAGTTGATCTGCATTACCCCATTTGTGCAGCTTGTATAGACCGTCGGCAACGAGCAAACGAATAGTTTTTGTAGCTTTTGCCAGTACTGCAGGGTCTTGTAGTTCACCTGTATCAACCAGCCCGTCCAACTCACTACCTACGGTAAAATCGACTACATCAGGGCCAGCTTGTACTTTATCGGGGTCAGTGGTGCCACGTATATCTAGTGTTATCCTAGTAACAACTTTGTCAAAGATGTCTTTTTCTTCTTCTGGCTTAGTTGCACTAAAAGCTTCTTCTACTAGAAGGTCGCGTACTTCACCGATAGCACGGCGTGATTCTTGTTTTTTTACAGCTTCCCAAACATCAACCCGCTCGGCTTCACGATGCCCACCGACAGCTTTCAAGAGAACCTCACGCTGAGCCGTTAGATTAGCAGTAGTCTGTTCTAATAAAACCCCTTCAAGAAAGTCAACCTTCTGCATGTGCAGTTCTTCGTCAAGAGGTGGCGTAAGATTATCGCGAAGGGCTGACGGGTCAGTAGCAGTTGTTTCCTGCGGGGACGGATTAGGTGATAGGTGTTCGCTCATTTCTGATTTTTTCCTAGATTAATATTGGTTTTTATTTATTGTTTAATATATCAATAATAACATAAGCGTGTATTAAAGTCAATTATTTCGTAGTAACTCACCACCTTTGCAACACACATTGCACTAAAAAAGGTAGGCGACCTAAACTGGAATTGCCACTACACAATGGCAAAAAAAGACTTCCGGTTGAGGGAGTCTTTAAGCATAAGCGACTTGGTACAGCGCAGTGAAAGAAATCAGAATCGGCGACTTATTGTGTGAGCAGGTTTTTTAGCTCGTTGGCATCGCTTGCTGTGTGCGTAGCACCCTCTGAATGAAATTCATCAACTGTTCCATAACCCCAGAGCACACCCACTGAATCAATACCCTGTACATTCGCTGCTTCAATATCATACTTGCGATCACCAACCATAATAATCGATGACCTGTCGCTCGCATTAAGCTTGGAGAGAACTTCTTGAAGTATTAACTCTTTCCGTACAACTATATTAGCTTGCTGGGCACCGATCACCTCAAAGTAATGGAATAAACCAGCGTTTTTTAGCACTGTTTCAGCAATATGATCTATCTTTGAAGTCACCACAGCGAGTGTCTTGCCGGTTTGTTTTAATGATTCGAGTAGTTCGGGTATGCCTTCGTAAGTTTTGTAAAGTTTTATACCATCGCTTTGCATCTTTTCCCTGAAATACGCTACAGCCTGTTTAGTCTTTTCCTTGTCAAAACCATAATAATCCTCAAATGAATGCTCGAGCGGTGGACCTACAAACCTACGTAGATTATTCTCGTCATTTTCTTGAATTCCCATCTGAGAGAGTGCAAACTTGGCAGATTCAATGAGAGATGGACCTGGATCGCAGAGCGTACCATCAACGTCAAACAGAATTATGTTATACGACATGTTTTAACTCTACTACCTTCAACTAGCAAGGTAAACACAGCGCCTATATAAGTTCACCCTATACGCATATGCTTGGTACAGCATACTAGAGCAGGTTAGGCCACTATTTCTTGCTTCACATAGCTCGAACGCTCACTAAAAAACCGTCAACCATACTCACCAATATAGTAAGTACAATTATTTCTTATGCATAGCTGCAATCTCTTAGGATGCGTAGAGTCCAGGCGGTCTTGGATGTGTTGCGCTTATTGCGGCGCACCCTTTACAAAAGTCGCTTGGTTGTCAATGATTTCTTGATTTGCGTTAAACACAAAGATTTGAACAATACTGTCACCGCCTTCAAGCTTACTTTTCATAGCGAGGGCAGCCATACCGCCGTGATGAGCGCTC